>JBAUZB010000274.1:0-27827 GCA_049585095.1 Candidatus Tumulicola sp.
CGCCTCCGCCGCCTCGGCGTTGGGCGTCGGCCGGAGAGCAAAGCTGCACGACAAACGCGACCGAGAGAATGAGAGCTAGATACTTCACTGCTGTATCAGCTGGTCGATGTGTCCGCGAACGTTGATATACGTTCCGTTTTCCGTCGAGAGCGTCAGCAGGACGCTGTCGGGGGGCAGTTTCGCCGACGAATGCGATAGCGGTTGCGCCGCATCGGTGTAATTAAGATAAATCGTGCCGGTTTTGAGGTTGAGCGCGTTGCTCTCGCCTTCTTGCACGAGCGCGGCCGAGGTCGGCAGACAGACGATGATCTTTTCTCGATACGAGCACGCGGCGCGGGTAACGACGATCGTGCCGTCACCGTCGTCGGACGTTAAGAAGAGCGAGCCGGAGAAAACCTTGATCTCGACGTCACGATACGTGTTTACCGTGCCGTCTTTATGCTGAATGTTGATCGTGCCGGTTGCACTCGCCACAGACGGGAGCAGAACGCAGCAGACTGTTAGCCCAGCCGCTGCTGCAATTCTTGGTGAAACTTTCCAGGCCCCAAGCTGCAACATGATGTCGCGCTAGCGTAACCGCGCGGCTGAATCGCTGCAACCACGTACCAAGGACCCCTTGACAAGTGGAGGATTGGCAGTTCTTAGCGTCAGCCCCGGCCGCTTACGTCTGCGTTAGCCTCAGGCGACCCCGGCGCTCCCCGCCGCGATCGTTCGATTGCTGCCGCTCCCCTCCAAGCGGTTGAACTTCGCTGCCGTCTCGTCATCGCCCGGGACGAGCGTTCGCAAGAGAAGATGCGCGCGCGTCGGCGTGACGAAGTCGATCGCATAGACTGCGATCCTCCCAACGAGCGGATGTTTTCGAACCATGAGGTTTTCATCCGACAGCTCGGCGGCGACGACCCGCCGATTCCAGGCCCATTGAAAAGCCGGATGGTCTTTAATCCTTTCAAGAACAGACTCTGCGAGTGGACTTTGCCGTGGTGACGAATAGTTCAGTCGCAGCATGCCCACGGCGCGCAAGAGGAGCGCTTCGCGCTCAGGTCCGAGAAATTCGATGAAATCGGGGTCGAAGAGGCAGCGGACCAGGGCGTTGCGCTCTACCGGATGCTTGAAGCGGGAATGACCGTAGACTGCGTCTGCCAGGGCGTTCCATCGAAGCGGCGTTAAGATCTTATCGCCGATTGTCGCTGCGACGCCTCGAAGGTTCCCCAGCAGCGCCGGAATCGGCTCGGGTATCGTCGTTCTTTCTTCGGGGCCGGAGGTCAAGGGATGACGTCGGCCGGCCAGATCGAGCATGTATTCGTACTCGGCGTTCGATAGCCGCAACGCGGAGGCGATCCCCGTCAACGTCGATTCCGACGGATGTATTTCGTCGCCCGCCTCGAGCCGCGCGTACCACTTGACGCCGATGTCGGCGAGAAACGCGACCTCTTCACGGCGCAACCCGGGCGTGCGACGCCCGCGGCGTGAGGATAGGCCCACGTCCTGAGGGGTCATCGCTTCGCGCCGCTTGCGCAGAAAGAAACCCAAGGCCTTGCGGGGCGATTCCGTTTCCCCACTTGCCGCCCTTGAGTCAGAAACTCGTTCTCGCACAAACCACCTCGCTAGCTGGCGAGCGGCTCTAATCTTACTCTAATGCAATGAGCCTGTCAAAATGCGGCGGCTATTGTCCATGGGTGGACGCGGCGCGGTTGAGCACGGGACCGGCCTGCGTACCGCCACCCCGGAAGGGGCCCCTCGCGAGTGCACCCTGAGCGAGGGTTAACGAACGGTGGCGCAACGCGGCATTTAGAGAGAGATGAGCGTCACGCATCTGCGAAAGTGGGATGTCACGGGCATCGAGATCGCTTTGGATTTGGAAACGCCGCGCGTCTTCCATCCGTCGCACATTCTCTTTTCCGGACCGATGGAACCGCGTATCTGCCTCGTGGCCGGCTTTGCGCTAACGCCGCAGCTAAAACGAATCGTTACGGCCGTCGATCGAACGATCCCAGCTCGACCGCCCTCTGGGCTGCGACTAATCCCGGCGACGGCGCGCACTGCAAGCTCGCCTGCAGGTGCGTCGATATCGATTCAACCGGCGACCGCTCTCGTGCGATTGCAGTCGAAGTTGATTCGAGCCATCGAACCTGGGTTAGCGCACGACGTAATTTCGTTGCGCCTGAGACCCAGAATGGAGGAGTCAACGATGCGGTTCATCGCCGATTTCATCTCACGTGGGACGCTTCCTAGTTTGGAGCCCGCCTGCACCGCAGCGGATTTCGACGCTATGGATGTGACGGCAATCGGTGTCACGATTTATCGATTAGGAGATAAGGGCGCTCCCGAATCGATCCTCGCTCACTGGGCTTACCCGCAAGGTCTTGGCAGGGTCCGCCCGCGAGGCCGCCCGGTCATCGCCCAACCATGAAAGGATTACGGATAATGAATCGCCTTGCTCTCTCAGTCATCTGCGGCGTTGCGATAGCGGCAACCTCGCTCGCCGCGTTAGCCAGCCCGCCGAATCTCACCGGAACTTGGAGCGTCGCGCAGACCGGCGCAAACGGCTCGACGACGGCTACGATGACGATCACTCAATCGGGCATGGGGCTCGTTGGACATAACGCAGCCAATGGAAACGGATATACCGGCGAGTTCGTCACCGACGAAAAAATCAATGGAAAGTGGCACGGTCCCGAGGGTGCGGGATGGCTGACGATCTACGTCACTCCAAACGGCCACAGCTTTAACGGAACGTGGGGCTACAACGGTCGCGCGGCAAATGGGTCGTTCGTCGGCAACAAGATTCTGCCGCCCTCACCAATCACCGCGGCGGGCGCTTGGAAAGTCGCGGGCGCGGGAGGATCGACGATGTTCGTCGGCTCGATGAAGTGCACGCAATCGGGGCCGACCGTCGTTTGCCACTCCGCCGGCGTTACGATGAACGGTAAGTTCGTAGCGAAGGACAAAGTGCGCACGACGTGGAGCGGCGGCGGCAAGTCCGGCTGGTTCTCGTTCTGGTTCAACGGCGACAACAACAGCTTCAACGGCATCTGGGGGATCGGATCCGATATGACGTCGCCGGACGGCCGCGTCGTCGGGCAGCGTTCGCTCTGAGGCTGAGGTTCGTCATTCGGTGTAGGCCTCGATCTTTCCGAGCTTGACCGCGCGCCGCAACGCCGCGTGGTCACGTTCGGCTTGGTCGGCATAGGCAATGCTGAAGCTCCCGATCGCAATGTCGAATCGCTCGTCTTTCTCCAAATAGGCTGCTATCGCGCGCGCATCGCCGCTGCGAGCGTGACCTCGGGCGAGATTGCGTCCGCATGCCTTTGAAAAAATCGAGAACATCGGAAGATCGAAAAGCTCCACCAACGGTTTGACCTTGACGTCGCGCAGCTGCCGCACGTAAAAGTCGCCGTTCGGGCCACTCGTCCAACCGAGGAATACGTCGGAGGCCGCCTGCACCAGCCGCATTCCCACAACCACGCGCTGTCCGCTGTGCGGGTAGATGCTGTTGCCGGCGTACGGCTCCAAAACCGAAGCCGATGACGCTTTGAGCTGGAGGAAGAGGGGTTCGTTCCGATCCGACATGAGCAGGACGATCCAACAACGCGTTCCGACGCTTCCTACGCCTACGACTTTTATGGCTGCGTCAACCAAACGGTAACGATCGAAGAGCAGCCGGCGCTCGTCGGGAAGCGTGTCACGATAGCTTTTGAGAATCCGTTCCGCGTCGGCACGAAATCCGGGAGCCTTGGATTGTTCGGGGTGAAAGATCGTCGGCGGCACGTCCTTGATGGCCGTTTGACCGGCGACCACGTGCGCCAGTTTCGGAAAAACCATGTCGGAGCCGCGCTTTTTGGCGATCTTCTCGACGCGGCGGCGAACGTGTTCCCGAATGTCGCGGTCTGAGATGCGTTCGAAGAACTCTCGCGCATCGTAGCGCCGGTACCAGAGATCGAGGGGGTTCATCTCCGCAAACGTGCGCATGGCCTTGCGATAGTTGCGCGCGCACCTGATTGCCGCCTCGCGAGCGACGTCATCGGGGATTCTGTTCTCCCGCATGGCTAGGACGAACGATGCGGCCAATCGTTTGAGGTCCCACTCCCACGGCCCGGGCAACGTCTCGTCGAAATCGTTGATCTCGAAACTCACGTTGCGCTCCGGTGTCGCAACGCCGCCGAAGTTCGCCAGATGCGCGTCGCCGGAGAGCTGCACGCGGATGTCCGAGGAAGGCGTTTTTGCGAGGTCGGCAGCCATGACGGCGGCCGATCCGCGATAGAACGAAAAAGGCGATCGCATCATGCGTCCGTAGCGAAACGGAACGAGCTCAGGAATTCTGCCTGCGTCACCCGCCGCGAGAATCTCGAGCGGTTCTAGCCGACCGCGTCCGGGCTTCCATCGGGCGTGGCTCGCTATCGGAACGCGTTGACGCAGCGACGCTCCCTGCGGTGTCGAGCCACGCTTCTGCGTCGTTTTTGTCGCCATAGGGCCTCCTTGGTGTATTTGTCGAAAGCGGTGTCAAAGATACCCTAATAGTCACGTTCGGTCTTGCTCATCATTATTTCCCTTTCTGCGGAAGACGGCAGGCAAACCACGGCGAGCTTTAGGATAGCGTTCGTACTATGTTGGCCGTCCATGCACTGTTCGCAATCCTGGCTGCCGAGTCGTCGAGCCCGGCTAAGCAAGCCGGCGCGACCCCGGCTCCAGTGAGCGGGAGACGCGATCCTTGCGGCGGCCCTCAAGAGCTGCTCAAGAAATATCTCGCCGCATCCCCGTGCGTTTTTGTCGCGGGTCAGGCGAGCCTGCAAGCGACCTACGCCACGACGGTCATCCCCGCAAACGTCGTTCTCGATCTGGGCGGATCGTCTCTACCTGCGAGAGCGGATCGTTCAGCGATCGCCTACCCGGGAGGTCTCATCAACGTTGGTATATCCCAAAATGCGCAGATAACGATTCTGCCGCCGTCCTTCTCGCAACTGTCGAGTGCAACGCGCGGAACGCTGGCTGCCGGCGCTACCGACATGGAGTTTTGGTACAAGCAGCTGATCTACGTCGATCGCGCTCGCGGAATTCTCGGCGGTTTGCTGCTGACCTACGAAGCTCCGACGGGATCGCCGGGCATCGCGGCTCCGGGCCCGGCCTACACGATCAATCCACTCCTCAACCTAGCCACGAATCGAGCGCGTACGATGGGCGTGAGCCTCGCCTTCCCGGTATCGAATTTCGCCAGCGTTTCGTCCTCCAGGGTTACGCGCAGCTGGAGTTTCGCGCCGCAGGCCGTTCCCTTTTGGCGCTCGCCCGGCGGGACGCTGCTCGCGCTCGTCGTCAGTCACGACTTTTCGACCAACGCAACTCCTCTGCTGCTGAACACCGCACAGCTCGTTACCCGGCAGTTTCAGATTCAAGCGACCTATGGCGGCGTCAACTCTGCCGTCGACCTTGCGAATCCGATCGCAGGCGTCACGCGGGCCCAGGGAACTTCGTATTCGCGCACACTGACGTTAGGAGGAAGCTACATGTTCGGAACCAGCGACCTGTAAGGGGCCACGACGTCGACCTACTCGTCGTTTCAGCCACCGCGTAGCCTGGAAATGAACAAGGCGGCCTGAGGTGCAATATCTTGGGCCGCCGTGCCTTTCATGAAAGCGCTCTCAAAGCTGGGACCGGAGCCGGGTTTTGTCTTGAAAGACGTGCCGGTGCCGGAGATTGGCCCGACCGACGTATTGATACGCGTCGAAAAGGCCGGGGTCTGCGGAACCGACCATCACATTTATGCCTGGGATTCTTGGGCACAAGCTCGGATACAACCGCCGCTCGTAGTGGGGCACGAGTTCATGGGAACGGTGGCGGCGGTCGGGGATGCCGTGCGTTCGGTGCGCATCGGCGAGCGCGTTTCCGCCGAGGGGCACGTCGTGGATGGCACCTGCTTGCCGTGCCGAACCGGGCAGGCGCATATCTGCGAGCGCGTGCAGATCATCGGCGTCGACCGCGACGGGTCGTTCGCCGAGTACATCGCGATGCCCGAATACAACGTGTGGAAGCTCGACCCGGCTATTCCCGACGAGGTCGCGGCAGTATTCGATCCGCTCGGGAACGCCGTCCACACCGTCATGGCCGCCGGCGTTAGCGTAAAAAGCGTCGTGATTACCGGCGTCGGGTCGATCGGACTGATGGCCGTTGCGGTCGCACGCGCCGCCGGAGCGGCATCGGTCTATGCGATCGACGTCAACCCGGCCAAGCTGGAACTCGCCGAGCGGCTCGGTGCCGACGCGACCTTCCTCGCATCCCAGCCTGGATTGGTCGCCGAGGTCAAAGCGCGCACGAACGGCGACGGTGCCGACGTGCTCCTCGAAATGTCCGGCAGCGGCGCCGCAATCGATACCGGTTTGCAGATGGTTCGCAACGGCGGGACCGCGGCGTTGCTCGGCATTCCGAGCGATGCGATTACCATCAATCTCGCCGAACGCATCATCTTCAAAGGCTTGACGGTGCTCGGCATCAACGGGCGGCGCATGTTCGAAACCTGGTACCAGACGCAAGCGCTGGTGAAAAGCGGGCGCGTCGACTTGCGTTCGATCATCACCCACGTCTTGCCTTACACGCAGTTCGATCGCGCCTTCGAACTCATGCGAAGCGGCGAAGCCGCCAAAGTCGTTCTCGATTTCAAAGGGGATATCGCAAGACCATGAATCAGGCGTTCGAAGCCAAACTGCGCGTCGACCTCGACGCGCTCAAACGCGCCGGAACCTATAAACACCTCAAACACATCACGACGCCAATGGCAACGGAGGTGCACATGGAGGAGGCGGGCGACGTTATCGTGCTGTCCAGCAACAATTACTTAGGCTTGGCCGACCAGCGCGAAGTCGTGGAAGCCGGTAAACGCGGTCTTGACCGATACGGGGCCGGAACGGCTTCGGTGCGCTTCATTTGCGGAACGTTCGATATTCACCGGGTTCTCGAGCAGCGCATCGCCGCGTTTCTCGGAACCCAAGCGGCGCTCTCCTACGTGGCGTGCTGGAACGCCAACACCGGACTGTTCGCGACGATCTGCGATCGGGGAGCGGCGATCGTCTCGGACGAGTTGAACCACGCATCGATCATCGACGGCGTACGCTTGGCTTCAAAGGCGCGGCGCGAACGCTTTCGGCATAGCAATATGGGCGACTTGCGAGAGAAACTGCAGTCGGTCTCCGATTGCTTTCCAATCGTCGTGGTCACCGACGGCGTGTTTTCGATGGAGGGCGATTTGGCGAACCTGCCCGAGATCGTCGACCTGGCGCAGGAATTCGACGCGATCGTCGTCGTCGACGATTCGCACGGCACCGGCGTAATGGGGCCGACCGGCCGCGGAACGATCGAGCACTACGGCCTCACCGGAAGAATCGACGTAATTACGGGAACGCTTGGGAAGGCGCTGGGTGGAGCGGCAGGCGGATTTGTCGCCGGCAGCGTTGCCTTGATCGATACGCTGATCCAGCGCTCGCGGCCGCAACTCTTTTCGAACGCCTTGCCGGCGACCGTCGCCTGCAGCGCGCTCGAAGCGATCGACTATCTGGACGCGCATCCGGCGCTGGTTGACAAGCTGCGCGAGAATACGGCATATTTTCGCGCGGGTTTGGAACGAATCGGTTACGAGCCGCTGTCCGGCGAAAGCGCCATCGTGCCGATCATCGTCGGTGAAACGGCCTTTGCCATTACGATGAGCGATCAGCTCCTAAAGCGAGGCGTGTTCGTAACCGGTTTCGGGTTCCCAGTCGTGCCCGAAGGCACCGCGCGGATTCGCGTGCAAATTAGCGCGGCGCTCACGACGGCCGAAATGGACCGCGCCTTGGCGGCCTTCGAAGACGTCGGAAGGTCGGTCGGGATATTGAAGTCTGCGTCATAGCTCGTTCGCCGCGATGCGCGAATTTCTCCGCAGCGAATCGTTTGCGGGTTTCGCGCTGGTCGCTGCCGCTGCGGGCGGATTGATTTGGGCTAACTCACCGTTTGCCGGCTCCTACGCCGCGCTGTTGCACCTCGAGGCCGGCTTCGGGCCGGCCGCCTACGGAATCCATTTAACCACCCACGAGTGGGTGAACGACGGTTTGATGGCGGTGTTTTTTTTGCTCGTCGGTCTCGAAATCAAGCGCGAAGCTCGGGACGGCGAGTTATCGACGTTCGGCCGCACCGCGCTGCCGGCGATTGGGGCGCTCGGCGGAGTCGTGCTGCCGTCGGCGATTTGCGCGGCGTTCGTGTGGCACGACCCGATCCGCTTTCGCGGCTGGGCGATTCCCGCGGCAACCGACATCGCGTTTGCTCTCGCCGCCCTATCGCTGCTCGGCCGCAGGATTCCGGCGGGGCTGAAGATCTTCTTGACCGCACTCGCGGTCATCGACGATCTAGCGGCGATCGCGATCATCGCCGTTTTTTACACTGCCGGCGTGGCACCGCTCGCGTTGCTCGCGGCGGTCGCGTGCGCCGTCGTTCTCGCAATACTCAACCGCGCGCGGGTGACCTTTCTGCCGGCGTATGCCGCAATCGGCGCCGTGATGTGGTTCTGCGTGTTGAAGTCCGGCGTTCACGCGACGCTCGCGGGCGTGGTGCTGGCGTTCAGCATTCCGTCGAACACGCTCAACAAGTTCGAACGCGTACTAAATCCGTACGTTGCGTTTGCGGTCCTCCCCCTGTTCGGTCTATTCAATGCCGGGGTTTCGTTCCGCTGGCTGACGCCGTCGGTAGCGTTCGGGGCGCTGCCGCTCGGCATTGCGTGCGGGCTGTTTTTCGGGAAACAGCTCGGCATTTTTGCATCGTCGTGGGTGGCGGTGAGGTTGGGCATCGCGCGCCTACCATACGGCGTGACCTGGCGCATGATGTACGGCGTGGCGCTTCTCGGCGGCATCGGTTTCACGATGAGCCTGTTCATCGGAACGCTTGCCTTCGAACCCGGCGCGCTGCTCACCGAAACGAAAATCGGCGTTTTCGCCGGTTCGGTGCTGGCGGCGGCCGCCGGGTATTTGGTGTTGCGCGGCGAACGAGGAACGGCATGATGCATTCGTACCGGCTGTGCATGGCCGCTGTTTTGACGTTGTCGCTCGCTCCGGGTATTGCCGTCGCCCAAACACCTGCCGCCGCGCCGGCGGGGCCGGCGCCCTACGACGCGTTTGCCAAAGACGCAAAGGTGTCGCCCGGCCTGATTTCGGTTCTGCGCAAGGCCGGCAAAGTGTATCTGGTTTTACTCAAGAGCCAGCTCGGCCAAGACTTCATCGAGACCTCGGTTCCGGCAACCGGTCTGGGCGGGTTCGGGCCGGCGCCGGGAGAGCCGTACGTCGCCCCGGCTCGCATCATGCGGTTCGAGCAAGTCGATGATAACATCGTCTTGCGCTGGCCGAACACGTTTGCCCGAGTCGATAAGGGCAACCCGGCGATGATTAGCGCTCAAGCGTCGCTTCCGAGTTCGGTCGTGGCGGTCTCTCCGGTGGTCGCCGAATCGCCGACCTCGGTCGTCATATCGGCAGCGCCGTTCCTGGGCGACGTGGCCAACTTCGCGGCACAGTTCGATGCGGTTGCAGCGAACCCGGCACACGCCTACAGGCTGGATCCGGCGCGGTCGTTCTTCCTCGAGGCAAAGGCCTTTCCGCAGAACACCATCTTGAGGGTGAGCCAAACGTGGGCCAGCGCGTCGCCCGATACCATCGATAATGCGCCGGATGCGCGGAGCATCGAAGTCAAGATGACGTACAATATCATCGCCGCTCCGCAAGACGGATATATGCCTCGGATTGCCGATCCGCGCGTCGGCTATTTCGAGCAGCCGCTGATCGATTTCCAAAACGATAAGAACCCCTCGCGCAACGTATACTATCTCAGCCGCTGGAACTTCATGCCGGAACACCCGGGCCAACCGTCGGCGGCGAAGAATCCGTTGATCTTTACGCTGAGCAACGATATTCCGGTGGAATATCGCGATACCGTTCGCAGCGCGCTCCTGACGTGGAACGACGCCTTCACTCGGATCGGCATTCTCAACGCGGTGCAGGTCGTGCAGCAGCCCGACGACGCCACCTTCGACATCGACGACGTGCGCCACAACATGGTCAGCTGGTTCGACGCGCCGATTCCTCAATACGGCGCCGAGGCATTGATCATCACCGACCCGCGTACCGGCGAAGAGATCAACGCCGGCATCAACGTCGACGCGGTCATGGGATTGAGCGGCCGCAGCTACCGGTATTTCGTGGCGCCGGCACGGGGCCTAGCCGACAGCGAGGCGATCGAGCGCGCTTTCACGCTTCGAGAGATTCGCGCGGTCGTGCTTCACGAGTCGGGCCACGACATGGGGCTGCAGCATAACTTCATCGGCTCCATGGCCTACACGGCGCAGCAACTCCAAGACGTAAACTTCACGCGAACGCACGGCGTCGCAAGCTCGGTCATGGAATACGCGCCGCTCAACGTCTGGCCGAGAGGGACGAACCAAGGGAACTACGAGCAACTCGTGCTCGGACCGTACGATTATTATGCGCTTCGCTTCGGATACCAGTACGTGCCGAACGCGTATACTCCTGAAGCGGAAGTTCCCACCCTCAATCGCCTGGCTTCCCGCTGGTCGGATCCGATCTACCGATTTGCTTCGGACGAGGACGCCTTTTTCAACGGCGGCCATGCCATCGATCCGCGCGTGCAGCAGGACGATTTGACGAGCCATCCGCTCGCATGGGAGCAAACGCAGCTGTCGATGCTGCACGGCATCATGAACGCGGTCGACCAGCGCTTTCCCAGGAGCGGGCAGGCATACGACGAGGCGCGCCGCGCGTTCTTGCTGCCGTTACGATTTTACGTACGCTACGCCGAAATGCCGGCACACATCATCGGTGGCGAGTACGTATCGCGTGCCAACGCCGGCGATCCGCACGCGTCGACGCCGCTTCAGCCGGTCTCGCGTATCGACGAGTATCAGGCATGGCGAGTGCTGCAGAGCGCCCTCTTCTCGGACGCGGCGTGGCGGTTCAGCCCACGCGTTCTGCGGACGTTGACCTACAGCGAGGTTAGCTCGCTCGGCCCGGGTGCCACCTGGGTTTACGATCCCTCGCCGCGGCACGACGTCGACGTCGTGGGAATCGCCGGGGCCACGCAAGAGCGCGTGCTCGACGAGCTGTTCGCGCCGCTCACCTTGGCGCGCATCGACCAACTGTCGACGAAATATTCGACCGGAGCCGCGATGTCGCTGACCGATCTCTTCGATTGGACTCGTGGCGGCATTTTCGGCGATATCCAGGACGGCAAAGCCGCTCAAGCCGGCGTCGTGCTGCGTAACGCGCAAGTGAACTTCGCCAAGCGTTTGGCAAAGCTGTGGACGTCGCCGGCAGCCGGCACACCACCCGACGCGCAGGCGTTGGCGCGGTTGCAGCTCGAGTATTTGGTCAACGATTCGGCGGCGGCGTTAGGCCGGTCGAAGCTCGACGAGATGACTCGCGCGCACCTCGAAGCGCTGGAAGCGCTGGCAAAGCAGGCGCTGGAAGCACGCGCGACCATCGCTCCTCCGGTGCCTCAAGCCGCACCGTAGCCAGTGCCGGATCGCCGCCTCGCGTTCGGCGCCGCCTGCCTTGTCTTGGTGTTTGCAACCGCGCTGGTTGCCAAGGCCGACGAAGCGCTGACGCCGTCGACGATCTCGATTGCCGAGCTTCTCTCGCGGGTGAGAAAAGCCGATGGAGTCCCGTCGCGCGGCGCCTATCACATTGTCCTGCGCGGCGTCGCCGACGGCGAGACGTCGCTCGAGGAAACGTTTTCGAATTCGCAAGGCTACCGAACGGTCGAGACGACGGCGGGCGTCGCGTCGTCGTGGGGTGAGTTCCAAGGCCGGCAATGGTATCAAAACCCCAACGGATTCGTTCAGCATGTCAGCGGCGCGTTCGCACAGAACGATCCCATCGAGAACGCAGTTCGCAACATCGGCGCCCCGGGCGGCGACGCCACGCTCTTGGGCGTGTCCGCCGCTTCACCCGCGGCGTACGTCGTGCAGCTCGCGCCGCAAGAAGGCTTGAGTGAAACTCGGTATTACGACGCCGAAACCTATTTGCTGCAACGAGTGGATGTGAAAGACTACGACGGCCGGACGCGGATTGCCGAGTACGGCGACTACCGGCGGATTTCGGGCAGGATGGTGCCGTTCATCCGGACGTATCGATCCGACTTCAACAAGGGAAGCCGCCGGTACGATGTCGCGACCTACGAAGCGGTTCGTCCCGAGAGCGTCAACCTGACGATTCCCCAATCGAGAACGCTGTTCACGCTGCAAGGCCGCGACTCGGTGACGATTCCGGCCGAATTTACCGACGACGGAATTATCGTGAGGATGGACGTTGGGCAGCGCGGGCTCGACCTCTTGCTCGATTCGGGATCATCGTCGATCGTGATCAACGCATCGGTTGCATCCGATCTCGGGCTGGCGCTCCACGACAAACGGGTCGAAAGCTTCGGCGGCCTGTACTCATTGGCCGACGCGAGCATTGGGGACGTTTCGATCGGCCCGTTGCACGCTGCAACCGCCTCGATCAATGTCGCTCCGGTCGACGAAGACGTCGCGGCGACCAAGCGGGTCGTCGGGCTCCTCGGCTGTGACTTTATCGCCAGCGGCGCGCTTGAAGTGGACTTCGCACGCAAGTCGCTGACGCTCTTTGCGAAGCCGCCGGCGGATCTCGTGGCGAACGGCTGGACGCAGGTACCGATAAGCCTGGACGATTGCGTTCCGCTGGTCAAGGCGACGTTCAGCGGAGCCGCCGGCGAGTTCATTCTGGACCTCGGCGCCTACGATACGGTGCTGTACGATCACTACTTTGCGCAGTTCAAAGCGAACGCGGCCCCCGCTCACGGCGATCCCTGGATCGGCGTCGGAAGTTTCATCGGCGGCGACGAATGGAAATTTCAAAGTTATTCGATGCAGACGTTCGGGATCGGAAATCTGCTGTTTGCCGACGCGATCGTCGCCGTTCCGATGACGAAGAAGGCGCAGGAGCGTTCCTACGACGGACTTCTCGGGCGAACCACGATGAGCTACTTCGCCATTCTGTTCGACTACGCGGACGGGTTTGTTTACTTGAAACCGACGGTTTGATTCGCGCCCGCGGCGACGACGCTACAAAAAAGCCCGCCGGTTGCGCCCGGCGGGCTTTTTGATTGGTTGCGGGGGATGGATTTGAACCACCGACCTTCGGGTTATGAGCCCGACGAGCTACCGGACTGCTCCACCCCGCGGCGAGAACAACCCTAATACGACGGGCGGGGTTGCGCCCCTTCGCCGCGGGTGCGTGGGGCGGCGGTGCGCAACGGCGAATGCGGCGCAGGCATGGCCCTGGCCCCCGCGATCCCAAAGGTTCACCTGCACTGCCACCTCGAGGGAAGCCTGCGGGGGGCGACCTTCGTCGAGCTGGCCGACAAGTACGGCGTTCCCCTGCGCTATCACCCGTCCGGCCGAGAGTGGACCAGGTCCGGCGACTCGATCCCGGTGGATCGCTCTGATCCCTACCGATTCCGGGATTTCGAAGAGTTCTTGCTGGCATTTGCTGCAGTAAGCCGCACGCTCGCGCACCCGGACGACTACGGGCGATTGGCGCGAGAGTTCGTCGCCGATGCGCTGGCGCAAAACGTCATCTACGGAGAACTCTTCGTCTCGCCGTCGGTCTGGAGTTTTTTCCATCCGGCGCTCGACGTTCGTGCGGCGTTCTCCGCCATCGCGGCAGAGCTGCGCGCCGCGCGGCCGGACGCGATCTTCCGGCTCATCGTCGATCTCACGCGGAACTTCGGAGCGGCGAGTGCGCTGCAAACCGCGAAGCTGGCAGCGACCCTCGGCGATGTCGACGTGATCGGTATCGGGCTCGGCGGCGATGAAGTGCGATTCCCGCCGCACCTGTTTGTGGGTGCCTTCGACTACGCGCACGCCGCCGGGTTGCATTGCGTCGCACATGCGGGAGAAGCAGCCGGTCCCGAAAGCGTCCATAGCGCCGTTACGCACCTTCGTGCCGAACGCATCGGGCACGGTATTGCCGCGCTGCGCGATCGATCGGTGGTGGAACTGCTGGCGAACGAGGGCGTTCCGCTGGAGATTTGCCCGACGTCGAACGAAATCACCGGGAGTGCCTGGCCAAACGGTCACGCGTTCCTGGATTTCGATCGCGCCGGATGCGTCGTCACGATCGATGCCGACGACCCGCCCATGTTTCACACGTCGATTGAAGCCGAATATGCAATCGTCGAACGCGCCGCCGGCACGGATACCCTCGTGCGCTACGTCCGCAATGCAATCGACTCGAGTTTCGCCGATCCGCAACTCAAGCAAGCGATGCACGAACGGCTTGCCACGGAACTCGAAGCCGTACGTCGAAGCCAGCGATAATGTCCGGCCATAGCCACTTTGCAGAGTCGATCGAGGAGTACCTCGAGGCGGTATATCGCCTCGAACACGAAGGACCTGGCGTCACTACTTCCGGGCTGGCGTCGGCGCTGGGCGTCGCGCCCGCGTCGGTTTCGGGAATGCTGAAGAAACTCGACAAAGACGGATACGTGGAGTACGTCGCACGCGGCGAAGTGAAGCTTACGCGCAAAGGACTGGAAGTCGGCGTCCGGGTGCTGCGTCGCCACCGCCTGGCCGAACGGTTGCTCACCGACGTGCTCGGCATGCCGTGGGAAGAAGTTCATTCCGAAGCGTGCATGCTGGAACATGCGATCTCGCAACGAGTCGAAGACCGGCTGGTCGAGGTGCTCGGAAATCCGCAAACGTGTCCGCACGGTCACCCGGTTCCGCCGCGAGATTTGAGCGAGCCGGTGCGGTCGGGCGTGCCGCTGGCGCAAGTCGCCGAAGGACGCCGCACCGTCGTCAGCGGCGTCACCTACGAGGCGCCCGAAATGCTGCGCTACCTCGGCGAAGTCGGGTTGCGTCCGGGCACGCACGTTCGCATCGTGGAGAAGGCGCCGCTCGGCGGTCCGGTGACCGTCGAAATCGACGGCGCCCGCCATGCTATTTCACTCGAGCTCGCACGCATGGTGATCGTTGCCGCCGACGGCGCGTAGCGGACGCTCGCGTGGCGCATAAAGTTCGCGAACGTCCGATGATGACGCGATTTCTGATCGCGCTCAACGTGATCGGCTTCCTGTGGGAAATCAAAGTTGGCGGCCCGGGCGTGCTGTCGATATCCGGCGGCAACCTCGAACGCGTGCTCGAGGAGGGCTCGCTGTATCCGGCAGCGGTGCTTCACGACGGTCAATGGTGGCGCATCTTCACGAGCGCGTTCCTGCACGGCGGTCTGCTGCACATCGGCGTGAACATGTTATCGCTGTGGTTTTTGGGGCGCTTCATGGAGTACGTCATCGGGCCGTGGCGCATGTTATTGGTGTACGTCGTATCGCTGGTCGCGGCCGGTCTGGGCGTCGTGTATTTCAGCCCGCCGCTGGTTCCGACCGTCGGCGCGAGCGGCGCGATCTTCGGGCTCTTCGGCGCGCTGTTCGCGATCGGATTCAAACTCGGTAAGCCCGGCATGGAGCTGATCCGCGCCAACGTCGGCATCCTCGTGCTCAACTTGATCATCACGTTCACCGTGCCGGCGATCTCGTGGCAGGCGCACATTTCCGGCTTGCTTGCCGGATTCGTACTGACGTTCGTCATCTACGCTCCGGCGCGTCGCGTGCAGCCGGTCGTTGTCGACCGCAGCACCGGCGTTCCGCTCGAAACCGAGTACGAATCGCCGCGTGACCGCCCGCCCGGCCAGGTTCCGTAGCATGAGTCTCGCCGCCGACGCGATCGAGCAGATTTTCGCTACCGGAGGGCCGTTGAGCCGAACGCTGCCGGGGTTTGAGGCACGATCCGGCCAGCTGCAAATGGCGCAACTCGTCGAGCGCGGCATCCTGGAAGGCGTTCACACGATCGTGGAAGCGGGAACCGGCGTCGGCAAGTCGCTGGCTTATCTCGTCCCCGCGATTCGGAGCGGGAAGAAGGTGGTGCTTTCCACCGGAACGATCGCGCTGCAAGAACAACTGGTTCGAAAAGACATTCCGCTGGTGCGCGACGCCCTCGGCATCCCGGTGCGCGTTACCTTGCTGAAAGGGCGCAGCCACTACCTCTGCAAGCAGAAGTTCGAACGAATGCGCGCCGACCGGCTGGTGGCCTCGTCGCGTTCGATGCAGCATCTTTGGACGTGGGCCGGGAGAACCGAAACGGGAGATCGCGCCGAACTGCCGTTCGTTCCGGGCGCCGACGAATGGGAACAACTCGACGCCGATGCCGACGATTGCGTCGGGGAGTTCTGCGAGCATTTCCGCGACTGCTTCTATTTCAGGAAACGCGACGAAGCGAAATACTCCGATCTCGTCGTGGTCAACCACGCGCTCTTTTTTCTCGACCTTGCGGTCGGCGGCGGGCTGTTGCCGCCGTACGACGTCGCGGTGCTCGACGAGGCGCATCAATGCGAGCGTTGGGCGACCGACGCGCTCACCGCGACGGTTTCGCGTGCCACGATCAACCGCCTGATGCGAAAATTGCATCGCGCCTACGACGTGCCGGCGGCGCTCGACGTGCGTCTCGACGAAGGCCTTCGCGGTTTGGAATCCGCGCTGGCGCGCGTGCCCGGCGATCGCTACCCGCTTGCCGCCAACGAGGCCGCGTGGCCGTCGCTCGAAGAGCTTCGCGACGTCTTCTATCAGCTCGAAAACTGGATCTTTGCCAACTGGCATTCGGCGCTGAAGAAGCCGCCCGAAAACGAGGCGGAGGCCGAGCGCCGCCGGGATCTTGGGCTGCGCGGCGTCGCCGCCCACGCGGCCGCCATCGATCGCGCCGGGGCGCCTTCGGATCGCGCGATTGCGTGGGTCGAGCGGGGCGAAAGCGACGGCCGCTACAGCGTCAATTGCGCCCCGCACGACGTCGCCGACTTCTTGCGCGCGACGCTCTTCGGCCACACGCAGAGCGTGGTGCTGACCAGCGCCACGATCGCGCCGTTTTCATTTCTGCGGCGATCGCTCGGCGTCGATGAGGCGCAGGAGCTGATCGCACCCTCGCCGTTCGACTTCGACCGCCAAGCGCGGCTGTTCGTCGCTTCGCCGGCGCTCAATCCGAAATCGCAGGACTTCGCCCGGCGTGCGGCCCCGTTGATCGAAGAGTGTCTCGATCGTTCGCAGGGCCGCGCTTTCGTGCTCTTCACGTCGTACGCTCGGCTCCGCGAAGTCTATGCCCTCCTGCGCGAACGGCTTGCCTTTCCCGTGCGCTTGCAAGGCGAGCTCCCGCGGACTGCGCTGCTCGAATGGTTTCGGCGGACGCCGAACGCCGTGCTGTTCGCGACCGGCACGTTTTGGGAAGGCATCGACGTCGTCGGGGAGGCGCTGTCGTGCGTTATCATCGATCGCCTGCCGTTCCCGACGCCGAGCGACCCGCTGGTGATGGCGCGCATGCGCGCGTTGGAGGAACGTGGGTTGGACGGCTTCGCCGACTACATGATCCCGGCCGCCACGGTCCGGCTGAAACAGGGATTCGGGCGGCTGATTCGCAGCACCACCGACCGCGGCGTCGTCGCACTGCTCGACGGCCGAGCCGCGTCGACGCGCTACGGCGCGACGATTCTGGGCGCGCTCCCGCCGGCGCGAACGATCGCGCACCTCGACGAGTTGACGGAGTTCTTTACACCCGGCGGCGACCCGTCACTGGGCCGATAACGCTTCGACTTTGGCTCGCTCCTGTAGTTCATGGACGACCGACGAGTCGGCGAGCGTCGTCGTATCGCCCAGCGTGCGGCCTTCGGCGATGTCGCGCAAGAGACGCCGCATGATCTTGCCGCTGCGCGTTTTGGGGAGTTCCTGGGTGAACGTGATATATTTGGGTTTGGTAAACTTGCCGAGTTTCTCGCCGACGTGATCGCGCAGCTCGTCGGCCAATTGCGTCGAACCGGGGTTGCCGCCGCGCAGCGTCACGAAGGCATAGATTGCCTGGCCGGTCACCTCGTCGAGCTTGCCGCAAACGGCCGCTTCCGCGACCGCCGGATGGTCGACGAGCGCGCTCTCGACTTCGGTCGTCGAAATGCGGTGACCGCTGACGTTCATCACGTCGTCGATGCGTCCCATGAACCAATAGTTGCCGGCGTCGTCGCGGCGACAGCCGTCGCCGGCTAAATACGCGTGCGGAAACTTCGACCAATAAGTCTGCCGGTAACGTTCGTCGTCACCCCAAATGCCGCGCAACATTCCGGGCCACGGGCGCGTGAGCACGATATATCCGCCGCCGCCGAGCGGCACCGAGTCGCCACGTTCGTCGACGATGTCGGCGGCAATTCCGGGCAACGGGCGGCTCGCGCTGCCGGGAAGCAGCGTTGTGACGCCGGGCAGCGGCGCGATCATGATTCCGCCCGTTTCCGTCTGCCACCAGGTGTCGATGACCGGCGCGCGATTGCCGCCGATCCACTGCCGATACCACATCCACGCCTCGGGATTGATCGGCTCGCCGACGGTGCCTAGAACCCGCAGCGACGACAAGTCGTGCTTGGCCGGGTGCTCTCCGCCCCACTTCATGAAGGTGCGTATCGCCGTCGGTGCAGTGTACAAAATCGTCACGGCGTAACGCTCGACGATTTCCCAGAATCGATCCTTGTCGGGGAAATCCGGCGTACCTTCGTAGATAACGCTGGTCGCGCCGTTGGCCAGCGGACCGTAAACGACGTACGAGTGCCCAGTGACCCAGCCGATATCCGCGGTGCACCAGAACACGTCCCGATCGGGCTTTAGATCGAAGACGAGTTCGTGCGTCATCGCAGCTTGCGTCAAGTATCCCGCCGTGGTGTGCTTGATGCCTTTCGGTTTCGCCGTCGTACCGCTCGTGTAAAGCAGAAACAGCAAGTCCTCGGCGTTCATGGGCTCCGGATCGCAGGTCGCCGGCTGACCGGCGACGATTTCACTCCAGCGGTAGTCGCGTCCCGCGTGCATGAAAACCTCGTCGTCGATGCGGCCCGCGACGATGCAATGCCGGATCGACGGCGTTTGTTCCATGGCGATATCACAGTTGCGTTTGAGTGCGACTTTGTGCCCGCGCCGCCAGCCCCAGTCACACGTGATCAGTGCCACGCACTGCGCGTCGTTGACGCGGTCGACGATCGACTCCGGGGAGAAGCCGCCGAAGATGACGGAATGAGCGGCGCCGATTCGCGCGCACGCGAGCATCGCGACCGGGAGTTCGGGAATCATCGGCATGTAGATCGCCACGCGATCGCCTTTGCGAATGCCGAGCCGGCGCAGCCCGTTGGCAAACCGGCACACGTCGTCGAGGAGTTCTCGATACGTGATCGCGCGCCGGTCGCCCGGCTCACCCTCGAAGTAGTACGCGACGCGTTCTCCTCTGCCGGCGCGCACGTGGCGGTCGAGGCAGTTGACGCTCGCGTTGAGTTCGCCGTCGCCGAACCACGTTGCAAACGGTTCCTTCCATTCCAACGTCGTCGAAAACGGCTTCGTCCATTCGAGCTTTCGCGCCCACGACGCCCAGAACTCGAGATAGTCGCCTTCGGCGCGTTCGTAGATCTCGGGCTGCGCGTTGGCTTGACGGGCGAAATCGGCAAGCGGCGGAAAGCTGCGGCGTTCGTCGGAGAGTGCTTCGATGGCGGTCGTATCGCTGCTCATGCCGCTTTGCTTTTGACGAGGCTGCCTTCGCGCGCCTGCCGAACCATCGCGCATGACCGGTTGGACTGCGCTCGTGCTCGCGGCATTGACCGCGAGCGCGGGTACCGGCTTAGCGGGAGTCGATTACGCGGCACCGCCTCCCGACTTTCCGATACCCTCGGCGAACGGTGCGCAGCACCTCTACGCGCTGCGCGGTCGCGTTGTGGTCATCGACTTTTGGGCGACGTGGTGCGACGTGTGCACCGCCGAAATGAAATACTTCGTGCGGGCGCAGCAGTCGTTCGGCAATCGCGTGACGGTGCTGACGGTGTCGCCCGACTCGCGCGACGTTGCCGCAACCTACCTCCACTTCTCACACATCGCGTTGCCGGTGATCGAGGATTCGGTTGGCGCGATTTCGCGCGCGTATTCGGTTTCAAAAATTCCGGTGACGTTGGTCCTCAATCCAAGCGGCAACGTCTCCTACGTCTCGGTGGGTGCCCTGACGTGGGACGAGCTGCGTGGGGCGATCGAGCAAGCGGCCGGAGGGCCCTCAGGCGGCGCCTCCTTGCCGGCTCCTAGCACTCCTTCGCCAAGAGTGCTACAGTAAGTGGCTATGAGGGAAGAGCCGGGAGGCCTCGACAAGCGTAAGGCCTATATCCTTGCGACCGTCGTCTACGAATACATCGCCACGGCGGAGCCGGTCGGTTCTCAGACGCTCACCCAGAAGTACAACCTCGGGGTGAGTTCGGCGACGGTTCGCAACGAAATGGCCGAGCTGGAGGCCGGCGGTTACCTGGTTCAGCCACATACGTCGGCCGGCCGCGTTCCATCGGATGCGGGCTACCGCACCTACGTCGATCGGCTCATGGAACCCGAAGAACTCGGCTCCGAAGACCGCCGCCGGATTCGCGACGACCTCCGCGACGCGAGCCGGCAGCTCGACGATATCATCGACAGCACGACGCGTTTGCTCGGCCGGCTTTCCAACAACCTGGCTTTCGTTACCAAGCCGCACCAAGAAGCGCAAACGTTCAAGCATATCCAGTTGATTTGGCTGACGCCGCGCACCGGCGTAGCGATCGTGGTGACGTCGCTCGGGGTCGCCGCACAAAACTTGTTCGAACTCGCCGCTGAGATGCGCGCCGATGATCTCACGCGTTTCTCGAACGGCCTCAATGGCAGGTTCGCGAATCGCCCGCTGCGCGACGTTGCCGAAGCCGAAATCGTTCAGGTCGCCGAGGCTATCGGCGCCCACGAAGATGTGCGCGCCGTCGTCATGGCGGCAATGCAGTCGGCCCGGTCGAGCGAACAGCCGACGATTGCGTCGGCCGGAGCGCAGAATCTCCTCGACCAGCCCGAGTTTCAAGACTTGCGCAAGCTGCGGTCGATCTTGCGCATCGTCGAGGAGCAGAAAACGTTGTACCAAATCGTCGCCGATGCGATGAGCGCCGAAGCGCCGAGCGTGAAGATCGGTCACGAACTCGGCAACGAAGAACTCGCCGACCTATCGGTCGTCACCGTGCCTTACCGCTTCGGCCCGCACGCGCTCGGGATGCTCTCGATCCTCGGGCCGCGGCGCATGCCGTACGGCCGGCTCGTCGCGCTGGCGTCCGGTACGGCCGAAAGCCTCAGCCAACGTCTCTCCGACGTGGAGCGCTACTAGAACCTTTGATGCCCACCCTGGACTACTACGAGATCCTCGGGGTTGCTCGCAACGCCTCAGGGGACGAGATTAAGCAAGCGTATCGCCGGCTCGCGCGCCGGCACCATCCCGACGTTTCCCACGACAAGTCGGACGCGGAGTTGCGATTCAAAACGATCAACGAAGCGTACGAGGTCCTGTCCGATCCGAACAAACGCGCGCAGTACGACCGTTTCGGCGTCGTTACCAACGGCGCGCAGGGTGGTCAAGGTGGATTCGGGTTCGAAACGGGCTCGTTCGGCGACATCTTCGACATGTTCTTCGGCAACGTTCGCGGCGCCGGTCAGGCGCAGCGCCACGGTGCGCAACGCGGTTCCGATCTGCGCTACGATTTGCAGATCACGCTCGAAGAGGCATTCGCGGGAACGACGCGAGAGATCGAGTTCAACCATCTCGCGCAGTGCGACGCGTGCAAAGGCTCGGGCGCGCAGCCCGGGACACTCGTTAGACCGTGCGACGGCTGCGGGGGAACCGGCGTCATGCGCGGCGTCCGGCACACGCCGCTGGGGCAAATGGTGACGCAATCGGCGTGCAGCCGGTGCGCAGGCACCGGACACGTAATCGAACATCCCTGCGACGCGTGTCGCGGTCACGGCCGCCGCGACACCGAACGGCGTTTGACGGTCAACGTCCCTGCCGGCGTCGACGACGGCTCGCGAATCCGCATCGGCGAAAACGGTGAGGCGGGGACCCAAGGTGGACCGTCCGGCGATCTTTACGTCTACTTGAGCGTCGCGGACCATCCGTACTTCAAACGCGACGGACTCGATACGTATGCCGACGTGCCGGTAAGCTTTCCGCAAGCGGCGCTCGGCGGCCCCATCGTGGTGCACGCGCTCGACGGTGAAGTCGA
Source organism: Candidatus Tumulicola sp. (assembly GCA_049585095.1). Classification (GTDB taxonomy): domain Bacteria; phylum Vulcanimicrobiota; class Vulcanimicrobiia; order Vulcanimicrobiales; family Vulcanimicrobiaceae; genus Tumulicola. The sequence continues at coordinate 22,140 of JBAUZB010000274.1, forward strand.
GCTGAATCTGGCGGCCGGAACGCAATCCGGCACCATGCTGCGCCTGCGCGGCCGCGGGATGCCGCGGGTGCGCGGCGCGCAGCGCGGCGACCATCACGTCACGGTCCACGTCATGGTTCCCACCAAGCTGAACCGCCATCAGCGCGATTTGCTCGAGGAGTATGCGAGCGCCGGCGGCGACGCCGTCGAAGAGCGTTCGTTTTTCGAACGCGTGAAAGACGCGTTCCGCCCGGATTAGCCGATGCCGGCACGTCGGTTCTTCGTTGAAGGAGTGCGCGAAACGGGCGCGTGCGTCGCGATCGCGGGCAGCGATGCGCGAAAGATCGTTCGGGTGTTGCGTTTGACCGACGGCGACGCCATCGAAGTCGTCGATTCGGCAGGGCAGTTGTTCGCGGCTTCGGTCGCGATCGACGGAACGCGCGTTCGCGCGACGCTCGACCGTACGGCGGCCGACGACGCCGACGACGCCGGCGTGCCGCGGTTCGACGTCGCCCAAGCGCTTCCCAAAGGCACGAAGATGGACTTCGTCGTGGAAAAGACGACCGAACTCGGCGCGAACGCGATCCTCCCGTTTTGCTCCGAGCGAACGATCGCACGCGACGCCGGCGCCGCGAGAGTGGAACGCTGGCGGCGCCTCGCAAAAACGAGCGCACAGCAGTGCGGCCGCCGCGCCGTCCCGGTAGTGCGCGACGTCCTACCGGCGTTCGACTCTTTGCTCGAACGCTTCAAGGACTACGACGCGGTGCTGTTCCCATGGGAACTCGCGCCGCACGCGCCGCTGCGCGAGCGCTTGCCAGAACTCATTCGCGACGCGCACCGGGTCCTGATCGTGGTTGGCCCGGAAGGCGGCTTTACCCACGACGAGGCCGAGGCGGCGCAGGCGCGCGGAGCATCGCTGTTGTGGATGGGTCCACGAATTTTGCGTACCGAGACGGCGGCGATGGCGCTGCTCGCAATCGCCGGCGCGTTCGCGCAGAGCCGGAACCCCGAACGACCGCGTCGTACCTAGGAATTTGACTATGGCGCTACCCTTTTCCATCGTCATTCCAACGTACAACGAAGCCGGTGGAATCGAAACGCTGCTGCGGGCTTTGCACGCCATTTTCCAGACGAATTCGCTCGACGGCGAAATCATCGTCGTCGACGACAATTCGCCGGACGGCACCGGCGCCATCGTCGATCGTCTGGCGCGCACGCTTCCGGTGAAGTGTTTGCATCGTCCGGGGAAGCTTGGTTTGTCGTCGGCCGTTATCGACGGCTGGAAGGAAGCGCGGGAAGCGTCGGTGGCACTCGGCGCGATGGATGCAGATTTCAGCCACGATATCGACGCCCTGCCCAAGATGGTTGCGGCCCTCGAATCGGGACGGTACGGCTTGGCCGTCGGGAGCCGCTACGTTGCGGGGGGCGGCATCGCCAATTGGCCGAAACGGCGCATCATCACGTCACGCGTCGCCTGTTGGCTGGCTCGACCGCTCACCAAGGTCAAGGACGTCACCAGCGGCTACTTCTTGGTGCGGCGCGAAGCGCTCGACGGCGTGACCCTCGATCCGATCGGTTTCAAGATCGGTCTCGAAGTCATCGTAAAGGGTAAATACGGCAACGTGCTCGAGGTCCCGTACGTCTTCAAAGATCGCGTGTTTGGCGAATCGAAGCTCAATCAAAAAGAGATTTTGAACTATCTCAAGCAGCTGCGAAAGCTCTACTCGGCGCGGCTGCTTCCGGGACGCGCGGTCTAGCACGGTGCCTTCGATGCCGGAATGGCTGCGCATTCGCCGCAGCAAGGATTCGGAGAACCGGGAAGCCGCGCTGTGGAGCAAATGCCCCAAATGCGGCGAGGTCTTGTATCGTCGCGACCTGCTCGCCAACGCCGACGTGTGCACGCGCTGTGGTCACCATTTTCGGATGGGCGCATACGATCGCATCAGCACGATCGTCGACGGCGATTTCAGCGAAGTCGGTGCCGATATTACCGGTGGCGATCCGTTGGGATGGGTCGACAAGAAGACCTACGCCGCCAAGCTGAAAGGCGACCGCGAGAAGAGCGGCTTGGCGGAAGCGGTCGTGTGTGGATTCGGCCAGATCGGCGGTTTCGACGTCGGCTTGGCGGTGATGGACTTTCATTTTCGCGGCGGCACGATGGGGACGGTCGTCGGCGAGCGAATCGCGCAGCTGTTGGAGGAATCGCGGCTGCGCCGGGTTCCATGCATCATTTTCACCGCATCCGGCGGCGCCCGAATGGAAGAAGGCATGCTGGCGCTGGCACAAATGGCGAAGACCAGCGCCGCGGTGACCCGCTTCACTGAAGACGGCAACGTGCTGTTTACGGTGCTGACCGACCCGACGACCGGTGGCGTAGCCGCATCGTTCGCCTTTCAAGGCGACGTAATCGTGGCTGAGTCCAAAGCGGTCATCGGCTTTGCCGGCCGGCGCGTCATCGAGCAGACCATTCGTCAGCGGCTGCCAGATCAGTTCCAAACCGCCGAGTTCTTGCTGGAAAAGGGTGCGATCGATATGGTCGTCGATCGGCGTGCGTTGAAAGACACGCTGGTGCGGCTGCTCGAATACACCGCCGGGACGCGCCGATGAGCAACAATATCGTCGTCGAGCGTGAGAAGGGTCTGCTCGAACTCGAGCGCCGCATTGCCGAACTGCGCAGCGTGAACGCCACCCAGCCGGTCGACATGTCGTCGGAGATAGCGGCCCTCGAACAAAAGTATCAAGAGATTCTTCATGAGGTCTTCGGCGCGCTCACTCCATGGGAGAAAGTACACATGGCGCGCCATCCGAACCGGCCGACCTCGCTCGACTACATCTCCCAGTTGGATCGGTTCGACGAACTCCACGGCGACCGCCAGTTCCGCGACGATCCGTCCATCGTCGGCGGCTTCGCGTTCTTACACGGCCGGGCGGTGATGGCGATCGGACAGCAGCGCGGGCGGGACACTAAGGAAAATCTCCGGCGCAACTTTGGAATGCCGGCACCGGAGGGCTATCGTAAAGTGCGGCGGTTGGCGCATTTGGCGTCGCGCTTGGGGTTGCCGATCGTCACGCTCGTCGATACCAAAGGCGCCGATCCCGGAATCTCCTCGGAAGAACACGCGCAGTCGGAGGCGATCGCGTCGTGCCTGCACGAGTTCACCCTGGCGCGCGTGCCGATCATCGCGACGATCATCGGTGAAGGCGGCTCGGGCGGAGCGCTGGCGCTGGCGATCGCCGATCACGTCATCATGCTCGAGCACAGCACGTACTCGGTTGCTTCGCCCGAGGGCTGCGCCGCAATCCTATGGTCGGATTCGACCAAGGCGGAGGAAGCGGCGGCGCGGTTGAAGTTAACCGCTCAAGACCTGCAGCGATTCGGCATCGTCGACGAAATCGTGCCGGAACCGCTGGGAGGTGCGCACCGCGACGCGGGCGGGATGGTGACGCGCGTGTTGTCGGCGGTGAATACGGCGGTGTCGCGATTGGCAACGCGGCCGCCGGAGGATTTGTTGGAGGAGCGGTATCGAAAGTACCGGCGGCTCGGAGTGTGGCAGGAAAACCACGGGGAAGTAATCGGCCGGCGCACGTGATGCAAACGATGCAGACTCGGCTCGTCCTTCGTCTCACCGGCCGCATTACCGCCGTGGCGCTGGCCGTTCTCGTGTTTACGCTCGTCGGGATACAGTTTGCTCGCGTGATCGGAGAAAACGTCGCGATGATGCGCCAGCTCTCCTCGATGCGCTCCGATATCGTGGCGCTGGAGAAGCGCCGCGCCGAACAGCGGCGCGAGATCGCCCGGCTGCGAGATCCACAAGGGGCGATTCCGGAGATCCACGACCGGCTGCGCTTGGTGCGAGCCAACGAAACCATCATCTTCGTCAGTCCGCTACCTTCCACGGCTCCGTGACCGAGCCAATCGACGGCATCGTCATCAATCTCAACGCATACGGCGCGACCGTTCGCTTGGAAAACGGCGATTTGGCAATCGCCTCGGCGGCCGACGTCGAGGCGCACCGCGGCGATTACCAGCGCTCGCTGGTAGCGCGCCGCGAGATGGCCTTCGAACTTCGGCGGGAGGGTCGCCGCCCGGTGGTCGCGCTGGCCCCCCAGATTCGCGACGACGTGCTCGACGAACGCATCGCATCGTACCTGAAAAGCACCCAAGAATGGGAGGCACCCGACGGCGTGCCTCAGGCAGAGCGACATTTTTTGCACAAGAAGCGCCGCGCCGCACTCTTCGTATCCAAGCACCGAGGGTAGGGCGTCGTGAGCAAGCGTTACGCCGTCATCTCCGTCGGCACCAACTCCACGCGCATGCTCTTGGCCGACGTAGCGCCCGAACGGCCGCACGTCGAAGCCGCCGGATCCATCGGCACGCGTGTCGGCGAAGGTCTCGATGCCGAAGGCCGGCTGGCTGAAGAGCCGATGCGCCGGACCCTCGAGGCCGTGGGCCAACTCTATCGCCAGGTGCGCGGGCGCTACGTGAAGCTGTTCGCCGTTGCGACCAGCGCCGCGCGCCGCGCGGGCAACGGCGATGAGTTTCTGCAGCGCGCCGAGGCGATCGTGGGCGTGCCGGTGCGGGTGCTTTCCGGGGAAGAGGAAGCCGAAGCGTCCTACCGCGGGGCGATCACGGTTTTCGACAACCTGCGCGGCGAGCGCGTTGCGGTGATCGATATCGGCGGCGGCAGCACCGAGTACGCCTCCGGAACCGGCACGAAACCGGAGCGCGTGCTGTCGTGCGAAATCGGCGCCGTTCGGCTGACCGAAGCGCTGCCGGCAATGGCCGGGCGCGACGGCCCAGTTGAACCGGCAACGGTCGAGCGCGCACGATCTCTCGCACGCGAAGCGCTCGATCCGCTCAGCGCCGGCGAGCCGGCCGAGCGCGCCGCCTTCGTCGGGGGTTCGGCTACGACGGTAGCGGCCATCGTTCGCGCTCGCAAGGGCTCGGTCGACTCGTATCCGCTCTCGCGGGCCGACCTGCAAAGCGTATTGACGAGGCTTTGCAGCCTTTCGCTCGACGAGCGCAAAAAAATCGTCGGCATGCGAGCGCAGCGTGCCGACATCTTACCGGCAGGCATTGTGGTGCTCGACGTTGCGCTGGAATTGATGAAGCTCGATGCCGCCGTCGCGACCACTTCGGATCTGCTGCTGGGCATCATGCTGCAGCACCGTGACGCATCCATACCGGCAGGAGAAGGGCCGCCCGCGCACGGACGGTTTCCGACGACGAGGGGGCGCTGATGAACGACGAACAAATTCACGAACACATCGAACGGCTGGTGGCTGAAGAACATCATCTTCTCGAGCGCGGCGAGACGCGCACGCTCACGCCGGAAGATCGCAGCCGCCTGGAATCGCTCGAGGTTCAACTCGATCGGTTTTGGGATCTCTTACGGCAGCGCCGCGCGCGTCGCGATGCCGGTCAGGATCCGAACGTGGCGCATTTACGTTCGGAAGGAATCGTCGAGCACTACCGCCAGTAGTTCCTCATCCGGCGCTTCTTCCAAGCGGAGGCGCGAAGCGCGCCGCAAGCCGAGGGACGCAGCGCGGCGGGATGGTGGTGGAACCGGTAGACACAGCAGACTTAAAATCTGCAGTCCCAAAAGGACGTCCGGGTTCGAGTCCCGGCCATCCCAAAAATTGTCATCCTGAGCGGAGGCGCGAAGCGCCGCAGTCGAAGGACGATTTTACTGGCGTTTCCGATGCGTT
>JBAUZB010000275.1:0-29634 GCA_049585095.1 Candidatus Tumulicola sp.
ATGAATTTTAGAATGGTTCCATACTCATACTGAGTGTGAGAAACGTACCGAGCCTTCGTGTAGGGCGAGATGATAATACAAGGCACTCGAATCGCCAAACCGACGAAATCGAGCTGCGGCGGGGGGACGTTGTCGTACCATCCACCCCAGTCGTCCCAAAGAACGATTACAACGGTAGAATCCCAAGATGGTCCTTGGCCGACGGCATTCACGATGGCGGCAACCCACGACGGCCCCGTGTCGCTGTTTGTGCCGGGATGATCGGAGTCCGCAAAGTCCGGTACTACCCACGACACCGCGGGTAGTCCACCCGTTGTCGCCGCGTCGTTGAGAATGGTCCACTGGGGACTGATAACGTCATTTTGCCAGTCTGGCCCATTCCTGATGTTGCTGATCGCATCGAAGATGGAAAAAGTCTTGCCGCCCCAATCCTTCGCGATCGCGGGTGCGTAATATTTCCACGTTACGCCGGCGGCATCGAGCGTATCTGCAATTGTCGTGAACTGCGTAAAACACGGATACGGCCCGTGAGGTTTGTAGTTATGCTTATTGTCGACCGTGGGAGTCGTCGTGCTGGCTGGCGCATCGCAGCCCCATGGGACGTTAGAGGGAACGTCGGCTAGAGCGAGGGTCGAGTTGAGGAATGACGTTCCAGCCACCAGATCCATGTGCGCGGTGAAGCTTGCCCCCATTTCGGTTGGGAACATATTATCGGCGAGCGCATATTTCTGCGCCATCGTCCAATAGGGTTTTACGTCCTTCCGATCGACGTAAGAATACGGATATTTAGGAGCGTATGGGTTGCTGAGGTCAAACCCGTCCATTTTTCCGCTATCGTAGTCGACCAGCGACGGCGACCAACCGTGCGCTATGTCTAGACCTTTAAAATTAACGGAGTGAAGCGGCACCAAGGTTCCATCGTGCATGTATCCTGAGGTCGGCGCGTTTGCTCCGGGGTATCCAGCAAAGATATTGTCGAAACTTCGATTTTCTTGAATGATGATGACGATGTGCTTGATCGGATCGCTAGCGGCGGCGGAGCCTGGCGATCGGATTGCTGGGACGATACGACTTGACGCGCCTCCCGGCGAACCTGACGATTGTGCGCATCCGGAAATGGAAATCGGTAACGCCGCAAGGAAAATGAAGACACGAGGAATCGGCAAACGTAACTTTATGCTCATTCCATGCCTCTGCAGGCGCATCCACACCTAAGGCAGTTACCTTCGTGAGGCCCACACTGCTTCCTCGCTAATCTCTGCATCCTCGATCGACGCGAGGCGTTCACCCTGCGTGAGTCGGCGGCGTGCCCCTAGCGCCGCGGGTTTCCGGGTCCTGCCGCTAATGTGCGCTTCCGCCGTCGAGGTCACCAAGGAGTACGTACGATGCAGCAACGCGGTGTGCCACATTGTCGAATACGCGCAGTTCGTCGGGAAGGTATGTCGTGTGGTCAGGCTTCGGCCCGCACGCAATGAGCCCAATGAGCCTGGCACGCACCGCCAGCGGAACGATGAGCCAACCTCGTAACGCTCCCGAATCTGTGACTGCTGGCGATTTCGTCTCCAGCAGGCGTGCAATCAGCCCATCGTCATTATTAAGCCGATCGGGTGCGGCATTCCCGGATGTTCGTCGACATGCATAACCGCGATCATCCAAAATGTAAAGCGCGACGTCTTGAATTTTTAGCGCCTCCCGCACCCGCTCAAACGTGATGTCAACCAGCGCCCTTCTGGATTCCACAAAGTCAGCTTCATGACCAAGGTTTTCGAGGAGGGCCAGTTCGCGCAATCGATCCCGAAACACAACGGCGTTGACCGCGGACTCCACACGCGCATGCAGCGATCGCATTGAAAAGCCAATCCCGATCGCGATGCCAAAGCTGACGAGCTGAGCCGCAATTCCGCTCCAGTGGTTGCGCCCAAAGATGGCGTTTGCGATGGCGCCGGTCGCCCATTCGGCACTAAGGAAAAGCGCTATGACGACAAGCGAAATGATGCCGTAAACGGCGGAACGGGAGATAACGAGGTCGAGATCCACCAAGCGGAGCCGCAACGTCGCGTATACCGGCCCTATCAAAGTAAAACTGAGTGAATAGTAGAGAATAACTGCGAAAGTGCCGTTTTGAATGAACCCGTCGTTGAGCGTGTAGAGCGCGTAGGCGATGAAGCCGCAAAGTGCGATCGTCGAGACGAACCACCGGACGCGCGCGCGTTGCTCGGCGGGAGCGTCCCGTGCCAGCTTAAAAAGAACGAAGGCCGCGACAAAACCGTAGACGACTGAGGCTCCATACAATGCGTTCGCAATTGCCGGCATGGTAGCAACCGGAAACGGGACGGCGATCACCGGTACGAGTAGGTCCCCTAACATTGGTAGTGCCAGAGCGGGCGCCGCAAGCCTCATTTTCCGGCGCCACAACGCCGTTGCGACGGGAAGGCAACTCAGGGCGTACACCGTGAGCGTGAGGAATGCGTACTCGGCAACTAACTGAAAGACGTCGCCGATCACATAAGCCGAATAGTCATTCGGGGCCGTATATTGGAAGTCGGAAGTGGAATTGACCAACGCAGCCAAACCCAGCAGCCACCCTAGTAGCGCTGAGAGAGCAATCGGCGGCGCCCGGGCCATGACAATCAAGCACACGAAGACATAAACGAGCGCAATGCCCAGGTCGACCACGAGGCCAATCGTCGAGACCCCTTGATACGGGGCAGCGATAGTGCGCACCAAACTGTGTTCACCTTTGCGCACCACCGAGAATACGTACGAACGGCCGGCCCGCGGGAACAGTATTGCGGCAATCCGCGATGCTAGGGGCGTCGCGGCATAGTCGATTGTATCGCCATCGCGAATACCGGCGCGCGCAGCCGGTCCTTCGAGAGGTACGATTGCGAGAATGGAACCGGCATGCCATCGCAGCGACAGCCCAAGCCGACCGTCTCTGGGGCGCGCCGCAACATTGTAAATCGCCAATCCTAATGCTAGAAAAGCAACGACAAGCGCGAACCTTCTCGGCACGTGTGCTGCTTCAACCTACGGCCTCGAGCGACCCGTAACCCCGTCAATACAAACGCAGCACCTCATCGCAAAAGAAAGAGCCAATTGTACGTTGCAAGCGGCTCGTTTTTCTGTCGTGTGAGCGATGAGAGTTACTTGACGCAAAAACTCAAGCGTCAGGTTGAAAGCGTGGGCGCTAGATTTGACCTTGTGGCGGATAGCCCGGCGGTGGACCTTGCGGTGGGTAACCGTAGCCAGGCGGATAGCCGTAGCCTTGTGGTGGATAGCCCGGCGGCGGACCCTGCGGTGGGTAGCCGTAGCCTTGCGGATAGCCGTAGGCTTGTGGTGAATAGCCCGGCGGCGGACCTTGCGGTGGGTAACCGTAGCCTGGCGGGTAGCCGTAGCCTTGCGGGTAGCCGTAGCCTTGCGGATAGCCGTAGCCTTGTGGCGGATAGCCCTGCGGCGGGTAGCCGTAGCCTTGCGGGTAGCCCGGCGGCTGACCCTGCGGCGGATAACCGTAGGCTTGACCTTGCGATGGATACCCGTAGCCTTGCGCGGGGTAGCCAGGCGGATAACCGTAGCCTTGACCTTGTGGTGGATAGCCTGTCGGTGGACCCTGCGGCGGATAACCGTGGGCCTGACCTTGCGGCGGATAGCCTGACGGTGGACCCTGCGGCGGATAAGCGTAGCCTTGCGGCGAGTAGCCAGGCGGATAACCGTAGCCCTGGGGTGATTGCTGCGCCACTTGCATGTTGACCGGAAGCTTGATCGGCGTTGATGCCGCTACGTCGTCTCTGAATTTACCAAACGTCGATTTATCGCTATTGAAAAGTGCAACGAGATCGGCGACGCGCTGATCGTCACTCGGGTGCTCGGAGAGGGTCCCCGCCGAGTGACCCGTGCCCATGGTATCGTGATAGAGGCGGAAGTTCCAGACCATGCCCCACGGATTGAATCCGGCCTTCGCGCAGGTATACGCTCCGGCGCGATCGGCGTTGCTCTCGGCCGCGCGAGAGAACCCAGCCGCCTGCGCGCTTGCGCCTAAGCCGCCGGCCCCCGGAACCCCGGCCGTCGTCTGAAGATGCTGCCCTTCTTGATAAAGATTGTAGACGTCGTGGTGGATGTCATGATTGACTTCATGACACAGCACGCCGGCCAGTTCGTCCCGATTCTTTACAAACGCCAGCATCGAGGTCGTGACATAGACGTTCCCGCCCGGAACGGAAAACGCGTTCGGCGACGCTTCGTTCACTAAGACGAAATGGAACGGCGTGAAATATTGCGTATTGGCGACCGCAGCGATCTTGTCGGCAATCGGCTGGAGCGTAGCATAAAGCGGCGATTGTGGCGGAACAACCTCGCCTCTTTGCATCATCTGCGCGTAGCGCTGCTGCCCGAATTGCGTTTCCCAAGTTTCTTGCTGCTGTGAAATGTCGGCAGCACGTACGGCTATCGGAAATGCCAAAGCGGCCGATGCAAAGATAGCAAGCGCTCGCCCCAAGAATATCGTGGCCATAGAGTTCATTTTGACCTGTGCTTCGGCTTTGCGCCCGAGAATCAGGCCAGAAATAGGCTAAGAAATGGTGAGAAAGGCGCCGCGCTCGGCGTACTTCCCATCGATCTCGGCACGGCAAGCGAGTGCTCGCTGGCCCCGCAATCGCACGTACAAGTCTGCTGTCGCCACGAGGCCTGCACGGCCGTTATACCGCGGGCTAGGAGGGTATAAGCCGTAATCGGCGTGCCGTTCGACAACGAGTTCGCATACGTCACCGATGAGGTCGCATACGCTACAATCGAAGCCGCATGGAACGCCGGTGTGCGCTACTACGACACTTTTCCATGGTATGGTCTGGGGCTCGCAGAGCGACGGCTGGGCACCTTTTTGCAGATCACCCCTTCGCCGAATAACATCCGCCACGACTACACTGCCGATTGAAAGGATGAAGCATGGATTCAGCCGGACCGACCGCCACCATCGAGGTTCACAATATCGTTGCCGGAAACGAGCCCTTGGGTCAGACGGTGGCGTTGATCCTACGGATTGACGGCTTCCACGACACGGATGGCGTAGGGAGTTCGGGTGAGATGTTGGCCCCGTTACCTGTAGAGCAGGTTGCAGAAGTGCTGTTAGCCCACTTCGGGCGCAATGATCTCGACCGGCTGTTTTCGCACATTACCGAGCTGCGCTCCGCCTTAATGCGTCAACCGGATTAGCAGTCGGCACCTTGGGGAATGCCCTTGGCGCTGGCACGGGCTCTACCGAAACTGTACTACCAAACCTGCTCCGATGTAGTTGAACCTGAGGGCCGGAATTCCCGTAAACGTGTGGCCATACTCCACATCGATCTCCGTTCGAGTTCCAAGCAGTTTTTGAATACCGAGGTCGGTGAACGCGCGACCGCCGCGATTCGGTGCGACCTTCGAGACGAAGACATACTCGGCGTAGACCTGGTAGTGGTGTGCGATTTGTGTCGTTAACACGAACGACGGTGTCGTGACGCCATATCGCGCGTGCAACTGATTTACGTAGCCTCCCGTGGACGAGACGGCAATCGTTGTGCCGACGCTCGTTGCCGGGCTCATTGAAAAGGAGGCATCCAGGTTTCCGGTCAGGGTCGCGTTGCCGGCCGTCAGGAATTTTGATCCGTTCGGTCCGGTGTAAAGCCCGTCGAATGCAAACGTCCACCTACCGGTAGGGGGGATTTCGTACTTGAACCCCAAGCCCGAATCGGCTACACCGTTGGTTACGGTATCGGCCATGTCATCGGCGTACGTACGCGTGCTTTCGTAATTAGGCCCGATGGCGTCAAACTCGAACCGAGGTAGGACACCAACTCTGAGGAAGTTCTGCGGCGTTTGACTTTGAATCGAGCCGGCACTCGACGTGCCCGTCACTTGGTTTTGATAGCCGAGTTCGAAGACGACGGTTCCTTCTTTGACGGCGCAAGCACTAAATCCAACCGTTGGTCGGTCGGCTGTAGCGAGTAAACGTCCGGGACCACCACATGGATCAGACGGCTGGGGGCTAGGTGAGGGAGGTGGCTGAGAGACCGCAGGGCTCGCACCGCCCACCGCGGGCAGACCCAAAATCAACACTGCAAGCGCCGTCCCGCGTAACCGTCGGATAGTTCGCCCCCTAAGATCGCCGTTGTAACAATGATGAGTCCCCCGACGTGTAGGTCTTCTATGCGCCGGGCTTCCTCCTCGGAGTCACATCCTCCCCGCGGTTAGGGATCGATAAACTCATTTGCGCAATGTCAGCGATATGGCAGACAAAGCGGATCGCGCGAGTATGATTTTACAGCTTTTCTGCATACGCAACGCAAGGCCGAATCTTAAAGCGGCTTCCGACATCTGGAGAACGTTTCAGCCGGGAAGCGGCGGGAATAGATACTCGGCGGCTGGCCGTTGTCGCCCCGCGGCTTGGACGGCCTTTAGGCCAAGCCCATCAGCGGCCGGCGGCTCGGCCGACGATCGCTCGTCTTCCCGCTTCTCCGGCGTTAAGCATAATGTGCAACCCTCCGGGGAGCTTCGAAGGGCGTAAGGTGGCATCGTCGTCTCGATGGCGTCGAGGCTGCGATTGTACAGAGCCTGCAAAGGGCGATTGTCAACGCGGGCGCAACGATCGAGATCATCGCACCGCGAGTGAGCGGCGCCAAAGCCTCCAACGGAGCGAAGATCGAGGCGCAACAGCGCATCGACGGCGCGCCGTCGGTGCTTTACGATGCGGTCGCCTTACTGTTGTCGGAGGCTGCAACCAGAGAACTCGCCGTCAACCCGGCACTTCGGGATTTCATATCCGACGCCGCCGTGCACAAGAAATTCATCGGATACACCGACGAGCCTCAGCCCTGCTCGAGCGCGTCCTCGGCATTTCAAAGCCGGATTCGGGCATGTTCGGACTCGGTAACGCTGCCGCCGCAAGGGCTTTCGTTTAAAGCGTGTGCCGATCTACGCTTCTGGAAGCGCGGGTAAGAGCGATGCTTGATGCCGTCGTCGCGGCCTTCCAAGGCGCCAGTCGCGGGGCAAGTACGTTACGTCATGGGCGGCAGAGCCGGATAAGCGGCGATACATCGAAATGCGCCAGCAAATCGGCTGGGTCTTCATAGATTGCTTCGGCTGAAGCGAGAGCGGAATCCGTCCAGCCCCCCGAGCGAACCGCAATCGTCGCGACTCCCGCGCCGTGCGCGGCCTCGATGTCGTAGGGCGTGTCGCCGACGTAGACGGCCTGATCCGGGCGGCGCGACGCCTTCGCGAGCGCGACGTGCACGACGTCGGAGTCCGGTTTGGAACGAGCGACGTCGTCTGACGTGACCGCCAGATCAATCTGATCTTCGATGCCGGCTTGACGCAGCAGTGCGTCCAGTTCGTCTTTCTTGGCGGAAGTTGCTACCACGCGCTGGAGGTGACTTTCGCGCAACCGTTCCAACAACGCGCGGGCTCCGTTCGTCGGATGTAGTTGCGGCAGGTATTCCCCTAAGAACAAACGGAGCCGAAGCTGACCGACCGACGCGCCCACGCCGGTTTCGCTGTCGAGCCGGGGGTCTATTCGCTTGAGGATTTTCCCGCCGCCCATTCCGATCCATCCGAGAATGCGTTCCGCCGGAACCGCGTACCCGTACGCGTCGAGCGCGCGCGCCCACGCCTTTGCGTGTGCCTCATTGCTCGCGATCAGCGTTCCGTCTACATCGAGTAAGACTGCCGGCATAAGATCGTGATACCCCAAAATGCTGGAAGCACTGCCGAAAGGCGTAGAACTGCGTCGGCGGAGGCCGTTTGAAAGCATATTTCTGGGGAAAGAACTTAGACATTCTGGAGCTCGTTTTTGGAGGAACGATGAAATTCTTGGCATTATCTCTGAGTCTCGGTCTCGCGTGCACCACGCCCACCTTCAGTGCACCCAACACCGTGAACCATATGAATAACGCAATGTCCGCACATTCCATGACGATCAATCTCGGAGCGCAAAATAACTCAAAGCAAGACGGACAGGCGTTCTTAAACGATACACCCAACGGCTTGCGGATCAAGGTGCAGCTCAAGAACGAACCCGCCGCAGCTTCTGAGCCGGCGCACATCCATCAAGGTACCTGCGCGAAGTTGAATCCGGCGCCTTGGAAGCCGCTTTCAAATGTCGTCGGCGGCCTGTCGGTCACGACAATAAAAGGGCTGACGCTCGCAGATCTCAAGAAAGCCCACTACGCGATCAACGTGCACCAGAGTGCGGCGAATCTCGGACACTACGTTTCGTGCGGAGATTTGTAGGATGAGCGGCGATGACCGCGGTCAGTGCAACACGAGACCCGACGCTGATTCTGCAAAACGGGCGCGCCCATAGAATTTAGCCACTCGATTGCGGCAGGATGTTGATCGCACGGGCTGCGGCGATCGCAATGACTAGCAGCGAAATGATCGATTCCACCATCATGAACATTCGCGTCCGGGTGGACAACGGTGGCGTATCGGTAGGGCTGAACGCGGTTGCCGTTGTGAACGAAAGAAAGACGTAATCGAGGAAGTTCATCGGTTGGCCCGTCGACTGTTGCTCCGGGCGAGGGAAGGCGAATTCTCGTTCGCCTATTATGTGGTAGATGATCGCGAACACGATCACGTTTCCAACCCAGATCAAGAGCGCCGATTGGATGAGCCGGATAGGGTCGATCGTCGCGGCTTGATAAATCACGAGGTAGACAATTTTCGCCAATGACAGCGCGACGCCGGTTGCCAGAATGAGCGCGCCAACCGCCATAACGGCTCGGTTCGCCGTTCGATTCCCTCTGATCGTCCAGAAGAGAGAGAGTAGGAAGACCGCGGCCAGGAGGATACCGAGCGCCACTGTCGCGGCCGGTGGTCCGAGCGTATAACGGTCTCTCAAACCGGCGAATAAAACGACGCACAGGAACAGTGCGCCGCTCTCTCCCCAGTCTCGTTGTGTCGGTGCGCTATGCATCAGATTTGTCGTTTCGACATTGGGTGCCGACGACCCGGCTGCTTGAATACCTTCAAACCGAACACGACTACGCGAGGGCCGAGGGCACGCCGAGCTGCGACGCAAACCACGATTCGAGTTGGATGAAGGTGTTCAACTCTGTCGCCCACGTTCCGCCCTGATAGAGCGTCATCACTCCAGTCTCTCCGAGCTTGAATGCACCGACTGCGAGGATCAGCGGATTGTTCCATTGCGTCCATGCCGACTTGTGGCCGGCGATCACGCCCTCCGCCCACTCGATCTTGCCGGCAAATATTTCGTAGAAATACGGGATCGCCTTCGTTGGATCGAATGCAAACGCTTTGGCATCGTCCAAATTCGATACCTCAGGCGCGGTGATGTACTTGAGCTTCAACTGGCAAAGACCCATGTCGAATCCACCCAAAACCTTCGCTGGGTTGCTGCCCAGGAAGTTACCGTTCTGACATAATGGATCGAGCAGACTTTCGCTGGCCATCAGGCCGAGTGCAACGGTTTCCGGCACTGATGATGTGGCAGGCCGTGCTTCAATCGCACTAGCGATCAGCGCGGCCTGCGCTGCATTGATCTTATGTAGGGCGACACCCTTAGCGGCGACCGTCCAGGTCTGCACGCCGAGCCACCAGCGTGATTGCATGTTGTTGTAGTGAAGGATCACCGAGCCCAGCTTATCGAGCGCGACCGGAGAATTCGGATGCACCGGCGGCCCAGGCATGGGGATCCGATCGATGATGTTGGTCTTGATCCAGTTTAGGATCGCTCGTATCCAATTCATAGCGCCCGCTCCACGTACGTTTCCGCGACGAAGCCGGCGAAGGTGGCGGCCGCGCCGACCGCGAGTCGAGCATGACGGGGTGAAAGACCGTTCCATTTGCCAGTGCGCCCATGACCCGAACCGTATAAGGTTCGCAGCTCACCCAGAGTAGCAACGACGGCGCCTAAGTGCTGTAGATATTTACGGACGAGGGCGGCGCCCTTTTTCGCATCGTCGCTGCCTGTCGGAACGAAATCGAGGGCTCTGAGCGTCGATTTGGCGATGTCAACGAGGTCAGCTGTTTTCCCAGGGGCCGGTTCGCTGAGGCGACGCAAGACGGTCCGACAAACAGATTCGACCAGCTCCATGGTTCCACCGATGGCGTCTGCAGGACTATCGTTTGCAAGGAGACGCAGCCGCCTACCACAGTCATCGATAGACGACAAGTCCTCGACGCGCGTCACGGCGAAAGAGCTTGTGGCGGTCGACGCCGGCCTAAAAACGCCGTCCGCAAAGAAGAAGCCGTCACGCTCGGCGGTCTTCACAAGGAAATCTTCCTTCGACGCAGCCACTTCGTCGATCAATGCGCCGAGCGCATCGCCAAGTCGATCCAGCTGTTGCGGATCATGCTGATCCACGCCGGCTACGTAACGGCGGAATTGCGTTCGGCGGACCCCGGCTGGGCCACCAGGGTCCTTGCCCATGCGAATACCCGCGCCTTCAAATGCCCGATCCATCTGCCGAAGAGGAATCGACGCGGACGCGTCCTCGAACTTCTCAAGCGTCCGTCGGCTGAAGACTTTCGGCACGTCGCCCATTTTCGACACCAAGCGCCCAACGTACCCGCCAACCGTCGACTTCGACGATATGGAGATTAGTTGCGCGGGGCCGGATCCTTCGCGATTCCATCCGGGAGCTGACCAGACAGACCGTTATTGTAACTGTAGAGAGACCGATATGCCGACTCCCCGAGGCTTTTTAACCGGGTCGCCCCGATTCGGCGAAAATCTTAACGAACGTTATGTTCGGCGTAGCTAGCGACTGGGGTTCTCCGCCGGCACGAGCGGCATCGTGACGATCGCGCGCCGAGATGTAATGACGATGACTAAGATTGCACCGAGTGCAAGGAATACGAGCACGAACGTAATGCTCATTCCGAGCGTAAATGGGCGTTGCGGCGCAAAGGCCAGCACGACGTCGCCCGCACCTGGATTGGGCACCAGCCAGCCGTTGGCGTAGCCGTTGACCATCATGTGGATCAGTTCGGTGCTGTTTTGTCGAGCCGTCCAACGATCGTCGAACGCATCCGAAAGTACCACCAAGTTGCTGCTTATGTGCAGCGCGATGGTTCCGGCCCGTTGATCGACGACGTTGACGCTGCCCGATGCGCGTTGCGCGGGCGGCGCCAAGCCGGCTGCAGCGACGATCAGCGATTGCACACCGACGTCTTGCGTACGCGGGCGCGGAGGGATGCTGCAGTAACGCAGGCCGATCGTGTGCGATCCGGCAGTCAACCGGACGTGCGTTAAAGGAATCACGCGCTCCGATACGTCGGCAACCAAACGGTTGGAGGAGCACGCGCTCCAGGTTCCTCCGATAGAAACTTGCAGCGACAGAGCGCGCTTGTACTCTTGGACGTGGGCAAGAATGGCGTAGTCATCGGTATGCGCTATGCTGATGTTGGCGTATACCGGCGCTAATCCGGACAACGCTTCGAACAACACATGCGGCCGATCACTGCCAAAATAGTATTGATCCCATCGGTTTGTTGCGATGGCCAGATAGCGGGCGTCACTGGAATGCGATGGACGGGATAGCCACCGGACGGAGCCGACATACATCTGCTCGTCGCGCAGCTGATCGTTGCGCGACGCGAAACGCAAGAGCCGAATCGCGTTACGCCGCGGGTTGCCGACCCGCCCGAAGGTGGAGAAGTTGAGCGCAACGTCCTGCACCTTGCCGCTAAAATCAACGTTAACGTCGTAGTAATTTCTTGCGTCGGGGGCGTACAGCTGCAGCCACACGCGGCGCGGGCTGCTCGAATACATGCGCATCGATATGCCCGTCGCGTTTGCGGGCATCCGCGGAAGCTCCACGGTTTCGACGTCTTGAACGGCACTGGGCACGGTTGTGATGAAGCCTTGGCGTGACGACGATCCGGTGAGCCGGACGTTCGATTGCATATTGCTCAATGCGACACCGGGCGCCGGGTTTGCTCGGAACATGGACGACGGGTAGACCTCCAGCGATCGCCGCGCGAAATCGGCCGGAATCGCAGCCGGCCGCGCGCAGGACGCTGCGGCGCCCGCGAGCGCCAGTATGTCGTACGGACCAGCCTCGGGCGGTACGCCGAAAATGCAGTCGGGTGCATATGCTCGGGTCACGGGGTCGGGGAAACGCCAGAGCGTGCGATCGTCGAAGGATTGTTGGAGCGATGCCACGCCGTTGCGGTGCAGTGCACCTTCGAGATAGCTTCTCGAGTTGTTGCCCGCGAGTCGCACACCGGCGCCGGCTGTGCCAATCTGATGGACGACGATGTGCTTGATCCCCGCCATCTGCAGTAATAGATGTTGCACTGCCGGATCGGCCGCATCGGGAACGAGTTCGTCGAGCGCCTTGAGCTCCGCCTGAGCGCCGTCGTAAGGGGTCCACTTCGATCCCGCAGCCATCGTCGTGCCCGGTAGAAATCGAATCTGACCTTCGTCGCCTCCTTCGAAGTAGTAATCAAAAATCGCCGGATGATAATAATAGCTGCCGGCGTTTGGAATGAACAGCGTCCGGTATTGACGATCCTGCGGTGCGGAAATAATTTGTGCGACCGCGGGCTCGCCCGGGGTCTCACGAAACGGGCCGATCAAGCCGAAAAAGTCGCTGTGAAACAGAAATCCTTGACCGTAGGCCAGCACGACGAGGAGACCGCCGGCCAGCGATCGGGCGAAGTGCCGGGCGGGAATAGCGCGCACTGCGAGAAACGCCAAAATCGGCAAGAGCAGCGTTACGGCGAACATGATGTGCTGCGGCGTTCGAAGGAATAGACTGTAAGGCAGAAGCGCTTTGAAGACGGCCAGAATAACCGGTCCGAGGACTGGGTTGCCGCCCAGCGGCAGAAATGCCGTAAACAAGAAGATCGCGCTCAGCACGATCAGCAACCTGGAGCGATGCGCGATCAACGCCGCGAGCCAGACCGCCGCCAGTACTGCATAAGCCGCAAAAAACGTAACGGCGCCAACGCTAGCGCCCCCGGAAGATCCCAATGCATGCAGATAAAAATCGCCTGGAAATGCAATCGTCGTCAGTGTGAAAAGGGGATTCGAAAACTGTTCGAACGTCGCAAATGCCCGCTCCGGCGAAGCGGTTTGCACGACGGTATGCACCGCGCCACCTGCCAGAAACGCCGGGAGAATCCAATAAGAGCAGAGAGCGATGGTGGCGACCGTCAAAGTGCCTAACCGTAGAGCCGAACGCCATGACGAGTATAGCACGAGGCAAACGACCCACATGATCGCGACGGTGAAGACGAAGACTTGGGCCGATGCAACGACGAGCATCAGCAGTAGCGCCGCACCGAGCGCGTATGCCCACCACATCCTGCCCTTGACGAACATGGCCCGGATGGCAAGCGCAATTGCGATCGGGCTGAGTGCGTTGGATATCAGCGCGCTTTGGTCGCCGGCGATCATTTGATTGTACGCAAACGGCGCGAGCGCATAGAGCAATCCGCATAACGTCGCATAGACGCCATCGCGATCGTCGGGCTCCGTCCGTACGAGCGTCAGCAGTAAAAACCGCATGCCGGCACCGCAAACGAAGACGCTGCAGACGAGCAACGCTTTAGTGATGAAGGATCCGCCCAGTCCGATGAAGCCCGGCGCTCCTAACAGAAAACTCGTCAACGTCGTTGCGTAGCGATATGTCACGTACGACCCGAAAGCAAAGTCTTGCCACGCGGAAGCCGACGTGCGGGCGAAGTAACGCAGTTCCATGGGATCTGACGGAAGGAGCCAATCCCAATGATGCCCTACCGTACCGGGCCGGAGTAACAAACCAGCGAGCCCGACGAGAGCCGCAATTGCATAGACGAGAAATGCCACGTTCCAGCCGGAGAATCGGCGCTTAATCGCTTGGGACATAGGGCCAGCGCTCGAAGCTATCGACGCTTCGTTGCCGCAAACGGTATGTGATGCATTACGCGAGGCAACGAGTGGGCTCGTTCTCAGTTTCGCAGCGAGTACGTATCGAGGAGGCTCGACGCGTTGCGGCTTCCGACGGCTCCAAAGAACGTCCACCTCCGATCCAAGTCCACGCTGCGAACTTCAAGACCTGAGATCGCGCGCATCATCTCGTAAAGCATCTCGCGCGCGGCGGTTTCCCACGAAAAAGTCTTGGCCCGAGCCAACGCGCCGCGCTCGAGCGCCGCGCGAAGTGGCGCATCTCGCAGTACTCGCAGAATCGCCGCTCCGACGTCTTGACCCTCGGGAACGATCAGGCCGCTTTGTCCGTGGACGATCGCTTCACGCAATCCTGGAACATCGTGCACGACTGCCGGCGTACCGCAGGCATTAGCCTCGATCACGCTGATGCCCCATCCCTCGATCTCGGAAAGACTGGCCATCACCCACGCGCTCTGCAGCAGCTCGCGCTTGCGTTCGTCGTCCACGAATCCTTCAAAGATGACGGAGTCGCCGAGCCCGCGATCGTCGACGAGCGCCCGCAAAGCCGGCAGCGCGTCGCCCGTGCCGGCGATGCGGAGCACCGCCGACGGCATTGCGGTTCGCACGTCGGAAAAGACCTTGATGAGCCTGTCGACGCGTTTATACGCCTTGAGTCTTCCGAGGTACAGGACGGTAGGGACGTCGGCCTTCTTGCCCGGCACCAGTCCAGCGTCCACTCCGCAGCGCACGAGTCCGGCGCTCGAATCGCCGATTCCGACCTCGCGCATTTCGTTCAGCGTATCCTGCGAGATCGTGACGAAATGCACTTTGCGGTACACCATCGGAACAAAGGTTTCTTCACACCACGCGAGCGCGTTACCCAACCATCCGCCCAAGTGCTTTTTAAAAAGCTCGCGATGGACGTGGTACAGGATGCAGATCTTTGGTTTCATCGAAAACAACGGCGAAAAAAACGGCAGCCCATTGAACGAATCGACGATGATGTCGAACCGATCGCGAAATTCTCGCAGATACGCGAACGGAACGCTCGCGTAGACCGTCATAAAGTTACCGACGCGTCGTATGGAGATAGAATCGACGCAATCGCGTGGAGAGCCGCCAGGAAATCCTCCGCTGAGCCACTCAACGTGATGGCCCCACCGGATCCAATGTTTGGCTTGCTCGAAGAGATAGGCTTCAGCTCCGCCGGCCTGTGGATGTTTAGGGTCGCGCCAGTTGATCACCAAAATCCGCAAATTATCGCGTAACCGAACCGGGTTGGTTGGGAAGCAACGGTCGTAGAACGGCACGATGCCCGACAAAAACGAATGATGCAGGCGCAGCCGCACGACGGCGGCAAACGTGCGCAGCGACGCCGGCAGCAGTCTCAAGTGCGGACTCGGCGCGGCGGTCCACGAGATGGGTTCTTCGCGCACGCGCATGTTCAAACGCTTCATTGCGTAGAGCATATCGGCATCGAACGCGAGGTTGGACGTTTCAACGACGCGCAAAACACGCTGGAGCGCCGTGCGCCGGAAAACTTTGGCATCGCATTTCATGTCGGAGTAGCGTAGCCCGAAGAGCATGCAGACAAGCGCGTTGTAGCTGCGGCTAGCTACCTTCAGCCGCCGCGGCCGGCTGCCGGAGACCCTCGAAGCGCGCAGCCAGCGCGACCCGATGATGCCGTCGTTGTCACCCATCGACTCGCATAGGCGCCGCATCTCGTTGGGCGGCGTCGATCCGGCTGCGTCAACATATCCAACGACGTCGGCATGCGCGACGAGGAAGCCGGCGCGCACGGCAGCGCCCTTGGCGACACCGTCTGGGATGCGTACGCCGACGACGTTGCTCTTCGCGGCACTAATGCGTTCGACGGTATCCGACGCTGGGTCAGCGTGCCCGTTTAGGACGACGATGATTTCCGAATCGGCAAACGCGTCGGCATAACGTTCGAGGCAAGCGCCGATGGTCTCATCGGCATCTTGCGCCGGAATGACGATGGAGAATCGCGGCGGCCGTGGAGCAACGGCTGTCAGCGTCATGCGATGGGGGTGCCTCTGCGGTTTTCGGGTGGTTTACGAGGTTGCGATTCGAACTTGTTAACGATCGTAAGCCGAGCTAGTTCGGGCTCTTCGACGTTAAGCCTGCGGGCGACCGCCAAAAACGCGGCTGCGCCGATGGTGATCTGTCCGAAGAAGAACCGGGCCCGGGACCCCAGCGTGGCTTGGGGCGTTACCCCCAGGGTACCGGTCCAGTGGAGGGGGTCTGGAGGGTTTGTTACTAGTCGATCTCTTCCGGCCACTGGCGGCTGAGAAAGAATCCGGCACCTTTGCAATCTAGTCCGCGCACGGGCGTGATTTTCTTGAACGTTATCGGCTGCTGCGTATAGTCGAAGACATCGTCGAGCGCGTCCGCCCGCTGATCCGCGTACGAGTTCTGTTTCGAGCAGTTAGGATAACAGAGCGACTGCAACCCGAACGTCTGCTCGATGAAGTGTAATGTGCTCGCGACCTCGTGCTGCTGATGCGAGACGTAGCCGGGCTTGGCAAACGGCGACACGACGATCAGAGGCACGCGATAGCCCAGCCCTTCGTACGCGCCGGTCCGTGGATCGGGATACTGCGGAGGCACCACGTGGTCGTACCAGCCGCCCCACTCGTCCCACATGATGATGACCGCCGTGTTGTTCCAGTACTGGCTCTGTCCGATCGCGTTCACGATCGACGCAACCCAGTTGGGGCCGCAGTCGCCCGAGCCTCCGCCGGCGTGGTCGGACGCCCCTTTGTGCGGCATCACCCACGAGACTTGCTGCAGGTCGCCGTTTGCGATGTCATTCAGCACTTTAGTATCGGGCGTCGAGATGTCCTTATGCCAATCGGGACCATAACGGATCGCCTTGACGGCGGCGAAGGCGTTGAGCCAATACGAATCCACGGATTGACCGTTGTGGTAATGCGGCTGAACGTAGTAGCGCCACGTGATTCCGGCCCCGTCGAGGAGATCGGCGATCGTCGGATACGCCGACGACGGATTGTCGTTCAGCGGAAAGCATGGATCCGGACCACCTCGCACCTCGTGACCAACCGCCGGCGGAAAGGCTCGTGGATGGGCGCTCCCATAGTAAAGGTAATATTCCGTCTCGTATGGTGCGTCGCATCCCCACGGCATCTGGCTCGGCACCTCGCTGGCATGGCTCGATTGGCCGGCGATCATGTACTGGTGTGAGGGGAACGTCTCCCCGTTGTTCGACGAGAACGTGTTGTCGCCCAGCGTGTACTGCTTAGCCATTTGCCAGTATGGCGCGAGCTGGGTTTCGGGTACGTACGAGTATGCTAACTTCAGCCAGATCTCTTGGGTGTGGTAGATCCAGCACTTGGGATGGTTTTCGGGGTTATCATTGCACCCCTTACCCGTCTGAAACTGGTAGACTTGCCGGTCGAAACCGTCGTTCTTTCCCTTGTCATAGTCTTCCAAGAACTCCCAGTGCGAATGAATGGGATCCTGATTCGGAAGCGCCAGGTCTATCTTCTGCAGCGGGTACTTCACGCCGTGCCCGTAACCGTACGTTGCGCCGTTCGCGCCGGGGAAGTTGTGAAAGAAGTTGTCGAAGCTCCGATTCTCCTGCATGATCACGACTACATGTTGAATCGGGCTCGTCGCGTGCCCTCGCACGACGCTGGTCGGGGCGAAGCGGCCGCTGCCGACCTGAAACTGCGAAGAGGCACAACCCCCAGTCAGCGCCACGATAAGCGCGATTGCAATTATCTTCAACGCACGTCTCCCTGCCGTTCGACTTGAAAGCGACCAAAGGCTTCGGCAGTCGCCGCCGAGCCCCTGGAGGCTTCTACGATCACGAACCACCGCCATCCCACCCGGACGGAGCAAGACTTCGTGCGCTCCTCCTTAAGAAACGGGCGATATACTATCCTATCGTCGATAGGGAAGGAGTATGATGATTGACTCTTACTGAAATCTTGATAAGGCACCATAAGCGGAACTGACATGAAGCCGCTAACGACGCGCCCGCCGACCGGGACGGTGACGTTCCTGTTCTCGGACATCGAAGGCAGCACGATCCGTTGGGATGCCCATCGCGTCGAGATGCAGGTCGCGCTACGCCGTCACGATGAGCTGATGCGCGCGGCGATCGAGCGCAACGATGGTTACATCTTCAAGACGATCGGCGACGCGTTCTGCGCGGCCTTCGCCACGGTGCCGAAAGCGGTGACGGCGGCACTGGACGCCCAACGTGCCGTCGGAACCGCAGATTGGAACGCCGTCGGCGGTCTGCGCGTGCGCATGGCGATTCACGCGGGTGTCGCCGACGAGCGCGGTGCCGACTACTTCGGCCCGGCGGTCAATCGCGTCGCGCGCCTGCTGGCCGTCGGGCACGGCGGTCAAGTGCTTCTTTCGAGCGCAGCCAAAGAGTTGTCCGGCGAACTGCTGCCCGCCCAGACGGAGCTGCTCGATCTCGGCCGGCACCGACTGCGGGATCTCAGCGAACCGGAGCACATCTTTCAACTTCACGCGCCGGATCTCGCTGCAGACTTTCCGTCGCTGCGCTCGCTCAACGTGCTTCCGAACAATCTGCCGATACACCTCACACCGCTCGTCGGACGCGACGAGGAGATCGCCGAGATCAAAACGCTGCTCGAAGGTTCGCGCTTGGTGACGCTGACCGGTGCCGGAGGCATCGGCAAGACCCGCACGGCAATTCAGGTTGCCGCCAACATGTTGCGCTGCGATGGTGACGGCGTCTGGTTTGTCGATCTCGCCCCGCTCGACGACCCGGCGCTCGTACCCAGCACAATTGCGCAAGTATTCAATGTTGCCGACGAGGGCGGGTCGCGGCCGTTGATCGAGCGCGTCGCCGTCGTGCTGAAGGCCAAGACGTTGCTGATCGTGCTCGATAACTGCGAGCATGTTATTTCGACGGCCGCAGCCGCCGCCGACCGTCTGCTGCACGTGTGTCCCGGCGTGCGCATCCTAGCGACCAGTCGTGAGTCACTTGGGATCGCCGGCGAAGAATCGTACCGGATGCCGACCCTGCCGGTTCCCCCTGAAGGTGAAAAGATGACCGCGCAGCGGGTGACGGAGTACGCAGCCGCGGCGCTCTTCGTCACGCGAGCCCATGCCGCGCAGCGCACCTTTGCGCTCACCGACGAGAGCGCGGAGATCGTCGCCGATATCGTGCGTCGCTTGGACGGCATTGCATTGGCGATCGAGCTCGCTGCGCCACGCATCAAGACGCTGAGCCTAAGCCAACTGGATCAGCGCCTCGACGAACGCTTCAAGCTCTTAACCAGCGGTAGCCGCACGGCGTTGCCACGGCAGCAGACGCTCCGAGCGACGATCGCCTGGAGCTACGACCTGCTGACCCCGGCCGAGCAGAGCTTGCTGCGCCAGCTCGCGGTCTTCCGCGGCGGATGGACGTTAGAAGCAGCTGAAGCGATCTGCCTCGACGAGTTGCTCCCGGATTCGGATGTCCTCGATAGTCTTTCCGCGCTGGTCGACAAGTCGCTCGTTGTAGTCGAGATCGAAGGCGAAGAGCAGCGCTATCGGTTGCTGGAGTCGACCAGCCAGTTTGCCGCCGAGCGATTGGACGAGGCGGGCGAACGGAAGGATGTCGGCGCGCGGCACTGCCGGTACTTCGCCCAAGCTGCGCAGCGCGCAGGGGAAACCTACTGGCAGACCGACTCGGATTTCTGGACGGCGCACGTGCGTCGCGATCTCGAGAACTACCGTGCTGCGATCGGTTGTGGACTCGCTGCAGACGGCGACGCCGAGGCGGCAGCGACGATCGTTTCCAGTCTGCGGTGGTGGTGGTTCGCGCGGGCCAGCCGAGAAGGGCGGACGCTCCTCGCGCGCGCGAGAGCGATGATTGCTGATGATGCGCCGGTTCGCATCCGCGGACTACTCGGGTTGACCGACGCACTCGTGGTCAATACGATGGCAGAGGCAGCGAACTCGGCTGCCGAGGCAGCGTGCCTTCTCGCCGAAGGGGCAGATGAGATCGGGCTCGCTGAAGCTCTCGGCTCACAATCGCTCGCGATCGGGCGGGAAGGTCTTCTGGCGGAGTCGATCGCGCTTTCCGAAGACGCGCTGAGTGTTGCCCGGGGGACACGTGCGCCGCGCTTGATCGGCTGGGCTCTGACGAATGCGGCCTACTGGATCGGGGCTGCCGGCAATCGCGGGACGGCTCTCGCGTACATCGACGAGGCGGCGGTGCTCTTGCGGGCCTCCAACGATCTTTGGCGACTTGCCTTTCTCCACACTACTAGGGCCGAGCTGCTCTTTTCCGAAGGCGATCTCGCGGGCGCGCTGGCGTGCGCTCGCGAGGCAGAGATCATCTATCGCGAGCGTTGCGACGACAGTATCTTGACCACGACGTTGCTGAACCTGGCCGCCTACCTGCTCGCGCTAACGCGGCTCGACGAAGCCTGGGCGGCTTCTCGGGAAGCTTTGGAATTGGCGTTGCGCGCGGATCTGCATGTGGCTGTGGTTTCGATTGGTCACCTAGCGCAGGTCGCGGCCGAAACCGGCGATGCGGTGCGAGCGACGCGGCTCCTCGGCTATGCGGAAGCGGACTATACGAAGAGCGGCAATGCGCGCGAGTTAACGGAACAGCGCGGATACGATCGCGCGCTCGAACTCATTCGCGCGACGTTAATGGAGGACCGAATTCGCGCGCTAATGGCCGAAGGCGCGGCAATGGAACAAGACGCAGCCGTCGCCGAAGCGCTGGCGATTCCGCAACCGCCCGCGCCTATCACCGGAGGCTTAGCTTGTCCGACGGCTTTGCGACTCGACTAGGCCGGAGCCTCCGCTGAGCGGCGCGAAGAACTTTCCATGGAGCATAGGGGCGAGGCTGTAGACCGTGTGCCGGTCGGCGCGTTGCCGACCGGGACGGTCACGCTGCTCTTTAGCGACATTGAAGGGAGCACGCAACACTGGCAACAGCGGCGTGAGGCGATGGCGCTCGCGCTTCGCCGCCATGACGATCTGGTGCGCACGGCAATCGAAGCGCATGGCGGGTACGTCTTCAAGACAGTCGGCGATGCATTCTGCGCGGCCTTCTGGCGCGCGCCGGATGCGGTCGCGGCAGCGCTGGATGCGCAGCGTGCTCTTATCGCCGAGGATTTCTCCGCAGTCGGCGGATTGTGCGTGCGCATGGCGCTGCACAGCGGCACCGCCGACGAGCGAGATGGCGATTACTTTGGACCCGCACCCAATCGTGTAGCGCGGCTCTTGGCGGTGGTGCACGGTAGTCAGGTCGTCGTCTCCGGTGCGACGGCGCAACTCTTGCGTGGGGTGATGCCGGAGAAAATCGAGTTGCTCGATCTGGGCGAACACCGTTTGAAAGACCTCGTCGAGCCGGAGGAGATCTGGCAGCTGCTTGCGCCCGGCCTGCCCGAGACCTTCCCGCCGCTGCGTTCGCTGGGGTCACTGCCGAATAACTTGCCGCGGCAAGTAACAGCGCTGATCGGGCGCGACGAGGTTGTGTTGGAGATCGAAGCGCTCGTCGGCAAGTTTCCGCTGGTGACGCTGGTGGGAACGGGGGGCGTCGGCAAGTCGCGGGTTGCACTCCAGGTCGGCGCGGAACTTCTCGATGGCTCGAGCGGCGGCGTGTGGTTTGTCGAGTTGGCGCCGTTGAACGATCCTGCGCTCGTAGCCGCAACAATCGCGTCGGCGCTGGGCCTGACGCAAAAGCCCGACCATCCAATGCTCGATTCGTTGCTGCACTACCTTCAGCGCAAGCATTTGCTGCTCATACTCGACAACTGCGAGCACGTAGTCGAGAATGTCGCGGAGATCGCCGAGGCGGTTTTGCGCGACTGCCCGCAGGTACAGCTGCTGGCAACGAGTCGCGAGCCGCTACGCATCGCCGGCGAGCACGCATACCGAATGCCGTCGTTAGCGGTTCCAGCAGAAATGACGACGCTTACGGCTGAAGATGCGCTTGGATACGGCGCGGTCGCGCTGTTTGCTGAACGCGCCGCAGCCGCCGATACGAGGTTCCGGCTGACCGACGAGAGTGCGCCGATCGTGGCGGAGATTTGTCGGCGGCTCGATGGGATCGCGCTGGCGATCGAGTTGGCGGCCGCGCGCGTAAAAGTGCTGGCGCCACGTCAGCTTGCGCAGAAGCTCGACGAACGCTTTCGCGTGCTCACCGGCGGAAGCCGCGCCGCGCTTCCGCGTCAGCAGACGCTGCGCGCCCTGATCGACTGGAGTTACGATGTGCTCTCCGAGCAGGAACGCACACTTTTCCGCCGTCTCGCCGTGTTCGCGGGTGGTTTCACTCTCGATTTCGCCGCCGCTGTGTGCACGAGTGAAGCAATCGCCGGCTTTGAAATTTTCGATTTACTGGCATCGCTGGTTGACAAGTCTCTCGTGGTTGCTAACGCGGAAGGCGACAAAACGAGATTTCGGTTTCTAGAGTCGATGCGTGCCTACGCGAGCGAGAAATTGGTCGAGCACGGCGAGTTCGAGCCGACCGCACGCGCTCATGCAAACGCTTATCTGAGCTTGGCCGAGGACTTGGAGGCTGCGTACGACACAACACCAGATGCCACATGGAAAATACGGGCGGAACCGGAGCTGGAGAACTGGCGCGCAGCACTGCGATGGGCCTTTGAAGCTCACGGCGATCTCAATATTGCGCAGGGCCTCGCCGCCGCGTTGCTTCCCGTATGGTTCACTATGGCACCTTCGGAGGGACTAGGTTGGGTTCAGACTGGACTAGAGGGCGTCCACGCCGAGACGCCGACCCGGGAGATAGCGCGCTTGGAACTGTCTGCGGCTCACCTCTTCATGCTCGCTCAGCGTTACAAGAATGCACTCTCGGGAGCAGAGCGAGCCCTCGAAGGTTTCACAGAGCTTGGCGATCGGCACGGTATCGCTTTGGCGCACATGTTCACCGGCGCGGCGCGCGGATTTCTTGGAGAGACCGTCCAAGGAGAGGCGCGGTTACGTACGGCGTTAGAAGAATTTCGTCAACTCGGCGCGCGCCGGGCTATTGGTGCAGCCTTGGTTTATCTTGCTACCTTACAGCTGAGCGCGGGCGACGTCGCGACGTCGCGGGGACTTTTTGCCGATGCGCTCGAGGTTTGGAAGTCAATCGGTGCTGCGCGGCCTTCGGCCCACCTTGCGCTAAGTCTGGCCGAATTGGAGTTCCAGGCCGGCGACGCTGAAGCAGCAGTACGATTGGTTAGCGAGGCGCTCGAGACCGAACGCGCGCTGAATGACGTTGATTCGGTCGCGTTCGACCTGTGTAATTTGGCCGCGTACCTCGTGTCACTCTGCCGCTGGGCCGAGGCTAGGTCGCGTGCGCGCGAAGCACTTGAGCTAGCTCGAGAACGGCAGATCGGCGCGGCTGCCGTCTGGGCGATTCAACACCTGGCCGCTGTTGCAGCGTTGCAACCGAGCACGGACGTCGCCAAGACGATAGATAACCGTCGCCGTGCCGCTCGGCTCGTGGGTTTCGTCGACTCTCGCATCGCCGAGTTTGAGATGCGGCGTGATTTTACCGAACACACGGAGTATGCGCGCCTTTTGAGCGCCATCGAAGACGCACTCGGCGCGGAAGCGGCGGCCCTTATGGAGGAGGGCCGCAACTGGACCGCAGCCCATGCAGATGCGGAGGCTCTCTCAGTTTGAGCAGGTTCCCAACGGCGCTCCATCGATACTCGTTCCTATCGACCGACGGCGGATTCATACGCTCGGCGTCGATAACGCTTTGGCGCCTCGAAGGAGGCCTAGTATGAAGTTCGTTCGCCAGGTCGTCGTCCTGTGGGTGCTCGCGATAACGGCGTGCAGTCACGGCGTGGGGGTCACGCCCGCAGGCGTGCCGGGCGCCCCCGTTGCGCCGTTCGCTCGGCCCGACACACTGCACGTCGTCCCGTTTTTCTATTTCCGGCGCCCCACGGGCTACACTCCGCTGGGGAGTCCGGGCGGTCGCCGCGGTTTGTTTGGCACTTCGGCGCTTATGTTTGGCAGTGCGCCTGCGGGAGGCAACGCTCATTGCGCAGCGGGTAAGGGAAAGGGATGTGGCGTCATTTACGAGCTGACGCCCAAGGTGGGAAGCTCCATAGCGTACACGGAGAACGTGCTCGTGACGTTCACGGGCACAAACGGGGCCGTTCCGTACGCGTCCCTGAACTCCGATCCGAGCAACGATCTCTACGGCACAACGTACTACGGTGGACGGTATGAAGCCGGGACGGTTTTTGTGTTGCATCCATCGGGATCGGGATACACGTACAGCATCATTCACAACTTCGGTAAGGGTGCCGACGGCGCGCATCCCTTTGCCGGCGTTGTCGATTCGAATGGCGTGCTCTACGGAACCACAATCGGCGGCGGCACATATAAGCGTGATTTGTGCAAGGCAAGAGGTGGCTCGCCCGACGGAACCTGCGGTACGGTCTATCGCATCGATCTGGCAACCGGCCATGAACGCGTGATCCATAACTTCGGCGCTGGAGGTGACGGCGCCAGCCCATATGGCGGCGTGTTCGGCGCCCTCCGCTTCGGAACGCTGTATGGCACCACGGTCCTAGGTGGAAGTAACGCGTATTGCGGCACCGTTTACAGCCTCACGCTCTCCTCAGGCGAGGAGCACATCCTGCACAACTTTGGCGGGTCCCCCGACGGGTGTAAGTCGTACGGCGGCCTGGCTGAGCGCGGCGGCTACGTCTACGGTACGACGAGCGAAGGCGGCGAGAATTTGGGTCTCAGCAGCGGCGGAACGGTATTTCGTGTGAATACTACAACCGGCGTCGAGCAGGTGCTGCACACGTTCGGCAAGGACGCCGATAGTGATGACGGGTTACAACCCGAGGCCGCGTTACGGATCGTACGCGGGAAACTTTACGGAACGACCGCGCATGGCGGCGGATCCTCGGCATGCACCGAAGGGTGCGGCACCGTCTTCCACATTTCCCCTGAAGGGGCAGATTACAAGGTCCTTGCCATCTTCGCGGACGGCCGCGCGGGGAACAACCCAACCGATGCGCTACTGTATTCGAATGGCTCCTTCTACGGTACGACGTCGGCTGGCGGCATGCACGGCCTCGGAGCTGGTTTTAAACTAACGCCGAAATTCTGACAGTACCGATCGCAAGCGCCGCCTTTCACAGGCTCGTTTCAGCCGCGCTGGCTGCGTGTCACCATGACGAGATGCGTCCCTCTATTGCGGGCGCGTAGTCTTTGGAGGTTGACAAATTATGAAACGCACGATTCCAGGGACCTCTGTCAGCGCTTACAATACCCGGTCGGCCATCCCAGTTCCGTCAGTGTTTGGCGTCATTTTCTCAGCCCTTAGAGATGGATGGCGCTTGTTTAAGCGCAATGCCGTCGGCGCCGTCATACTTGCCATAATCGGCATAGGACTAAACGTAGTCACGACGCAGTCACCGCTTCACAGCGGCATCAATCACGCAGCCCTTGTTGCACAAATCATTCTCGCTTTTGCGTTCACCTACTTTGGCGCGGCCGCAGCAACCCGCACCATCAATCCAGCCTATCGCATGAGCGGAGGTGGGTTCGTTGGTTTCGTCGCTCTTCTCGTCGCCGTCGTTCTATTGACGGTTGTTGGGCTAGCGGCGCTTATCGTGCCCGGTTTTTGGCTCCTTGGCAAGTTGTGGCCTGCGCCTAACGCTTTGCTTCTCGGCTCGGCGAGACAGTTCAATGACTGTTGGCGGGCAACAACCGGCGCATACTGGGAAACGCTCGGCATCCTCTTGCTTGTCTTCGTCTTGAACTTGGCCGTCATGCTTCTTAGTGTCGGACTCACGCTACTCTGCGGCGACTATCCAATTCTTGTCTCCCCGGCTTACGCCGTCTATTGGTTCGTCCTTATGTGGAGTCTTTTTGTAGGTGCGCTTGCCAGCGTGAGATGGACGCATGCGCTTCTTTCGCGCGCAGAGGTCCGATAGGAGCGCAGATCTGCCACAACATCGCTCCCGAAGCAGCCGTTCGGAACCAAGGGGCTGATGCGCAAGGCGTCATAGTTTACTGCACCTGCTACTTGGGCGGGGCGTCGGGCAGGTCGGGATTCGACGGAGGGATCCACATGGTGAAGCGACTTTTTCTCGCTTCGGCGGTTCTTGGACTTGCGGCGGCCTGCAGCAGCCGAAATGTCGCACCGACCGCATGCACGCCCCAAGCGGTCCCGCCGCCATCCGTTTCACGCACGGAGAACTTGCGACCGTCCCTCGGACCGACGGTCGCGTTGCAGAAAGCGAGCGCTGTCATAAGTGCAGCCGACGGCGGGTCGGTCCAGATACCCAGTGGGAGCGTACAGTTCCCCGCGCATACCTTCAAATCCAACACGAGCGTGACGCTCGAGCTCCTATCTGCTCCCGACGTGCAACCAACGAATTCGGCTGCCGATGCGAAGGGTCAGATGATGGCCTTGGTCATCGGTGATGCGGCCGCAACTCGTCCGCGCGGTTCGGAAGGGAGCTCCACGCGTTCGACTCCGCAACTCGATACGGCCTCGGTCGTGGTTACCCAGTCGCTTCCAAGCAGCGAGAGCAGTTACAGCTCCCAGCTTGCGCCCGAGGTCGAGTACAACGACCCGACGTACGGCCCGGTATGGATGGACTTCGGCGGTAGCGTGAAGGGTCGGACCGCGACGCTAAACGTGCCCGCTACCATCTTTGCCGATGCCGCCGGCAGCAGGCTGCAGTTTATCCCGGTTGACGATCTCGCGCCGCCCAAGCCCTACTACGGTGGGTTGGCGCTGAGCAAGGGCGCTTGGCAGCACTTCGATGCTTCAAGTGCGCCAAAATGCACGCAGAGCGCCCACCACGCGATCGTCTTCGTCCATGGTATTCTTAGCTCGGTCGACGCCACCGGCACATTCCCCGCTACCACGGCGCAGGCGATTCAGAGCGCGGGCGGATACGATGCAGCGTACGGCTTTAACTATCAGTGGTGGCTGCCGCCGAATGTCGTCCGACCGCTCTTGGCAAACTTCCTCAATGACCTCTACAAGAAGGGCTATTTCGATGCCTACGATCTGGAGGCCCACAGTTATGGCGGTGTCGTCTCGCTGTTTGCGCTTTCGAATCTATCGTCCCCACAGCGTACGGTCTCGCCGTTGAACTTCATAACGCTAGGCTCGCCTTTCGGCGGAACTCCCGCCGCAAATTTGGACTACTTTAAATCGGTGCTCGAAAACAACCAAGGTATCTTTGGAAGTCACGCCGAGATCATGGAATCAGCGACCGACGGCATGACCGCAAGTCTTTCGCCCATTAGCGCGGAGCCGGGTGGTATGCTTTATGGGGCCGAGGCAGAGGTTTATCCGAATTATGCGCCGGCGAGGACGATCAAAGTTGCTGGCTCGGCACCATTCGCCGTCGACGCCGCGTTTGGCATCCTAAAGTACCTGCAGTTGATAAAGCTTTTCTTCGCCGGCGAATATGACGGTATCGTCACCACAAACAGCGCTCTCTCGCCCAACGTACCTACGTCGTACCAAGCTACATTTGCTCTTTGGCACTGGGAGCTTACAGGTAGCCCTGGCGTCATAGGTTACGTCGCCTCGCAACTTGAGCCCGTCCCGCAGTGGAACGTTTCAGCCGTTGGTTCGCGGCTCAGCTCCACCACCGTGCCGCCGTGTCGTTCAACGCAAAACGTCTTCTGCATCGGACTGCACCGGGGAGAAAAGGAAACGGTAAGTGTGAGCGACGTGACCGGCCAATACAACGGCCCGATGGTTGCGGTCGTGCAGTCGCCCTGCCCTTACGTGAAAGCCGCCGTCGAAGGCTCCCCAGGACCCATTAGGCCGGTCACGATCACCGCCAAGTCCGGGCCGGCGACGCCAACGACGTGCAAAGTGAGATTCGAGAACTGGGATAACGGGAATCCGCTCCCACCATTCAGCCAGTCGCCTGAGATCGACGTCCGGGTCGGCCCAACACCTTAGCCGGTATTCCCCGCATGAATCAATTCATTGGATTCGCATTCGGCGCCTTTGAACGTCGCAGATTCCATAACCCGTGCGCTGAGAGGATAGCGGAGAAGACGGAGGTCACGGCGAGCGCGAGGAGAGTCCAAACGAAGAAGAACGCTCCACTGGACTCAGCGAGCGTGCCGGCCGGCAGTCCTCCTGCTCGGCTCACGTGAACGGTGAAAACTACCATGCCCGCGACCGATCCGAGGAGCATGATCGCGTGCCCCGATCGCCGCTCGGCGAGCACCAGCGCCCCGTATAGCCAGACGACGAGGACAGCGATTACCACGACGTTTGAGGCCGGTGACCTATCGGTCCCGTAGACGATGTCATCCGTCAAGTGAAGCGAGAGGAGGATGATCGAGAGCAGAGACGTGATGGTTAAGACATTGTTGCGCTTCATATGAGATAAACCGGGATTCTCCATATGGCCGTCCTTTTCGAGCCGACGGCGGGCAACTCCGTCGATTTTCCTGGGCGCTTGGCAGGCCAAGCTGTCAGTTCGGCCCGAGTTGAGGGCCCGGCGATCGCAGGGCTGCGATTCTCTCGATGATCGCTGCGAACAATTTGCAATGAAGCGCGCCGTTCTTCTTGTGTTGCTTGGAATCAGTCTTTCGGCCTGTTCTAACAGGGCGCTCGTCGCCGGCAACTCCATTCCGCAGGTGGGTTCATCCGCAATCGCGTCGGCGAGGGCGGGAAAGAGCTTGAGCCAACCTCTACCGAATGCGTACAGTTATCGCATTTTGCATTCTTTTGGATCTGGCACCGATGGTGCAGATCCAGAATTTAATCTTGTCGCCGACGACTCTGGCAACTTTTACGGTGTTACGGCCGCGGGTGGACCAAAGAATGCGGGAATCGTATTTAAGGTAGATCCTTCCGGCAATGAGATGGTCCTGCATGCATTCGGTCTCGGTCATCAGCATGGGCCGACAAGCGGCCTTATTCGATCGCACCACGACCTTTTTGGCGCCGCGACTGGCGGTGGAAATAAAGGCACGTGGTTTCGTTTATAGGATAAGGTTAGACGGCAAATTCCAAGCTGTCTTTCATAGTTCCGAGGGTATGGCGTGGCGGGTCCGGGTGGCCAGCTTGCCATTGACCCCGAAGGGAATATTTACGGCACCTCAGAGCGGCAGTATGGTTCAGTGTTTCAGGTGACGCCGGAGGATACGCTGAACGTTTTGTATCACTTCCCACGCGACGTTCATCGCAGGAAAAGCAGGCAACAACCTCGTGGCGGGGTGTCGCTTGACGCGCTTGGCAATGTTTTCGGAACAGTGTCACACAGTGGCTCGATGAGTCGAGGCGCCATTTTCAAAATTACAACAACTGATGTGGAATCGACCGTATATTCGTTCACCGGCGGACCGAGTGGCCGCCTCCCTGAATCACCGCTTGTCCTTGATGGCGCAGGAAATATCTACGGCACCGCAGCCGGCCAGAGCGACAATGACGGGATTGCCTACATGGTCACGCCATCGGAAACGGAGACGATCCTGCACTCCTTCGGCGGCTGCTGCAATGACGGCTTGACTTCCGGTGTACTTCGGCTAAGTTCCAACGGCAAGCTGCTTGGTACGACTCCGTTGGGTGGAGAGTACGGCGGCGGCACTTTGTATGTGATTTCGCAACGCGGCTTTGCAGTTGTGCACAACTTCGGTGGAAAGACATACCAAGGAGTTGCGGATGGGAAATTCCCAAGTGGTGGTGTAATCGATCTACAAGGGAAAATCTATGGCGTGACGGCCGCAGGTGGCACATACGGGAAAGGCGCACTGTACGAATTCGTGAGACGTTCGGG
>JBAUZB010000276.1:0-2592 GCA_049585095.1 Candidatus Tumulicola sp.
GTTTGAACGTGCAACGGTCAAACATGACAACCCCCGAAAACAAATCCTGGTCAATGACAATAAATATAGAATCCACTGATCCTAAAAACCTATTATTTAATAGGTTACTATTAACGGCACAGATAACCGCTGGCCCGACAAGTCGGCACTCTTCAAAAAACTTGTCCATCACCATTAGGTTCGTCCAATCAGCAACAAGGTCAGCGACCCTAATGGCCTTCTTGTAAAAATGGGTGTCTAGCGGATTGATGTTTTCTGACTCTTGTGATGCGGTTGCCATGGTTTCCGACTTTTGCTCCTCTCGCCTTTCTGACTCACCTCCGCCTCTAATCGCATTGCGCTTGAATGCCTGAATCACGCAAACGATGGCAAAAATGGCGACTAGTGTCCATGGTAGCCAGAGCACCCATAAATCCAAATATTGAAGGGCGAGAAGGCCAACCGGAACGCCGACCAACGCGGCAAAGACTATATATGCTGCAATCGACCAGAAGCGCGTATTCTTAACTGGTGGCATCCACCATTTGGCTCTAGGAGCAAACGTTTCCCAAAATCCCAAAAGCAAGAAGACGGCGCAAACGCTGATCGCCCAAATCCAATATGCGTTCGTCCAGAGCGGCGGGTTTAGGCGAGGCCCTAACACAGCCCAAGAGGCGAGGGTTAAAACCCCTCCAGCGCCGCCGATAATACTGTTACGCCCGTTACTCTCCATGACTACGACGTTCGCCCCCTGACGGAAGCGACCCGGTCGAAAGCACGGTTACCGGCGCACGACACCCGCAGCCCCGCGGCCACGCCACCGATCGCGGCGCCATTGCAGATTGCGAGCGCCTCGCAGCACGGAACTCCACGCCGCTCGTGGAACGAGCCTAGGCCGCGCTGTGTTGCGCGAAGAGAAGGGACACTCGCCGCATGAAGATCATCGCTGGAGTGGCGCTAGAACGAATTGCGGGTATGTGTCGACGAGCATTTTTTGCGGTCGTCTCGTCGGCGGTAGTTGTCGTTCAATTGCATCCCGCTCGTGCTGCTGATGACTTCCCCGTTTGTGCTATCCAGGGTTCGAGACTACTGGCATCAACATCCGGAGCCGGCACCATCGCGTTCGATCTACTAGACCCAGGTGGTCACCTACTCGGGCGTCAACTTGTATTGTCAATTAAAAATGGTCACGTTGACGCACCACTCCTAGTACCCAAACAACTCGTGGGATCGATCGACCGTGTCAAGTGCGAAATCCCAAGTGATGTAGTGTATAGGACGCTCGGAATCATCGATGAAGGACCGGACATTAACCATGTCGCTGTATACATAGGGCAGGGATACATGGTGGTATCGTTCCTTGCATTTTATAAATCTATCAACTCTCCGGAAAAGTATCATGGCCTGCAAAACCAGCGCTATGCAGTGCAACTTGATGGGGGACCCGAACAGGAGGTAAGCTTATCGGGCACTACGCCGCAGTCGTTTGAAGTGCGAATACCTATAGGTGTGGCTGGGACTCACAAATTAACGTTCAGCTACGTGTCGCCTGGATCAGTCTCGCCCGTTAATCCCATCGCATTCCTAGTTCTAAGTATTCCGAGTCCCCTTGCACATTGAGTTTAGCTCGGAGCTTTTGAAGGTCCGACCCCCCTAGCCGCCCCGCAACCACGCCGCCGATCGCGGCGCCATTGCGCCTGCGAGCGCCTCGCAGAACGGAACTCCCACCGCGCTCGTGGAACGAGCCTAGGCCGCGCTTCGTTGCGTGAAGAGAAGGGACACCCCGTATGAAGATTCTCGCCCTCGGTCGCTGCGTTTTAGTCGGCGCGGCTGCCGCGTTGCTTGCGGGCTGCGGCGGATCGCAACCCCCGCTTAGCCTGTCACCGCAAGGATTTTCTCCGCAGCACTCCCACGCCGAGACGGCGTACAACATACTTCACAGCTTCAGCAAACAGCCGGAAGATGGCTCGAATCCTGCAGCGGATCTAATCGAAGTTCGAGGCGTACTCTACGGCACGACCACGACCGGAGGTTCGCTCCGCTACGGCACGGTGTTCTCGATCACGAAGAGCGGCGAGGAAACAGTGCTTCACAGTTTCGGTGGATCGGGCGACGGCGCCAATCCTTCGGCGAGACTTCTCAACGTCAATGGCGTGCTCTACGGCACGACCGCGGACGGCGGTACAAAGGGCGGCGGAACAGTCTTCAGCACTAAACTAGACGGCACGGAAAAAACGATCTATAACTTCGACTCGACCTACGGCAAGCGAGATAACGGATACGGCCCTGTGGCGGGTTTGATCGACGTCGATGGCGTGCTTTATGGGACGACCCAGCATGGCGGGGCATCGTACTGCGGCATGTTTCTTTCATGCGGCACGGTTTTTAGCATGACAACCGGCGGCAAACTCAAAGTATTGCACCGATTCGGCCACGGATACGATGGTGCGGAGCCTTTGGCACCTCTGCTCAATGTTAACGGAACGCTTTACGGTACGACGTCTAGCGGCGGTAGAAATAACTACAACGGAACGGTCTTCAGCATAACCACTGCCGGTCAATATCGAACGATATACAACTTCGGAACAAACCAAGGCGATGCCGGCTACCCTG
>JBAUZB010000277.1:0-46702 GCA_049585095.1 Candidatus Tumulicola sp.
GCCCGACGCCGTCGCCTACGCGCTCGATCACAGCGCGACGGTCGCGTCCCAGCGGGCTGCCGTAACCCAATCGCAACACGCCCTCGCGCTGCAGCGAGGGGTGGCCTATCCAACGGTCAACGGCACGCTGCAAAGCTTCTTGTCGAAGAGCGCCAACTATCAAGGCACCTTCGCCGCTCTCGGGGTGGCGCAGCAGAACGTCGTCAGTCAAAACACCGCCCAGGTGGGCGTGACCAACTGGAACTTGACGACCGGGGGTTTCTCGTTCCTCGCCCTCGCGGCGGCGCGCGCGCAGGAACAACAAGCCGCCAACACGCTAGCGAACACCGAAGACCAAATCGCCACCAGCGTCACGACGTCGTTTTTCGGCATCGTCCAGCGCCAAGCCATCGTCATCGTCGATCTTCTCACGCTGAAATATCAGAACGATCTGGTCGACGTGGCGAAGATCAAAGAACGCGCCGGCGTTGCCGCCGGGGTCGACGTGCTCCAAGCCAAAACGTCGGCCGCCAAGAGCGAATCGTCTCTGGTCGCCGATCGCGCCTCGGTGCACGACGCCAGCGAATCGCTGGCGCAGCAGATCGGCGCACCGATCCTCACGCCGTTTGCGACGCCGACGAGCGTCCCGGAACCGCCGATACCGCATGGCACGGTCGACACGCTGGTGGCGATTGCGGAAGCCAATCGGCCCGACGTCGGCGCGGCGCACGAAGCGGTGCTGGCCGCGCGCTTCACGCGCCGCGGCTGGAACGTCGAACTGTATCCGCAGGTTGCCATCTCGGCCGCCATCGGGAACCAATTTTCTCCCACGAGCACGGTGTTGGAACAACAGCAAATTGAACAGGAGTGCCTGACCGGCTACATAGCGCCGCCGTGTCCGGTCGTGCCGCGCGGTTCCTTCGGCTTTTGGTCGCTGCAAGCCATCTCGACGTTCTCGCTGCCGCTGGTCGACTACAACGCACGCCACAGCGAACGCGTCAACGACGACGCGCAACTCGCTTCGGCCGAGAGCACCCTCACCTCGACACGGCTGCAAAGCGAGTTGGACGTGCGCGAGAGTTATCGTGCGGCGCAAACGGCACAAGCGCAGGTCGCGTGGGCCAAGCAGGAAGCGGACTTCGGCGTAGAATCCGCGCGAATTGCGCAGCTTCAATACAAAGCCGGCGTCAAGACGATCTACGACGTACTTCAAGCCCAGCAGGCCGCGCAGCAAGCCGTAAACGACGCGGTCGCCGCGCGAGTGAACTACGTCGACGCCGTCGTAAAACTACGCGTATCGCTAGGCACCTACGATGCCCGCAGCGCGGTCGCCGATCTCGGGAACCCGTGAGTAAACAGCATGAATAGAACTCGAAATCTCATCATCCTCGCCGTCGCGATCGTGGTTATCATCGGCATCGCCATCGTCGCTTCGCGCCGCGGCGGAGGCGAGGCGCTCGCGGTCAAGATGCAACGCGTTTCCCTCACGACGTTTACCGTCAAGCTCCCTGAAAATGGCGTCGTCATGCGTCCCATGGGCGCAACGATTCCGACGCTCGTCGCCGGAAACATCGGGAGCATGTACGTGAAGGCCGGCGACCGCGTGGCCGCCGGGCAGTTGTTGGCGACGATCGACAATCCGGCGCTCGCCTACACCGCCGCCGGTTCGCAAGCCGATTACACCTCGGCGGCAGCCAACGTTTCCGCGGCGCGCGTGCAAGAGGAAAACGCCCGCGTCGGCTACCAAGCGGCCGTCGATACCAACAAATCCGCGCTCGACGAAGCACGCCGGGTGTACGCGGCCGACGTCACGCTGTACGACAACAAAGCTATTCCACGAAATGCACTCGACGCCGACCGCTCCAAACTCGAGCAAGCCCAGGTTGCCTACAACCAAGCGCTCGAGCAGGCCAAACTGGGTGCGGTTTCCGGCTTCAACGGCAACAGCGTCCAATACGCCCAAGCGGCCGCGCGCAAGTCGCAGATTCTCAACGCGCAAAATCAGCAGCAGCTGGCGTTTACGCGAATCCTCGCGCCCTTCAACGGCACGATTCAAACGGTCGCCGCCCAACCGAACGACCCCTTACGGCCGCTGCAAAGCGGCGACGCGGTAACCGAGGGTCAAGCAATGTTCACCATCGCCGCCGCGAGCGGCTACATCGTGAAGGCCGAGGTCGACGAACAAGACGTGATCAACGTCCACGTGGGCCAACAAGTCAACGTCACCGGGCAGGATTTTCCCGGAAAAACGATTCGCGGCCACGTCGCGCAAATCGCGCCGGTGGCCACCAAATCGACCGACGCGACGAGCACCGCCAAGCAGGTTCTCGCGACGATCGCGCTCGATTCGTCGCCCGATTTCCTCAAGGACGGAATGACCGCCGACGTCGACATTCTCACGACCTACGTGACCCACGCCGTCGTGGTTCCCAACGACGCGATAACCAAAGTCGGATCGAAGTCGTACGTGTACGTGGTCGAGAAAGGCACCGCGCGGAAGCGGCCGATCCGCGTCGGAAGAGTCGCCGACGTCCAAACCTGGGTCACTTCCGGGCTCGCGCCGGGCGATACCATCGTCGCGACGAAGGTCCCCGGCCTTACCGACGGCCGGCGCGTCAAACCGCTCCCGTCGCCGTCGCCTTCGAGTTCGTGAACGATCTCCTCTCGTACCTCGAGGAAGCTACCGCAGCGCTGTGGCGTAACCGCGTACGCTCGGCACTCACCATGCTCGGCATGATCATCGGCAGCGCGTCGATCATCGCCGTTTTTGGAATCAGCCGCGCGGCGACCAGCGGGATCACCGGAACGTTTGCTTCGTTCGGCCAGCTGCCGGTTTTCGTCACCGCCGATCCTTCGCAAAACGATCCGGCGAGAGCGGCGCTGCACTACCGCGACGTCGCGACGGTCGCCGAAGCCCTCGGCGATCGCGCCGTCGCCGTCTATCCGCTGTGGCAGCGCACCTATCGCGTCGCCAACGGCAGCATTCACGACTACGAAAACGTCGCCAGCGACGGCAGTTATCATACGGACTCGCTGGCTATGTCGGAGGGTCGCAAGATCGACGACGATGACGTCGCGTCGGCCGCACGCGTCTGCGTGATTACCGCCGATCTAGCGCAGAAGTATTTCGGCAACGGTCCGGCGGCGGGAAACGACCTGCGCATTCAAGGAATGCGCTGCCAGGTCGTAGGCGTCTACGCAAACATCAAAGGGTCGTTCATGAACGCGCTCGCCGGAAGCGGTATCGTGTTGCCGTACTCGACGTTCTACACCGCCTTCTCGCCCGGAGATCTCGACTCGATCCTCGTTTCACCCGCCGACCAAACGCAAGCCGATGCCGTCGGCAAAGAAGCCGAGCGCGTTTTGAAACACGTTCACGGCGACCGCGCGCAGTATCAGGTGCAAAACGGCGCCGGGTTCATCACCGCCTTCGACAGTTCGCTCAACGTCGTGGCCGCCGGTCTTTCGGCGATCGGCGGCGTGGCGCTGGTCGTGGCCGGAATCGGCATCATGAACATCATGCTGGTCTCGGTGACCGAACGCACGCGCGAGATCGGAATCCGCAAGGCGATCGGAGCCAGCCGCTCCAACATCATCCTTCAGTTCCTCATGGAAGCGATCGTCCTATCGGTCATCGGCGGCGGCATCGGGATGGCGCTGGGACTGCTTGCGACCATCGGCGCCGCGTCGCTGCTGAGCAAACAATTGGGTGAACTGCTGATTCCCTACCTGCTGATCGTCAGCATCGCGCTGGGTTTTTCGATCGCGGTAGGAATGATCTTTGGAACGTATCCGGCGGTTCGGGCCGCGAATCTCGATCCGATCGAGGCGTTGCGCGGGTGATCTACTTTCAAGAAGCGGTTGCGGTCTTATTGGGAAACAAGCTGCGTTCGCTGTTGACCATGGTCGGTTTGATCATCGGCGTGGCCGCCGTGATCGCCATTCAAGTCTTGGGCAACAGCATGGGCGGCGCGATCGACGGGCTGCTCGGCGGCATGTCCGACAACTCGTTCATCATCTTCCCGAATCCGCAGCAGCGCGACGTCACCTCGGCCGCACTGAAGC
Organism: Candidatus Tumulicola sp.; assembly: GCA_049585095.1. Classification (GTDB taxonomy): domain Bacteria; phylum Vulcanimicrobiota; class Vulcanimicrobiia; order Vulcanimicrobiales; family Vulcanimicrobiaceae; genus Tumulicola. The sequence continues at coordinate 4,045 of JBAUZB010000277.1, forward strand.
TCAGCGATTTGCAGGCCATTCGCAACGCGGTGCCCGGGATCGTCGACGCCGTGCCGGTGGCCGGCATCAACGATCTCGTGCGCAACGGACACCACGAGGGGCGGTATCGCATCTCGCCCGAGAGCAGCATTCCGTTCAACACGCTGCCGCTGCAGTACGGGCGGCACATCGACCAAAACGATGTGGACGTCGCGGCCAACGTCACGGTGTTGCAGCACGGCGCCTACCTGCGGTTGTTTCCCCAAGGCGGCGATCCGACCGGCCAGAGCGTCTACGCCGGGCCCAACCGCTTCTTGGTGGTCGGCGTATTGCAACCGCCCAAACAGGGTTTTCTCAACGCGAACTTCGCGGGTGAAGTCGCCATTCCGTGGACCACCTACGTGAGCCGCTACCTGCGCGGCAACACGCTATTGGCCGCTCGTTTCGTGGTCGCCGACCCGTCGGCGATTGCGACCGCGGAAACCGCCGTGATCAAAGAAATTCGCGCGATCCGCAATAAGCCGGAGCTGCAGTACACGAGTTTCGACAAATCGCAGGTGACCCAAGGCATCGACGGCGTGTTTCAGGCGATGACGTTGATCGTCGCGCTCATCGGCGCCGTGTCGCTGCTCGTCGCGGGCATCGGCATCATGAACATCATGCTGGTGTCGGTCGCCGAACGCACCCGTGAAATCGGCGTGCGCAAGGCCATCGGCGCGCGCCGCGGGCAAGTGCTGGCGCAGTTTTTCATCGAGGCGCTCATGCTGTGCGGGATCGGGTGCGCGATCGGTTGGGCGATCGGCATCGGGGTGGGCGCGCTGGTGAACGGCGTCGCGATCGTGAAAGTCACCGGTTCGGTGCCGCCGCTGCCGTGGCTCGAGACCGTCGTCATTGCCGGGGCCTTTGCCGCAATCGTTACGCTGGCATTTGGAACCTATCCCGCGTTCCGCGCCGCCGGTCTCGATCCGATCGAGGCGTTGCGCTATGAGTGACCGGCCGCGCGCGATCGATCTGCGCGACATTCACAAGACCTACGAAAACGGTCCGCTCAAGGTTCCGGTGCTGCACGGCATCAGCTTCGTCATCGAACGCGGCGAGTACGTCGCCATCATGGGACCGTCGGGTTCGGGGAAATCCACGCTGATGAATCTGATCGGCTGTCTCGACCGGCCGACCAGCGGAACGTACGTTCTCGACGGCGTCGACGTTTCGAAGCTCGACGACAACGCACTTGCGGAACTGCGGCTACGCAAGCTCGGATTCGTTTTTCAAGGTTTCAACTTGCTGGCGCGCACCGACGCACTCAACAACGTCGCGCTGCCGCTGTTTTACGCCGGCATCGGGATCAAGCGGCGCTTGAAACTGGCGCAGCAAGCGCTCGAGGGCATCGGCTTAGGCGACCGCGGACGGCACCAGCCGAGCCAGCTTTCCGGCGGGCAGCAGCAGCGCGTCGCGATCGCCCGGGCGCTGATCAACGACCCGGCGGTGCTCCTCGCCGACGAGCCGACGGGGAATCTCGACTCCCGCACCAGCGACGACATCATGACCCTCTTCAGCAACCTCCACGAAAGCGGACGTACGATCGTCATGGTTACCCACGATGAAAACATCGCCAAAAACGCCCACCGGGTGATCCGGCTGCTCGACGGGCTGGTCGTGGCGGATACGATTACCGCCCCGGCGGGCCACGTTCTGTGACTTTTCGGCGTTTCTATGGTACGTAGGTCTAGATCACTTCCGGAGCCGGCGAGCTCCGATAGCACTATGGTTTTGGAGAATGGTGAATAAGCGCTTCCTCCCCACCCTAATCGTCGGCCTCGTGGGAGCCGTCGTCGGTAGTTTCTTGATGATGCTCTACGCGAGTTCGCACTTCGGCGGGGCAACCGGACCCGACCGGACGCCGCCGGCGGTCGCCGCAATGCCGTTGAGCGGCGTCAGCGACCAAGACCGCATCGTGAGCGCGGTCAAGCGGACCAAGTCGTCGGTGGTCGCCATCGTCGAAGACATCAACGGCCAGCAGTACGTTCCGGCCGATCCGTTCTTTCAGCAGTTCTTCGGGCAGCAGTCGCCCGGGATGGTACAGCCTTACCGCGGACAAGCATCCGGATCGGGCTTCGTGCTCGATCCTCAGGGCGACATCGTGACCAATGCCCACGTGGTGCAGCCGCAGCAGGGTGCTCAAATCACCAAAATGACCGCCGTCTTTGCCAACGGCGACCGGGTCCCGGCGCACGTGGTCGCGGCCAACGTCGGCTCCGATACCGCCATCATCAAGGTGGATAACTACGGGAAGCTTCCGCCGCCGCTCCAGCTTGCCGATTCCAGCCGGTTGGAGCAGGGCCAGTGGGCCATCGCCATCGGCGAGCCGCTGGAGCTGCAGCAAACGGTCACCGTCGGGGTGGTCTCCGCCTTCAACCGCTCCGAGCCGATTCCGACGGAAAACGGCAACGTGATCGACTTCAAGGGGCTGTTGCAAACCTCGGCGCCGATCAACGCCGGCAACTCGGGCGGCCCGCTGATCGACATCGACGGCCAAGTCATCGGCATCAACCAATCAACGGTCAAATCGGCCTACGCGCAAGGCATCGGTTTTGCGATCCCCTCGAACACGGTGCGCTCGGTCGTCGCCGACTTGCTCAAGCATCCCGGCATCCACCAGGGCACCGATACCGGCTTCCTGGGCATCTTCATGACGGATCTCACCAGTGGCGTGCGTAACCAGATCGGCTACACCGGTCCCGGCGGCGTGGCGGTGCAGCAAGTCTTCTCCGGCTCGCCCGCCGACCAAGCGGGTATTCAGCCCGGCGACGTGATCTTGCAGATCGACGGGAAGACCTTCGACGACCGCAAGTCGATGCACGACTATATCAGCGCCAAGAAACCCGGTGAGACGATTCGCGTGAACGTTTGGTCGCAGGGCATGAAGAAAATGGTCGCGATCAAGCTCGGCGAAACGCCGGCCGCCCAGCCGATCAGCCAAGACCAACAGCAGCAGCAGCAACCGCAACAGCCCTAGTGGCCTAGTCCCCCTCAAAGGATCGTCCTGCAACCCGGCGTTTACCCGCCGGGTTGTATTTTTTCGGAACAACTGTATCGCCCGTCGTGTATGATGAGGCGGAAACAATCAGTCCGGGCCGTTCCGTAAGCGGCAAGGCGCCCGGGCGACCATCGTGCGAACGCGATCCACCGGTTCGACTCATGGCCGCTCGGCTTAGCTGGTCCAGGCGCCCGGATACGTTAATATTCGAGGTACGAATTTATGGCAAAAGTGGTCGGCATCGACCTCGGCACGACTAACTCCGTCGTCGCCGTCATGGAAGGCCCGCAGCCGGTCGTCATCCCTAACGCGGAAGGCTCGCGCACGACGCCGTCGGTGGTGGCGTTTACGAAAACCGGCGAACGTCTCGTAGGGCAGTTGGCAAAACGCCAAGCGATAACCAATCCCGATCGAACCATCAGTTCGATCAAACGTCACATGGGCGAACCGGACTACGTCGTGAAGATTGACGGCAAGGATTACACGCCGCAAGAAATCTCCGCGATGATTCTGCAGAAGCTCGTTAACGATGCAAGAAACTATCTCGGCGAGCGCGTGACCAAAGCGGTGATCACCGTGCCCGCCTACTTCAACGACGCGCAGCGCCAAGCGACCAAGGACGCGGGCAAGATTGCCGGCCTCGAGGTTCTGCGCATCATCAACGAGCCGACCGCGGCCGCGCTCGCGTACGGGCTCGACAAAAAAGGCAACGAAACGATCCTCGTGTGGGATCTCGGCGGCGGCACGTTCGACGTGTCGATCCTCGAGGTCGGCGACGGCGTTTTCGAAGTGAAATCGACCAACGGCGACACGCATTTGGGCGGCGACGACTACGACGACCGCGTCGTCACTTGGCTCGTCGATCAATTCCGTCGCGATCAGGGCATCGATCTCAGCAAAGACAAACAGGCCATGCAGCGTCTCACCGAAGCCGCTGAAAAAGCCAAGATCGAGTTGTCGTCGGTCGTGCAGACGAACATCAATCTGCCGTTCATCACGGCCGATCAGGAAGGCCCCAAGCATCTCGACTACACGCTGACGCGCGCGAAGTTCGAAGAGCTGACCAGCGACCTGACCGATCGTTGCGTCGGCCCGTTCAAGAACGCGATCGGCGACGCTAAACTCGACGTTTCGAAGATCGACGAGATCATCATGGTGGGCGGTGCAACCCGCATGCCGGTTATCCAGGAACTCGTTCGCAAGCTGACCGGCAAAGAGCCGAACCTCACCGTCAACCCCGACGAAGTCGTGGCCGTCGGTGCGGCGATCCAAGCCGGCGTGCTGGCAGGCGAAGTCCGCGACGTCGTCTTGCTCGACGTTACTCCGCTCTCGCTCGGGCTCGAAACGCTCGGCGGCGTGATGACGAAGCTCATCGATCGCAACACCACAATCCCAACCAAGAAGTCGCAGATCTTCACCACCGCAGAGGACGGCCAGACCTCGGTCGACATTCACGTCCTGCAAGGCGAGCGTCCGATGGCCCAAGACAACAAGACGCTCGGCCGATTCCGCTTGGAAGGCATCCCAGCCGCGCCGCGCGGGGTGCCGCAAATCGAAGTGGCGTTCAACATCGATGCCAACGGCATCGTCAACGTCAATGCGAAAGATCTGGGAACCGGCAAGGAGCAGGCGATCACGATCAGCGCGTCGTCGAACCTCAATAAAGAGGAAGTCGACCGGATGGTCCAGGAGGCCGAGCTGCAGGCCGCCGCCGACAAAGCGAAGATCGAGGAGGCCGAAGTACGCAACAGCGCATCCAGCTTGATCTATTCGACCGAAAAATCGCTCAAGGAGGTCGGCGAGAAGCTCGACGCCGACGCCCGCGGCGAAGTCGAACAAGCGCTCGCGGAGCTCAAACGCGTCAGCGAGAACGGCACCATCGCAGAGATCAAACCGGCGATCGAGCGGCTTCAGCAAGCCAGTTATAAGATGGCCGAACTGCTCTACAAAGCCGCCGCTCCCCAAGGCGAAGGCGCTCCCCAAGATGACGCTGCCGCAGCCGGCGGAAACGGCGCATCCGCCGGAGCGGCGCCTTCCGACGACGTCATCGACGCCGAGTTCAAAGAGTCGAAGTAACGCGGCCGGTCGCCGCCACCGACTCGCATCGCCGCGCTTCCGGCCCGGGCACCGCCCGGCGCCGGAACGCGTGCGACTCCAAACTGTGTAGGAACTGATGTTTGACGATCAATCGGTATTGAGAACCGAAGCCGGCGAAGCCGTCATCGACGACCAGCCCAGCGAAATCGAAGCGCTCGAAGAGCGGCTTTCCGCGGCCGAGGCGCGCGCCGACGAAAACTATAACAAATTCTTGCTCGCCACCGCCGACTTCGAGAACTATAAAAAACGCGTCCAGCGCGATCTCGAAGCGATCACGGTTGCTCGGCGGCGATCGCTGCTCGAGCGTCTTCTTCCGGTGATCGACAACCTCGAGCGGGCGCTTCGCTACGACGCCGGCGGCGAAAATCTGCGCGGTGGAATCGAGCAAACCCTCAAGGGCTTCGAGGCGGTTCTCGCCGGCGAGGGCGTCAAGCCGATCGACGTCAAGGACCAACCCTTCGATCCGCACGTGGCCGAAGCCATCGGGACCGAGCCGCACGACGGCGTCGCCGACGATACCGTCCTCGAGGTTGCCCAGAAGGGCTACCGCATCGGAGACGAGCTGCTGCGGCCAGCAAAGGTCATCGTCGCCAAGAACGCCGGATGAATTTTCGCGACTACTACTCCGTTTTGGGCGTTCCCAAGAATGCGGCGCAGAAAGACGTCAAGTCGGCGTACCGCAAGCTGGCGCGCAAATGGCATCCCGACGCAAATCCGAACAACGCCAAAGAGGCCGAAGAGAAATTCAAGGAGATCTCCGAGGCATACGAGGTTCTCGGTGATGCCGAGAAACGTAAGAAATACGACCTGCTCGGGCCCGATTGGCAGCAGGCGGCGCGCCAGGCAGAGCAACAGCGGCGTTATCGCAGCAGCGCCGGCGCCGAAGAGTTCGATTTCGGAAATTTTGGAGGCGCACGCGGCGCCGCCGGACCGAGCGGATTTTCGGACTTTTTCGACATGTTCTTCTCGGGTGTGGGCCGGCGCCAAACCGGCGGTCATACGGGTTTCTCACAGCCCGGACAAGATTTGGAAACGACGATCGAACTGGGGCTGCGCGACACCTACGACGGCGGCAAGAAGTCGATTTCGCTTCAGGTTGAGGATCTTTGCCCGCGGTGTCACGGCAGCGGCACCGAAAACGGGCACTTGTGCCCGCAATGCCACGGTACGGGCCGGGTACTCAGCGTTAAGAAATTCGACGTGACCATTCCCAAAGGCATCGGAGACGGCCAGCGCATTCGTCTAGCCGGGCAGGGCGGGGTCGGGTTGAACGGCGCTCCCAACGGCGATCTCTACCTGATCGTCAAGTCGACCGAGGACGCGACCTATAAGCGCAAGGGCGACGACCTGTACGTCGATCTGCCGGTGAGCATCTACGATCTGCTGCTCGGCGGCGATGTGCGGGTTCCGACGCTGAGCGGTCAAGTCGCGATGACCATTCCGGAGGGAACGCAGAACAATCGCCTGCTGCGGCTCTCGGGTAAAGGCATGCCGCACGTCAAGGGGGGCGGTTACGGCGATCAATACGTACGGCTGATCGGCCAGCTTCCACAAAGTCTGAACGACAAAGAAAAAAAGCTGTTCGAGGAGTTGGCCTCAATGCGCGACGGGAAACCTTAGGCAATCCTCGGGTGTCATTCTGAGAACGAAGGGATTATCATGATCAAAGAAATTGCGTTTACCGCGTATCCGGCTAAAGACGTTGCCGGCCTGCGCAAGTGGTACGAAGACAAGCTCGGGCTCACGTTCGACGGACCATACCTCGAGGATGGCGTCGAAAAGTACAACCAAGCTAACATCAACGGCGGCTACTTCAGCGTGATGACGCACGAGTGGATTCAGCGTGACCCGGGAAGCGCGTCGGGGGTCGTCTTCGAAGTCGACGACATCGACCGCGCGGTCGCCGATTTACGCGCCAAGGGCGTCAACGCCGAGGATCCGTACGCTACCCCGGTTTGCAAGATTACGTCGTTCGACGACGCCGAAGGCAATAAGGTTTCGCTCCATCAGATTACCGTTCCGCATTAGGCCATTTAGAATGGCGCTGACGCCATGATGAGCGGGCACGGGCTGATGTGGTCCGCTATGTTTCAGCCCGACAAGCCGAAGATTCGGCGGCGAGTCGACTGGAAACGGATGCGCGCCTTTTTCGCGCCGTACTGGATCCAGCAGGCGACCGTGCTGGGGTGTATCGTCGTTGCGTCGCTTCTCGGGCTGCTCCCCGCGTTCATGACGGCGCGCATCATCGACGTCGCCATTCCGCGGCGCGACGTGGTCGAACTCGGAATCGACGTCGGCGTCATCTTGGCATCGGCGCTGCTCTCCGCCCTCGTCGGCGTGGCGCAAGGTTACCTCAACTCGGTCGTCGGCGAAGGCATCATGCGCGACATTCGCACGCAGCTGGTCGCGCATTTGCACCGCATGCCACTCTCCTTCTTTACCGGAACGAAAACCGGCGAAATCATGAACCGCGTCAGCAGCGACGTGGATAACGTCGACAACGTCGTCACCGGAACGCTGACGTCGATCGTGACCAACGTGGTCGTCATCGCGTCGACCGCGATCGCGATGTTCCTATGGAACTGGCGCTTGGCGCTGCTGTCGGTCGTCATCGTGCCGCTGATGGTCATTCCGCTCGGGCCCGTCGGGCGCCGGATGTACGACGTCCGCAAGAAGACCCGCGAGAAACGCGACCAAATCGAGTCGATCACGCAAGAAACGCTGTCGATCAGCGGGATTACGCTGATCAAATCGTTCGCCCGCGAAGCCTACGAGCGCGCGCGGTTCTACCGGGTGGGAACGCGCTTGATGCAACTCGAGGTCGATCTCGCCATGGTCGGCCGCTGGTTCTTGGCCTCGGTCACCGCCATGGTCATCGTCGGCCCGGCGCTGGTGTGGTTTGGGGGCGGATGGTACTCGATTGCCGGGGGCCTGCAAGTCGGAGTAATCGTCGCCTTCGTTTCGTTCATTCAAGGACGGCTCTACGGACCGGCGGCCGCCCTGGCCGGCATCCAGGTGCAGATCGTGAGCGCGCTGGCGGTGTTCGAGCGGATCTTCGACTACCTCGACATGCAAGCCGAGGAGTACGAGCCAAAGGGTGCGGTCGCGCTTCCCGCGATTCGAGGCGACATCGTTTTTGAAGACGTGACGTTTTCATACGGCGGATCGTCGCGGACGATTCTCGACGACATCTCGTTTCACGTGGAGGCGGGTGAAGCGATCGCGTTCGTCGGGCCGTCGGGCGCCGGCAAGACGACCATCACCCAGCTGGTACCTCGGTTTTACGATCCGCAGCGCGGCCGCGTGCTCGTCGACGGTCAGGACGTCCGCACGGTCGAGCTCGAGTCGCTTCGCCGCGACGTTGGAATCGTCACGCAAGAAACCTACCTCTTCCACGATACGATCGCGAACAATCTGCGTTACGGAAAGCCCGACGCCGCCGACGCCGAACTTGCCGCTGCAGCTCGGGCGGCAAACATTCACGACTTCATCGCGACGCTGCCGGACCGCTACGACACCGTCGTCGGCGAGCGCGGGCACAAGCTCTCGGGCGGCGAACGTCAGCGGCTGGCGATCGCGCGCGTGCTGCTCAAGGATCCCCGCATCCTAATCCTCGACGAAGCCACCAGTTCGCTCGATTCGGAAAACGAGGCGGCCATTCAGGCGGCGCTCGTCACCGCGATGCGCGGCCGCACCAGCCTCGTCGTAGCGCACCGGCTCTCGACCATTCTTGCGGCCGACACGATCTTCGTCGTCGACGCCGGACGCATCGTAGAAACCGGCCGCCACGCGGCGTTGCTCGCGCGTGGCGGCCTCTATTCGCGTCTCTACCGCACCCAGTTTCGCGACCTTACCGCCTAGTAGGCGCCGGCGGAAATCCCCAAGTTGACTTGATTGATCGCTTGATCCACGAGATTCAACGCCTGCGCGCGGTGGCCGGCTTTGTCGTGAGTGGCGGCGTTGAGCTGGCTCGCGGCGGCTTGCAGATCGGCGCGAGCGTTGCGCATGTGGACCTGATTCTCGGCGACGGCAACACCGCCGACGACGGCGCCCAGGCACATCGCCAGCGCGAACGCCAGAACGCTGAACCAAGAAAATTTACGACGCATTGGTACCTCCTGATGGTTGTGCGAGACGTATAGTGAGATAACGGGTGCCGGGGCAATTTGTTCACGCCGTTCGGGGTGAGTTCCCGTTCTCTAAGTACCCTTTAACGTCCGTCGAGAATCTCGTTTACGCGGGAATCTCCATGACGACCGGCGCGACCGGCACGTGCAGCTTCGGCTCGGTGGCCGCTTGGATCTCGTCGACCGACACTCCCGGTGCCAACTCGCGCAAAATCAGCCCGCCCGAGGTCACGTCGATAGTGCCCATGTCGGTTACGATTCGGTGCACTACTCGGCGCCCGGTGAGCGGGAGCGAGCAGCGCCGTACGATCTTGTGCGCGTTTCCTTTGGCGAGATGTTCCATCATCACGACGACGCGCTTGGCTCCGTGGACCAGATCCATGGCGCCGCCCATGCCCTTGACCATCTTCCCCGGAATCATCCAGTTCGCCAAGTCGCCTTCCTCGGAGACTTGCATCGCGCCGAGCACCGCCAGATCGATGTGGCCGCCGCGAATCATCCCGAACGAGAGCGCGGAATCGAAGAACGACGCACCCGGCAAGAGCGTTATCGTCTCTTTTCCGGCGTTGATCAGGTCGGGGTCTTCCTCGCCTTCGAACGGATAGGGCCCCATTCCGAGGATGCCGTTCTCGCTCTGCAGCGTGACGGTGACGTCGGAGGGAACGTAGTTCGGGATTAGCGTGGGCAGGCCGATGCCGAGATTGACGTATTGACCGTCGCGCAATTCTTGAGCCAGGCGCGCGGCAAGCTGCGTTCGCGTGAGCGCCACGGAGCTAACCCTCCCGCTTGCGCGTCGTGACGCGCTCGATGCGTTTGCCTTGAGAACCCACGCGAACGATGCGCTGTACGAAGATGCCGGGCAAGTGGACGTCGTCGGGGTCGATCTCACCGGGGTCCACCAGTTCCTCGACTTCGGCAATCGTCGTGCGGCCGGCCATCGCGCACAGCGGATTGAAGTTGCGCGTCGCTTTGTGAAACACGAGGTTACCGCTGCGGTCGCCGACCGACGCGCGCACCATCGCGAAATCGCACACGATGCCCGCCTCGAGGACGTACTCCCGGCCGTTGAAAACGCGGGTCTCCTTCTTCGGCGACGCGATCGCGATGCTGCCATCGGAACGATAGCGCCACGGGAGGCCGCCGTCCGCGACCATGGTACCGTCGCCGGCCGGAGTGTAAAATGCCGGAATGCCGCACCCGCCGGCCCGGAGGCGTTCGGCCAGTGTCCCTTGCGGGCACAGCTCGACCTCCAGCTCGCCGTGAAGATATTGGCGCTCGAATTCCCGGTTTTCGCCGACGTACGATCCGGTCGTGCGCCGGATGCGCTTATGGTCGAGTAGCACGCCCAGCCCCCAGCCGTCGACGCCACAATTGTTGGACACCGTCACGAGATCGGTCGCGCCCTGCTCTAGCAGCGCCTCGATCAGGTTGTGCGGGATGCCGTTGAGCCCAAACCCGCCGACCGCCAACGACGCGCCGCTGGGAATATCGGCCACCGCGTCGGAGCACGACGCGAAGACTTTCTCCATAATGCGGCCTTATACGCACGGCCGCTTGCGTTCGTCCTGCCAAAGAATACGCAGGCCAAACCGCGAAGGTCGGCCGCGAGGAGAATTGCAGCCATGATGACGACCGCGCCGGCAACGCCGGGCCACATCGACGAAGACGAAGCGCTCATGCTGACGGCGGTCCGAGAGCTGGTCGTGGATAAAGTGGCGCCGCGCGCCGCCGAGATCGACGAGAGCGGCGAGTTCCCGTGGGATATCAAAGAGCTGTTCGCCCAGAACGATCTGCTCGGCGTTCCGATTCCGGCGGAGTACGGCGGCCTGGGCGGCACGTTCCTTACCTACGTCAAGGTTGTCGAGGAAATCGCCAAAGCGTGTGCCTCGAGTTCGCTGATCGTCGCCGTGCAAGAGCTCGGCATGCTGCCGATCATGATCGCCGGCACGGAGGCGCAAAAGCAGCGGTTTCTTCCGAAGATCGCGTCGGGCGAGCATCTCGTCGCGTACGCGTTGACGGAAGCTTCGAGTGGCTCCGACGCTCTGGGATCGATGCGTACGCGCGCGGTGAGATGCGGCGACGATTACGTTCTCAACGGCGGCAAAATTTGGATTACCAACGGCAGCGTCGCCGACGTCGTTTGCGTTTTCGCAGTGACCGATCCCGAAGCCGGCTCGCGCGGCGTCAGCGCATTCGTGCTCGAGAAAGGCATGCCCGGATTCAGCGTCGGTAAGAAAGAGAAGAAAATGGGGATCCGCGGATCTCCGACGGTCGAGTTGACGTTCGACGATTGCCTCGTACCCGTCGCCAACCGGCTCGGCGAGGAAGGCGAAGGCTTCAAAATCGCCATGAAGGTCCTCGATAAATCGCGTCCCGGCATCGCCGCACAGGCGCTCGGTATTGCGGCCGGTGCGCTCGAATATGCGACCAACTATGCTAAAGAGCGACTCGCATTCGGCAAACCCATCGGACAGCATCAAGGCGTCGGTTTCATGCTTGCCGACATGAAGACCGAGGTCGAAGCCGCGCGGCTGCTACTGTACGAAGCGGCGCGCCGGTGCGACGCGGGAGCGGCCGACGTCACGCAGTGGGCGGCCATGGCCAAGCTGAAATGCGGCGACGTCGCGATGTCGGTCACCACCGACGCGGTACAAATCTTGGGCGGATTCGGATACTCCACCGACTACCCCGTGGAGCGCATGATGCGCGACGCGAAGATCACTCAAATCTACGAAGGCACCCAGCAGATTCAGCGCCTGGTGATCGCTCGCTCGCTGGTCGGCAAAGCAAAAAAGTAGCTTCGCTCACGAAAGGCGTCGTCGAAGTACGAACCGCTTCATTACGATACGCTACCTGAGGGCGTCTGGACGAGGAGCGAAGGCATGGATGCCGAGAGCGACGAGCCAGCCGAGCAGCGTTTTCGCACGGACGCGAAAACGCGAGCGTCCCGAAGGTGGCGTTTCGTTATGAAGCGGTTCGCGCTTTGATGACGCCTACTACGGGTCTTCGTCGGGAATCGTGTCGCCTTTGGGGACGAACGGCGGCGCGCTAATCTTCACGAATGGTCGCGGCGCCTGCGTAAAGTCGAAGGCATCCGATAGATCGTTGGCGCGCACGTCGGTAGATCCGAGCGAGCCTTTGGGTATACCGAACGTCTCTTCGGCGAACGCGAGAATGCTGCCGAACTCGTATTGCACGTGCGAGATGTATCCCTCGCGGCTGGCGCCCATTTTGGCGTACGGCGAAATGATGACCATCGGAACGCGGAAGCTCAACTCGTAACTGTTGAACTGCTGTGGCGGGACGTGGTCGTACCAGCCGCCCCAGTCGTCCCACGTCAGCACGATCGCCGTCGTGCTCCAGTATTTGCTTTTTCCGATGGCGTTGACCACGGCCGCGACCCACGACGGGCCGGCCGTGCTTTTGTTACCCGAGTGGTCGGAATGGTAGCCGTCGGCCGGCATCACCCACGCCACACCCGGAAGCCTTCCGTGGGTCGCATCGGTGAGGATCGTTTGCGGCGGCGTGACGACGTATTTGTAGTCCTTACCGTAGCGGATGTGCTGGATTGCGTCGGGACCGTGCCAGAGGCCGGCGCCCAGACCGTTTTGATAGTAGCGCCAGCTCACGTGCTGGCCGTCGAGCAAGTCCGAAAGAACCGGCCGCTCGAAGCAGGGGAACGGCGTCGGGCCTGGACCTCCGCCGACGGGGTCGATCGTGTCCACGACCGACAGTTTAGGCGCGTCGCAGCCGGCCGGCGTTTTGGCGCCGGTCTTGCTGTTGAACGGGTCGCTCGAAACGTTGTACGAGGTCGCCGGTTCTCCCGACGCGTCGCCGCTAATGATGTATTGATGGGCCGGGAAGCTGCCCGCTTGATTGGTTTGGTACATATTGTCGGCAAAGACGTACTGGGTCGCCATGGCCATGTAAGGCTTCACTTCGCTTGCCGGCGCGTAGCCGAAGGGACGTAGATGAAACTTCGGCGCAATGCCTTTGTCGAAGCCGTCCATCCGGCACGTGTTGCTCGGCTGCATGTCGCAGTCGTTGACGAAGGACTTATGCCCGTGCCCTAAGTCCCACGGCACCGCCAACGAGATCGGCGCGAGCTGCACGACGTCGCCGTTCGAATCGACCGCCGTGGTCGCGATGTTGGCGCCGTACGCCAGCATGCCGTTGAAAAGATAGTCGGGGGTGCGGTTTTCCTGAAAAATGATGACGATGTGTTGAATCGGCGTCGGTAACGAGTGACGTTGCACGAACGTGCCGGCATTGCTTGAAGGAATGGCCGGGGCACCCTGACGCGTGCCGGAGCAAGCAGCCGCCAGGATCACTGCAAAACAAACTAAAGCAGCTTTTTTCATCGAGCCTCCAAAGAGTAGTATGGCTTCGCTCTTCCCCCCGACGTTGGCCTCCGCACCCGCCGCCGGGCTTCGGCGCGCGGCCGGCGAAGCGTTCCTCACTGCAATGGCCGATCCAATGGACCCGAAGTTTACGACCCTCAATCCGATCGTCGCTGCGGCGACGCGGATTCGCGCCAAGCGTGAGCTCGGTAAGGTCATCGATGCGACGACCGGTGAACCGGATCCGCGCCGGCCCGAAGATGCGGAAGAGTCGTTGCGGCTTTTTGCCAAGCGCGCCGCAGCGAGTTGCAAACGCCTCAACGCCATTCTCGGCGAGCGTCACGGTGTGAAGCTCATTTTGTTGGAGCGGCCCCTGCGGCTGCGGCTGCGCTTTCGAGAGCATCGAGTCGCCCTGGAGCTCGACGACGTTCACCAAATGGTTCGCGTCGCCGGGCTCGGCCTCGACGGCGAGTACCAGTTCGATCCCGCGGCCGACGTGCCGGCGCTCATCAACCTCTCGAAGATCTCAACCGAAGAAGGCTACGGCGAACGGCTTACCGCTTCTTTGCTTTTGAAACGGATCGCTTCCGACGCGGAGTTACCAGCGCCCGGCCACTTGACCGGGCCCGGACCGTTAAGCTTTTAGCGAGGATCGCCGGCGTCGGGCAGAGCGCGTTGACCGGACAGCGTCCGCATTGCGGCGTCGGCGCTTTGCAGATGGCTCGCCCGTGCATAATCAGCCAGTGCGTGGCCGAACCCCACTTTTCGCGCGGCACCAGCGCGGTCAGGTCTTCTTCCACCTGGCGCGGCGTCGTGCCGAGCGTGATGCCGAGCCGGTGTGCGACGCGAAAGACGTGCGTATCCACCGCCAATGCCGCCTCGGCGAAGGCGTTCGCCATGACGACGCTTGCGGTCTTGCGGCCAACACCCGCCAGCGACTCGAGTTCCTCGCGTTCGCGCGGCACGACGCTTCCGAAACGTTGCACCAGATCGCGAGCGCACGCAATAATGTTGCGCGCTTTCATGCGAAAGAAACCGCACGACCTGATGATTTTTTCAACGTCGAGCTGTTTGGCGCGCGCCAGATCGGCCGGCGTAGGATAGGTTGCGAAGAGCAGGGGAGTGGTCAAGTTGACGCGCGCGTCGGTGCACTGCGCCGAGAGAATCACGGCAATGAGAAACTCGAAATCGTTTCGATAGTGTAGCGCAGTAACCGCGTCGGGATAGGTGCGCTCGAGAATCGACAACTCCTCGACGGCGACGTTACGCGGCACCCGTTTTTTCGGAAAGGGGATCGGCACACCGCTCGCTTACGCGACTGCCTACAGGTCCCCTGGGCAACGCGGGGAAGTCTAGCAACCTCTGAAAAACTCCGCCGGCCTCGAACGTCTGCTCGCCGACGCCATGGGTGATGGCGGGTTGTCGATTGCGATGCTGCGGTTTGCGCGCGAGTATCATTCGTATCGCGATCGGCTGCCGTCAATTCCATATGCCTATAGCCGAACCCGCCTGGCCATCACGCCGGAATACGAGATCGTGGCCATGAATTGGGCGCCGCTTTCGGTCAGCCCAATTCACGATCACGGAACCTCGCGGTGTTGGGTGCTGATGCTCGAAGGCGCACTCGACGTTGCGAACTTCGCATGCGATCCGGCCGATGTAACGAGCGATTCGGTTGTGGTAGTCGAAACCGGGCATTTCGCGTTAGGTCCGGGTGACGTCGATCATCGCCTCGGACCGACCGAACTGCATCGCGTCCGCAATCCCAGCGCGACGCAGAACGCGTTCTCGCTTCAGTTGTATGCCGCGCCGCTGGCGACGTATTCGATCGTCGACGCACGGTCGCAGCGCCGGCGGGTCGCCGGTGCTATCTGCGAACTCGACCTGACCCTCGAAACCGCTAAGAACGCGCCGCCGCCGTAGATTCGAGGCGCGGCGCAAATGCGGCGAGCGCTACCGCGAACGCCGCCGCAATGCCGAAGCTGTAGGCCAGCGGAGTCGCCAGCGGGGCGCCGGTACGCGAGGCCACCGCGACCGAAACTCCCGAGAACGAGACGCCGGCGATGATCCCGGCGATCCCGGCCATCAGCGTCGCCGACGCGACCGAACCTTCTTCGTCCTTTCCGGCAAACCCGAACGCCGCCGCCGATAGCGTCGGATACGTCAGACCGATTCCGATGCCGCTGATGGTGAACGCCACGAATGCGATCGGGATCGCCGCGCCGAGCGCAACCACGAGCAGCCCCGCCGCGCCGAGCAAACAGCTGGCGGCGCCGGCCAGAACCACGCCGGACTTTCCGATGCGCGCGAGCAACGCGGGCGCGAACAATGCGGCAATCGACCAGCCCACGGCTGCCAAAGTGATGCACGAGCTCGCGAGTTGCAGCGATAGACCGCGAACCGACGTCAACATCAGCGCGACATACGCGTCGCATCCGAAGAATGCTGCGTGGAGCAAAGCATACGCAACGAAGGAGGCGTGCAATGCGTCCTTGGCGTGAAGCGTAGCGCGCGAGAACAGCAACGCAAGCGCGCCGAAAACGTTACCGGCTCGCATTGCCGGATGCCGATCGACGGAGGGCAACAACAGGGCCGCCGCGAGCGCGACGAGCGGAAGGAAACCCGCAAACGCCCAGCGCCATCCGAAAGCGGTCGTAACGAACGCGCCCAACCCCGGACCGGCGATCGCCGGAATCACCCAAGCCGCCGACGTGAGCGACATCATCCGGGCGCGCAACCCTTCGGGAAACGCTTTCCCGATGATGGCGAAGGTCACGGCGTAGTCGAGGCCGTCGCCGATTCCTTCGACGAAGCGCGCTCCGACGAAGAACGGCATGTTCGGTGCGAGCGCGACCAGACCGAGGCCGAACGCGAGGATGCTCAGCGCCACCGCCAGCATTCGCCGGCTTCCGTATCGGTCCGACCACGGTCCGGCAAAGGGTAAGACCAGCAAAACCGCGGCGAAGAACGCGCCAAAGGCCAGCGAATACGCGCCCAAGCCGTGCAAGTCGGCCACGACGCGTGGCATGATCGCGGCAATGACCAGACCCTGCGTCGCGGCCACGAACTCGGCCACCAGAAGACCGGCGGCGATTCGGCCGTGCCGCCCTGAAAACAGCTCGCGCAAGAATCCCGGTTATTCGCGCAGCGAAATCCGATCGCCGTCGCG
The DNA here is from genome assembly GCA_049585095.1 of Candidatus Tumulicola sp. GTDB lineage: Bacteria > Vulcanimicrobiota > Vulcanimicrobiia > Vulcanimicrobiales > Vulcanimicrobiaceae > Tumulicola. Next base: position 20,794 of record JBAUZB010000277.1, read on the forward strand.
GGCGACCAGCCCGTCGCGCTCGAGACTGGTCACCAACACTCCCACGTCGTGTACGTCGCGACTCGGCAATAGCGGCGCCAGCACGCGATGCAGGTCGAGCAGCGAGATTCGTTCGCCGGGCGCGAGCGCGCGCAACCGGTCGACGATGCGTCCGCGCGCGAAGCGTGCGGTTTTTTCAAACGGAACCGACGGCGCTCGGGCCCGGCGCGAAGCGGCAGTGCGTTCGCGTTCCAAGGCGGCGGGGTCGATCGGCGCGGCCGCACACGATCCTTGCACCGGACACCTCGTGCACCCCGGCGCGCGCGCCGTGCAGATCGTCGCTCCCAAATCCATGAGACTCGAGTTCCAGTCGTGTGCTCGCCCGCGGGGCACCAGCTTGCGGGCGTACGTTCCGAGCTCGTTCGCCGACGCTCGCGGAGGATGTTCGATTCCGAAGCGCAGGCGATGCACGACACGCCGAATATTGGTATCGACCGGCGCATCGTCGAGGTTGAAAGCGAACGCACGAATCGCGGCGGCGGTGTATGCGCCAACTCCCGGCAGCGATCGCAGCGCCGGCGTATCGGTCGGCATCGACCCGCCGTGATGCGCGACGACGGCGTCCGCAACGGCCTTTAGCCGAACCGCGCGGGAGTTATATCCGAGACCCTTCCAGGCGCGCACCACGTCGGCAAGCGATGCGTTCGCGAGAGCCGTGAAGTCGGGGAACCGGCCGACGAACGTTTCGAAGTGGGGAATCACCCGGCTCACCTGCGTTTGCGCCAGCATGAACTCGCTCACCAGCGTGTGGTACGGACTGCGCCGAGCGCGCCACGGCAGACCGGAGCGGCCGTGTCGCGCGTACCAGTTCAGTAACGACCGGCGAATTTTGCTCGTATGCAGCGTCACCGCCGAACGGTTCGGCGAACAGGCTCCGCACGCCCGGTACGCAAACTCGTGCCTTCATGCCGGCTCGAATATCCGCGATTGCGGTGATGCTCGCGGCCGCGTTGTGCGTGGGAACCGACGCCGTCGCACGCGGCGCGCCGGATCCGGCGCCGCCCTCGCCCACGCCGTCGCCGCGTCCGATCGTGCTGGGCGGTCACTACGTCGCCGAATTCGCCGGCAATACGTCGGGCGGACTCGCGCTGGGAACGGCATACGCGAGCGAGTTCATGCTTTCGGGGAAATTCGACCTCGCACGACTGGTCGGTCCCGGCTTGGGAACCGTGCGACTCATTCTCACCGCGCGCGAAGGCAGCAGTCTGTCGGCCAACGACGTCGGGAACATCTTCACCGTCCAGGAAATCTACGGCGACGGGCTCACTCCGCGCCTCACCGAGTTGTCGTACGATCAGCCCTTCGCCCGCGGAAACGCCGACCTCTATGCCGGCCGCATCAACACTGAAAACGATTTCGCCGCCTCGTCGGCATACTGGGGCGGCATCTCGCTCTACTGCTCGTATCAAAACAATGCTATCTGCGGAACGCCGATCGCGGCGCCGATCGACAGCGGCTACGTCGCGTATCCTTCTTCCGCGTGGGGAGCCCGGTTCAAAGCCTACCCGGCGCCATGGTTCTACCTAGAAGCCGGGGCGTACGAAGTGAATCCGGAGAGCGGTTTGCGCGGAAACGGCTTCAAGCTGAGCACCACCGGCGACACCGGGACGTTTCTGCCGCTCGAAATCGGACTGACGCGAAAGGACGCCTTGGGGAACCTAACCGGCAGCGTCAAAGCCGGCGCCTATTACGATACGTCGCTCGCGCCCACGGCTGCGAGCCAGCTGACGCGTTTCTTACAACCGGACAGCGACGCCCTTGCGTACGTTCCGAACGAGACCTACCGCGGCCGCTTTGGATTCTGGCTCTTGTTCGATACGCTGGTGGCGGGGAGCGCGGCTAAAGACCGGCGCGGTATCGCGCTGTTCGGCGCGCTGGAATACGGCGATCCGCAAACGTCGCAGCTTAGCCTCTTTGCCGACGCGGGTGCGATCGCGCACGGCACGTTTGCCGGGCGCGACGACGACACGGTCTCGCTCGGATTTGCCTATACCGATATTAACCCGCGGCTGCGCGCGCTCGAAACGTCGCTCCAAAACTCGGGGCTTTCGGTTCCGCTGACGGAACAAGAAAAGATGCTCGAGTTCAACTACGGCGCCCGCGTGGCGCCGTGGTTCGCGCTGCGTCCCGGCGTGCAGTACGTCATCAACCCGAGCGGCGAGAAGACCATTCCCAATGCCCTAGTCTGGACGCTTCAAGGAGTCGCTTCTTTCTAGCGGCTCATGAGTGCAGGCTCGCGATCGCTTCGCCGATGCGGCGAATTCCTTCGGCGATATCGCGCCGTCCGACGGCGGTCAGGGCTAGCCGCAGGTGGTGGTCGCCGCCCGAATTTGCAAAAAACGCCTGGCCGAAAAGAAACGACGCACCCAAGCGTTCCGACGCGTCGAGCAAGGCGCGCGCGCGCACGTCGCGCGGCGTCGTCACCCACAGGTAAAAACCCCCGGCCGGACGGCTCACCTTGACCGTGGCCGGCCAATACCGCGCGATCGCGTCGTCCGCGAGGCGGCGGCGCACCAGAAGCTCGTCGCGCAGCTGCTCGACGTGGGCGTCGTAAGCGCGCTCCAAGTAATCCGCCACCGCCGCCTGAACGTACAGGCTGGTCGCCATGTCGTAGGCTTGTTTGCGGAGCAACAACCGCTCGAGAATCGTTCGCGGCGCCGTCAGCCAGCCGACGCGCAAACTCGGCGCGATGGTCTTGGAAAAGGTCGAAAGGTACACCACGTGATCCGGCGCCAGCGCGACCAGCGCCGGATCGGTGCCGGGCGCGAGCGGACCGTACGGATCGTCTTCCACGATCGGGACGCCGGCGCGCCGGGCAACCGTCGTCAACCGTTCGCGGCGGTCGGCATTCATCGTGACGTTCGTCGGATTGTGCAACGACGGCATCGTGTAGATGAAGCGCGGGCGACGAGTGCGTAAGATCGCCTCGACGTGATCGACGCGAATGCCGTCGTCGTCGACCGGCACCGCAATGGCCCGCAGGCCGTGGATTTGGAAGACTTGCAACGCGCCGGGATACGACGGCGACTCGACGATGATTTCGTCGCCGGCTTCGGCTAGACTCTGCGCGACGATGGCGATGCCCTGAGTCGATCCGGTGAGCACGATGACGTTGCCCGGCGCCACCTCGCCGGCGCCGCGTGCGTTCATTCGCATCGCGATCGCCGAGCGCAGCACCTCGTAGCCCTCCGAATCGCCGTACGAAAGAATGAAACGCGGGTCGCGGGCAACGCGGCCGAACGACTTTGCCAGTTCGCTCAGCGGCGAGGGTTCGTCGGGAGCGACGCCCTGCACGAACGAGATTCGGCCGCTCTGCTGCTTGGCCGCGAGTTCGCCGAGCACGTTGGGAAACTCACCCACGCGCCAGGGCGGCAGGGTGACCCACCACGGTACGCCGGCGGCGCGTTCGGGTTGACCGCCGCGCAACTGGGGCACCACGCGGGAACCGGAACCGACGCGCTGCTCGATCAGGCCATCGGCTACCAGTTCGCGATAGGCGTGCACGACCGTGCTCCGATTGACCGCCAGCTTTTGCGCCAAGCTGCGCTCGGGCGGCAGCCGCGACGACTCGGGCAGCGCTCCGGTCAGAATCGCCTCGCGCAGCCCTTCGTAAATTTGCCGGTAGAGCGGCACGATCGAGGCGCGGTCGAGATGGGGCAAGGGGTGGTGCCATCCAATGGCCGTCATGGCGGGGTCCATTTTTTGACTTCCGAGGCGGCGGCCCCTCGGAGTCGAAAGCTTCAAACCCCCTCATCCGCGAGAACAGGAGCACCACGTTGGCCGAACATCAGGTTGATGCAGTCATCATCGGCGCCGGACCGGGTGGCTACCACGCCGCCATCAGGCTGGGCCAACTCGGCAAGAAAGTCATCTGCGTCGATCGCGACGAGATCGGCGGCGTGTGCCTCAACTGGGGCTGCATTCCGACCAAGGCACTGCTGCACGTCGGCGAGGTGATTCGCCACATCGAAGGCGCCGGCGCCATCGGTTTGACCGTGCCCAAAGCCGGCGTCGACCGCGAAGGTGTCGCCAAGTTCAAGACCGACGTCGTCAATGCAAACGTCGGCGGCGTGAAGACGCTTTTCAAAGCCAACGGCGTGGAATTTCTCTACGGTGAAGCTTCGCTGCGCAGTGCGAACGAGGTGGAGGTCAAGAAAAACGACGGCGGCGTCGACACGATCAAAGCCGCAAACGTAGTGATTGCCACCGGCTCGGCGCCGGTCGACGTCAAAGTGTGGGCACGCGACGGAGACACGATTATCAATTCCGACGATGCCGTCGGGGTGAAGCGCATCCCGAAAGATCTGCTGGTCATCGGCGGCGGCGTGATCGGTCTCGAATTCGCGACCGTCTTCGCACGCATGGGCGCGAAGGTGCTGGTCGTCGAGATGATGCCCCAAATTCTCACCGGGACCGATATCGAAATCGCGAAAACTCTAGGACGCATTCTGAAAAAACAAGGCGTCGAAATCATGCTCGACACGAAAGTCGGCAAAATCGAAAAAAAGGGGCGGACGCTGCACGCGACGTTCAACGGCGCCGGCACCGGCGGCAAGGACGAGACGCGCGACTTCGACACGGTGCTGGTCGCCGTCGGCCGCCGTCCGGTTACCGATAATCTCAACCTTCAGGCGGCCGGCTTGGCAGTCGACGATAAAGGCTTCATTCCGGTCGATCAACAGATGCGCACCAAAGTCCCCAACGTGTTCGCGATCGGCGACGTCACCGGCCAACCGCTGCTGGCGCATCGCGCGATGAAGCAGGGCGTCGTGGCCGCTGAAGTGATTGCCGGCGACAAATCGGCCGCCTTCGATCCGGTCGCCGTTCCGAACTGCGTTTACACCGACCCCGAAGTCGCCACCGTCGGCCTTTCCGAGGAAGAAGCCAAGGCCAAGGGCTACGAGGTTCGCATCGGAAAATTTCCGCTGGCCGCCAGCGGCCGGGCTCGAACGATGAACGAATCCGACGGTCTCATCAAACTCGTCGGCGATGCCAAGAGCGACCTGTTGCTGGGAATGCACGTGGTCGCGCCGCAAGCCGAATCGCTGATCGGTGAAGGCGTGATCGCGCTCGAAATGGGGGCGACTCTGGAAGACATCGGCCTTTCGGTGCATCCGCATCCGACGCTGACCGAATCGATCATGGATGCCGCCGAGGCGGCTCACGGCAAGGCGATCCATATCGTCAATCCCAAGCCCAAGACGCCTGCGGCCGCACCGTAGCATCGCCGGCGACGTTTCCTCGGTTAAGGATTAACGATGGCAACGACAGTGCGGGCGGCGCGGCTGCTCGATTTGGGGACGCAACCCTATCGCGACGTGTGGGAGATGCAGCACCAGCTGCACGCGGCGGTACGGGACCGGCGCGAGCCGGACACCTGGATCGTCGTGGAACATCCGCCGGTGATCACGTTGGGGCGGCAAGCCGTGCGCACCAACGTGCTGCTTTCGGATACGGAACTCGCCGCGCGGCGCGTCGAGGTGATCCCGGTCGAGCGCGGCGGCGACGTAACCTATCACGGACCAGGCCAGCTGGTGGTTTATCCGATCCGGCGCTTGGAGCGCTTTCGCGAAGTCGTGCCGCTGGTTCGATCGCTGGAAGGCGCCGTCATCGACGCGTGCGCGCGGTTCGGCGTGAACGCGCAACGCTGGAGCGAGCATGCCGGCGTGTGGGTTGAAACGCGCCAGATCTGTGCCATCGGATTGGCCGTGCGGCAGATGGTATCGCTGCACGGAATCGCGCTCAACGTCTCGACGCCGCTCGACTACGACCGGCTGATCGCCCCATGCGGACTGTCCGGTCGCGGCATCACGTCGCTCTCGAAAGAGACCGGGCGAAGCGTCCGAATGGAGGAAGCGAAGGACGCACTGCTGGCGGCGCTGGCGCGTACGTTCGAGGTTACATGGCAATCGAAATCGATCTGACGATTCCCGGCGAGGCGCGACCGCTGCACGTGCGCAAACCCCCGTGGCTGCGCGTTTCGTTGCCCGCCGGCGACGACTACGAGCGGGTCAAGGCGAAGGTGAGCGCGCTGTCGCTCCACACGGTATGCCGCGAAGCGGCGTGTCCGAATCTGGCCGAGTGCTGGGGCGCCGGTACCGCGACGATCATGATCCTGGGCGATACCTGCACGCGCGGATGCCGTTTCTGTAACGTGAAGACCGGCAATCCTCGCGGAGAGGTCGACTGGTTGGAACCCGTGCGGGTGGCCGAAGCGGTGCGCGATCTGGGCTGGAAGTACCTGGTGCTCACGGCGGTCGACCGCGACGACCTTCTCGACGGGGGCGCCCTCATCTTCGCCAATACCGTGCGCGAAATTCACGCTCGGGCTCCCGGTTCGCGCGTGGAAATTCTCAGCGGCGATTACCGCGGCGATTTGACGGCACTCGACATCGTCATGGACTCGGAGCCCGACGTTTTCGCGCACAATCTCGAAACCGTCGCCCGGCTCACGCCGTCGGTTCGCGACAAGCGCGCCAAGTACGAACAATCGCTGCGCATATTGTCCCACGCCAAGGCACGCGCTCCGAAACGATACACCAAAACGTCGCTCATGCTCGGTCTGGGTGAAACCGAGCCGGAAGTCGAAGCGGCGATGGACGACGCCCGTGCCGCCGGCGTCGACATTTTTACCATGGGGCAATATTTGCAGCCGAGCCGCAAGCACTTGGCCGTCGCCGAGTTCGTCGCACCGCAGACGTTCGATCGCCTCGGAGCGCTTGCTGCGAGCAAGGGTTTTCATCAGGTGGTATCCAGCCCGCTGTCGCGCAGTTCGTATCACGCCGAGCAGGCCTTTCCGGGGACCTAGCAGCCCGCTGCAACTCGCTCCGGCGTGCGCGAGTCTTTAGCGTAACGTGACCAAGACTTTCCTGAGCCGGCCCGTCCTGGCCATCGTCTGCTCCCTGATCATCCTGATCGGCGGCGGGGTCGTGATTCCGACGCTTCCGGTGGCGCAGTATCCGCAGATCGCTCCGCCGGTCGTCACGGTGAGCGCGACCTACGTCGGCGCCAGCCCGCAGGCGGTCGAAGCTCAGGTAACCACGCCGCTGGAACAAGCGGTGAACACGGTTCAGGGCCTGCGTTACATCAGTTCCACCAGCGCCCAGGGCATTTCGACGATCACGCTGACGTTCGAGCTGGGAGTCAATCTCGACATTGCCGCGGCCGACGTACAAAATGCCGCGCAGACTGCGCTCGGCCAATTGCCCGCGAGCGTTCAACAGCTCGGCATCACCGTGTCGAAAAACTCCGGCACCTTCGTGATGGGCATCGCGCTGACGTCCGACAGCAAACAGTACGACACGCTGGAATTGAGCAACTACGCGCAGTTGAACATCGTCAACAACCTGTCGCGCGTGTCGGGCGTGTCGGGAGTTCGCATTTTCGGCCAGCGCCAGTATGCGATGCGGATCTGGCTCAACCCGCGGCTTCTGGCGGCGCAGGGCTTGGATGCCGGCGACGTGATCAACGCACTTCAGGAACAGAACGTTGCGATCGGCGTCGGCAGCATCGGTTCCCCACCGGCTCCCAAAGACCAGCGCTACACCTATACGGTCAACGCCGTCACGCAACTCTCCGATCCGGTGCAGTTCGCCAATATCATCTTGCGCTCGAATCTCAGCGGCGGCTTCACCCGTCTCGGCGACGTCGCTCGGGTCGAGCTGGGCGCGCAGGACTATTCGAGCGCTTTACGCTTCGACGGTCACTCGCGCGTCGTCGGCCTCGGCGTCCAGCAGTACTCGACGGCCAATGCTCTCGACGTGTCGCGCGCGGTCAGCGCCCAGATGGAAGTGCTGGCGAAAAGCTTTCCACCCGGCGTGCACTATACCGTGGCCTTCAACACCACGACCTTCGTCCGGGAATCGATCAAAGAAGTTCTGATCACGCTCCTGCTTTCGATCGTCCTAGTCATCTTGGTCATCTATGTCTTTTTGCAGAACCCGCGATCGACGTTGATTCCTGCGGCGACGATTCCGGTTTCCTTGGTCGGCACGTTCTTCGTGATGAAAATCTTCGGATTTTCGATCAACACGATTACGCTCTTCGGCCTGACGTTGGCAACCGGCTTGGTCGTCGACGATGCCATCGTCGTGATCGAGAACATCGCGCGCCACATCGAGCTGAACCGCGGTAAGAAGACGCCGCTCGTCAGTGCGGCCGAAGCGATGACGGAAATTCAGAGCGCGGTGGTCGCATCGTCGCTTGTGCTCCTGGCGGTCTTCATTCCGGTCGGTTTCTTCCCGGGCGCAACCGGACAGCTGTACAAACAGTTCGCGCTGACGATCGCCGCCGCCATTTCGATCTCCCTGTTCCAAGCGCTGACGCTGGCTCCGGTGCTGTCGGCACGTCTGTTAGGCGAGGAATCCGAAGCCAAGTTCATCTTTTTCCGCTGGTTCAACCACGGCTTGAAGCGATTCCGCGACTGGTACGCACGGCAGTTGCCCAAAGCGTTTCGGTATCGCTGGTGGGTCGCCGGCGCGTTCGCGCTGGCGCTCGGGCTGACCGGGGTGATGTTCCTGAGCACGCCGCAATCGTTTATTCCCGACGAAGATCAAGGCTACTTCATCGTTCTCGTGCAGACGCCCGAGGGCACGTCGCTTCAAGGAGAGCAGGCGATCTCGAAGCGGGCCGAGGAGATGATCGCCTCGCAGTCCGAGGTCGCGCACGTGTTCGACGTCGGTGGATTCAGTTTCAGCGGCGCCGCGCCGAACCGCGGGCTCATGTTCGCGCTGCTGACGCCGTGGGCGGACCGCAAATGCTCGTTCTTGAGCGCGCTCCTGCTCCAGCCGTGTCAGCACAACGTCGTCGCGTTGCTGCAGCGCCTCAACGGCATGTTCTATATGAAGATTCCGCAAGCGCAAATCTTTGCGTTCAATCCGCCGGCAATCAACGGGGTCGGCACCGTCGGCGGATTTCAGTTCGAGTTGGAAGATCGCGGCAACGTGGGACTCGACAAGCTCATGCGCCTGACGTATGCGATGATGGGAACCGCCGCCAAAGACCCGCGCCTCAGCGGCGTCTTTACACAATTTCGCATCAACTCGCCCCAGTTGCAGGTCGACGTCGATCGGAGCAAGGCCAAGGCCATCGGCATTTCGCTCAGCGATATTTTCCAAACGATGGAAGTCGAGCTGGGATCGCTCTACGTCAACAATTTCACGTACCTGAACCGGTCGTGGCAGGTCGACGTGCAAGCCGACGCGCCGTTCCGCAACAACATCGCCTCGCTGCAGCAGATCTACGTTCATTCCGGCTCGGCCGCGCCCAACATTCCGACGGGCACGAATCCGTTCGCGACGCCGCCGCCGGGTTCGGGCACGACGCAAACGACCGCAACCGGCGTGGTGATGACGCCGCTCAACGCGCTCATGAACGCGCAGATGCAACTCGGGCCGCCGGTCATCACCCACTATAACCTCTATCGCAACATCGAACTGCAAGGCAACGCCGCGCCGGGACACAGCTCCGGTGAGGCGATCTCGGCGATGGAGCAGATGGCACAACGGCTCATGCCCAACGGCGTCAGCTACGAATGGACCGGGTTGCAGCTCGATCAAATCGCTGCCGGACCGCTCGCGGTGCTCATCTTCGCGCTCGGCATCGTCTTCGTATTCCTGGTGCTCTCGGCCCAGTACGAAAGTTTCATCGATCCGCTGATCGTACTGCTGGCGGTTCCGGCGGCGCTTTTCGGGGCGCTCGGATTCATCAACTTCCGCCATCTGCCGATACCGTTCTTATTCGACCAAAGCCTGGCGCAAGATGCCTACGCACAAGTGGGCTACGTCATGTTGATCGGATTGGCCAGCAAGAGTGCGATTTTGATCGTGGAATTCGCCAATCAACAGTTGCGTTTGGGTGCCAACGTGGTTCAGGCAGCGTTGCGTGCGGCACTCACGCGCCTTCGGCCGATTCTCATGACCTCGATCGCATTCGTCATCGCCGTAACGCCGTTGGTCTTTGCATCCGGAGCCGGCGACGCTGCGCGCCACTCGCTCGGAACGGTCGTATTCGGCGGAATGCTGGTCTCGACGTTTTTGAATCTCGCGATCACGCCGGTGCTCTACGTCATCATCAAATCGCTGGAGTTGCGCGGTCATACGACCGGTCGTAACGGAGAAGCTCCCCGCCCGAGCGCAATCGGGGAAACCGAAGCATCGTTAGCGCCGAGCGGGCATTAACGACAACCTGGGTTTGGATTTCGAGGTATCGGCGTCGCTTTTAGCGCGGTTCTTCGCGATCGCGCCAGGGTTTTAAAGAACCTGGGCGCAACGTTCCGCCCGACAGGTGTCCGATGGTTCGCGAAAATCGGGCATTACCGACGCCGGGAGCTTCCACATGTTTAAAACGCTGTTTCGTATGGGCGCGACGTTTGCGACGGTTGCTTGCATTTGCTCGTACACCGTGCCGGCAAGCGCCGACGGCATCGACAACGTCTATGAAAAGGCCGTCGTTCCGAACGCGAACGAGGCCATTAGGAACGTCATGGATGCGGAGCAGCAGAAGCGCGACGCGCAGCGGCGTCAAGCCGGAGCGGCTTCGCCGGCGCCGGCAACGAGCGTGCTTCCAAACGGAACCGTCGCGCAGGTTCCACCGGTGGGTCAGCCGCGGCCGGGACGAATTCGACCTTTCAGAACCGGTTTCGAATTCTTCGTCGACGTGACGACGGCATATCCCTACGGCAACATCGGAAGCTACGGCCGGCAGGGCTGGCTGATGGGCGGCGTCGACGGTTCGGTGACGTACGCGATCTCCCCGACGACGCGGGTTGCGGTGAGCATGTTTCAGCTGCAGCATTGGCCGTACGGTTTCAATAGCGGCTTGGCGCCGGTCTATCTGGCAGGTTTCCGCAATCCGGTGGGATGCGCCGACCTCAGCGGCGGCAACGCGTGTGGACCGGGTGCCGGACAGAACATCAACGTTCGCACCAAGGACACGTTCGGGATCTTCATGCTGTCGCAAGTGTTCTTGATGGGCGGGATGCCGGGTCACCACTACCTACCCATCGTCGTTTCGCCGACCTACGTGACGCGCGGCGGCCAGATCGGCGAGTCACCCAACAATACCGACGTGGTTCCATTCGCGCACTCGGTTCCAGACGGTCCGGTGTACACCAACGTCGCCACGCGAACCGCGCAGTTCAAGTCGGTCGCGATAACGCTTCCGTTTCTCAAGACGCCGAAGATGTTCGGTACGTTCACCGTCGCGCCGGAGTGGCTCATGCATACCGCCGGCGTCAACGGAAGCAACCACATGCAGCTTCCTCAAATCTTGTACGTGGAGTACTCGCCGTTCCGCGGTACCCGGCTCTTCTTCGAACCGCAGAGCGCCCGCGACTACTTGCCCACCGATCCTTATCCGGAACATTTGATGGCCTACTTTCTCGGCGTATCGCAACGAATTTCAAAGTACGGGTTCGCGCAGCTCGTGCTCAACGGCGGCGGCCCGACCAATCTCGGCCCGGATCAGGTTCTCGCGATCAAATGCCTCAACGTTCAAATCTGCGGGCCGATCGTCGGCGGCCTGAAGGCGACGCAGTTGCAGTTGCAGATCGGCATCGGTTCCCCAGGTTACTTCCCGCTGTAGTCCCGGAGCATTTGGACATGAACCTCACCATGAAAAGAACCCTCGCTCTCGCGAGCCTGATCGCGATGGCTGCCTGCGGCGGAGGCGGCTCGGGTTCGGTCGTCCCGAATAACGGCGGCGGACAGTCCGGCGGCGGCTCGCCGCTGCTGGCGCGCATCGTGGGCGTGGGCGACAGTCTAACGGCAGGCTATCAAGCGGACGGAATTCTGGGACAAACCGGAGTTGCGGACCCGCTGTTTCCGGGATTGACCATTCCGCCGACGCAGGAGCAAGGCTACTGGGCCGACGTTGACGAGCAGGCGTCGGGCGTCCCGGTTTCGACCGCCATCAATCAAATGTTCGATCCGTCGGTCAGTCCGTTGCCGCTGATCGCCGGGCCGGGTCTGAACAATCAAATCGTGCCGGCGTTACCCCCGGCGCCGTTTGGTTTCGAAAAACCCGGCAACGCCTGCGCCGACGACGGCGGCTTCAATGCCGCCGGGTATCTGCTCGGCGGCAGCAGCCGCGTCCGAATGAATCCTTCGTCGACGGTGATTCGTAACGTCTCCGTTCCGGGCATCACGCTGCACGAAGCCAACACCCTGGCCGCTCCTCAGTCGAATACGTGTAAGACGCTGCCCGGAATCCGCGGACTGCTGGCGCAAGTCGTCGACGGCGAGAGCAGCACGTACTGGCCGGTATTGCGGAACTGGTCGTACATGGGGCAGGGGCTCACCATGGTCAACGCCGCCGCCCGGCTCAAGCCGACGCTGGCGCTGGTGTGGCTCGGCGCCAACGACGTTCTGAAATACATGGGTTCCGGTGGACTGTTCCACGGCGGCGACCTCACGGTCGCACAAGCCTCGGGCGACGTACGCCAGACGATCTATACGCTCAACCACGCCGGAGCCCACGTCGTCGTCGCAAACTTGCCGAACATCCTGGAGACGCCGTATTTCCAGCGCGTTACGGTTCCGCGGGAAAGTTCCAACGCGTGCGAGATTCAAACGTACGTCGTTTGTCTCTTGTCCGAGGATTATGGATATCAACTGGCGACGCGGCTCACCGATGGAATCGCCAAAGCCTATAATCTCGCGACCCCGAGCGGGTGCGCGCCGACGTCACTCTCACAACCCTGCGGCTATCTCACGCTGCAAGGGACGCTTCAGGTTCTCAGCTACTATAACGAACACGGCAAGCTGCCCGATCTCGACAACGGACACCCGGGGAGCGGCCTGGGAACGTACTACATCACGCCGACATTCGCCGCCAAGGTACAATCGGTTAACAATACCATCAATAGCGGCATCGGTACGGCGGCCCAACGAACTTCAACGCCCTTGGTCGACGTCCAAGCGATATTCGCCGGAATTGCGAGCGGCAATCCGTCGAATCCCTATTTTGCGGTGGCATCCCACATCAACAAAGGCATCTGCTGCACGCTCGCCTACGAAGGCGGCCTCGTCAGTTTCGACGGCCTGCATCCGTCGAATACCGGCTACGCGCTGCTGGCGTCCGCGTTCATCGCCGCGATTAACCAGGCTTACGGCGCGAAGATCCCACAAATTAACATCCGCGCGGCGTACAACGGCACGCGCTGCTCGAATCCGGACTACTGTTACCCGGACCCGTACGCGCCGCCGAATATTCTCGTCCCGCTGCTACGCGCCAAGGACTTCCACGCGCTCGGCGCACCGGGTCGATAGCGGCTCGCCGCGTTATGCGTTCCTGACGCGAAAGAACTTCCGCCGACACACGACGTCACAGCCTGAGGGCCTCTGGACGAGGAGCGAAGGCACGGATGCCGAGAGCGACGAGCCAGGGAGCAGCGTTTTCGTCATGGATGCGAAAACGCGAGCGTCCCGAAGGCGTCACGTCGTGTGTCGGCGGCGTTCTTTCAGCTACGCGTAGATGCCGCGCATCTTGAGCGCCTTCACCACGCGGTCGATCGCTAAGGTGTAAGCGGCGGTGCGCAGCGTGGCCCCGCGCGCGTTGGCGATCGCGCGAATCTCGTGCAGGTTGGCCAGCAGAAATTCTTCGAGGCGCTGGTTGACTTCCGATTCGCGCCAGAAATAGCCCATGCGGTCTTGCACCCACTCGAAGTACGAAACGGTCACGCCGCCGGCGTTGGCCATGATGTCGGGAATGACGACGATGCCTTTTTCCTTGAAGATGCGGTCGGCTTCGGGAGTTGTCGGTCCGTTGGCGCCCTCGACGATGAGCTTTGCCTGGACCCGCGCCGCGCTTTCGGCATTGAAAACTTTTTCCAGCGCCGCCGGAACCAGGACGTCGCAGGGACTGGCCAGCAGCTCGGCGTTGGTGATTTTGTCGCCGCCCTTGAAGCCTTCCAAGGTCCCGTGCTGCGCGACGTGCGTCATTGCGCCGCTGACGTAAATTCCGTCGGCATTGTAGTACGCACCGGTGACGTCGGAGATGCCGACCACACGGCAGCCGCGCTCTTCGAAGAGCTTCGCCGCGTACTTTCCGACGTTACCGAACCCTTGGATCGCGATCGTCGCGTTTTCCGGATGGATCCCGCTTTCGCTCATCTGATCGAGCGCGCAAATCGTTACACCGCGACCGGTCGCTTCGACTCGGCCGCGCGAACCGCCGATTTCGAGCGGTTTGCCGGTCACCACCCCCGGCTGGTTTTGGCGCACGTGCATCGAGTAGGTGTCCATGAACCACGCCATGATCTGCGGCGTGGTGTTGACGTCGGGCGCCGGAACGTCTTTATCCGGACCGACGACTTCGACCAACTCGGCGGCGTAGCGCCGGGTGATGCGCTCGATCTCGTTCATCGAAAGCGTGCTCGGGTCGCACGTTACGCCGCCCTTGCCGCCGCCGAAGGGCAAATCGACTACGGCGCATTTCCACGTCATCCAGAATGCCAGCGCCGTCACTTCGTCGAGCGTAACGCCCGGATGATAGCGGATTCCGCCTTTGGCCGGCCCGCGCGCGAAGCTGAACTGAACGCGATATCCGGTATAGACTTCGAACTCCCCGGAGTCGCGCTGGAAGGGTATCGCGAAGATGATTTGGCGCGCCGGACTCGTGAGGATTCGCCGCATGCCGGCGTCGAGTTCGAGCAGATCGGCCGCTTCTTTGAAATAGGCGATCGCATCGCCGAATACCGAGACTTCACGTGCCGGGGTCGCCATAACCGCCATAAGAGTAGATGCCTCCAGCGCCATGACTTGCGCCCAGGCTTACCCGACCCCTCCGCCAGCGCGTGCAGAAAAAGTCACATCGCCCTAGACATTGAAGCGGAAGTTGACGACGTCACCCTCGCGCATCACGTAATCGCGTCCCTCGCTGCGAACCAAGCCCGCCGCCTTGAGCGCGTCCATCGTGCGATAGGCGACGTAGTCGTCGTAGGAAACGATCTCGGCTCGAATGAAGCCGCGCTCGATGTCGCCGTGAATCCGTCCGGCGGCTTCGGGCGCTTTGGTGCCGCGCGGGATCGTCCAGGCACGCACTTCCTTTTCGCCGGCCGTGAGAAACGTCATCAGCCCGAGCAGGTCGTAGGCGGCAATCGCAAGCTCGTCTAGGCCGCCGCGCGCGATCCCGAGCTCGCTTCGAAAATCTCGCGCCTCTTCTTCCGAAAGGCCGGCAAGCTCGGCCTCGACCTTGCCCGACAGCACCACCAGCCGGCTGTTTTCGGCACGGGCGATTTCGCCGACAACCGCGGCCAGCGGCCCGGGCTTGCCGATTTGAGCTTCGTCGACGTTCGCCACGTAGAGCAGCGGACGAGCGGTCAGAAGAAACGATTCGGCAGCCACGCGCGCTTCCGGCGAACCCGGCGGAAACGCGCGCGCCGGCCGTCCGTCTTCGAGTGCCGCCGCGACCGCGTGCGCGGCTTCCAAACTTCCGCGCAGCTTCGGATTGGCTCGGATTTCTCGCTCCAGTTTGGGAATGCGTTTCTGCATGGTGCTCAGATCCGCCAGCGCCAGCTCGATCGCGACGATTTCGACGTCGCGTTTTGGATCCGGATGCTCCTCGACGTGGACGACGTTGGAGTCCTCGAAGCAGCGCACGACCATCGCGACCGCATCGGTTTCGCGAATGTGGCTGAGAAATGCGTTGCCGAGCCCCTGCCCGGTGCTGGCTCCGCGAACCAGTCCCGCGATGTCGACGAAGCGCACGGTGGCCGGAACGATGCGCTGTCCGTTGACTAGAGTCTGTAAAACGCGCAGCCGTTCGTCGGGAACGGCAACCTCACCGACGTTCGGTTCGATCGTCGCAAATGGGTAGTTGGCCGCAAGCGCTTGCGCCGAGCGCGTAAGCGCGTTGAAAATCGTCGACTTTCCGACGTTCGGCAAGCCGACGATCCCGCACGAGAAGGGCATGATGAACCGCCCTCCGTTCGGCCGCTCTCGGCCCCCGCCCTACCGAGCGCGACGGCATCCGGCAGGGCTTGGAGGCGCTCGTGCGGGACGCGTCGGATAGGTCGTGCATGCGCCAAATGAAGGTCGACAAACTGGGCATCGACCTCCTGACTCACGACCCGGTGGTGATTCTCAAGGATATGGACGGCTCGCACTATCTGCCGATCCTCATCGGACCGTTCGAAGCAACCGCGATCGCATTGGCACTGGAAGGCGCGCCGGTGCCGCGGCCGCTGTCGCACGACTTGATGCGCAACATCCTCGCAACGCTCAAGGCGAATCTCGAACAAGTCGTCATCCACGATATCAAAGACTCGACGTTCTTTGCCAAGCTCGTGGTGAAGACCAACGGCGATCTTCAAGAAATCGACGCCCGCCCTTCGGACGGCATTGCGCTGGCGCTGCGCGTTCAGGCGCCGATTTTCGTCTCCGACAAGATCGTGCTCGAGGAAGCCACCGCCGAAAGGAAGCCGGTCAACGACACCGAGATGACGCGTTTCAAGAAATTCCTCGACGACCTCAAACCCTCCGATTTCAATCGTTAGCCGTTGAATCGAGGCGGCACTGCCATGAAACTATCGCACACGTTCGTCGCCGGCATCCCTCTTGCGGTCGTCGTGCTGGCGCTCCCGGGTTGCCACGGAACTCCCATCGGCGTCATCCCGGCTCAATCGCCCGTCACGCCGGCGCGTGCCGGCCAAGCACCAAAAACGCCGCTGCAGCACGTCATCATCGTGATTCAAGAAAATCGCAGTTTCGACAACCTCTTTGCGGGCTATCCGGGAGCCGATACCACGATGGTCGGCAAAACTCACGACGGAAAATCGGTCCGCCTGAAGCCGATAACGTTTTCGAAAGTGCCGCTGAATCATTTCTATGCCGACGGTCGAACCGACGACGACCACGGACGAATGGACGGGTTCGACGAGGTTCCGCCGAACCCGCCCTTCAATCGCTACGCTCCTTATGCGTACGTCGAACGTTCGCTGATAAAGCCGTATTGGGATTTGGCGCAGCAGTACGTGCTGGCCGATCACATGTTTCCCACCGAAATGGGGCCGAGTTTCACCGCGCATCTTAACTTGATTGCCGGCACTACGACGGTGGCTCAAGGCGAATCGATCGTCGATATGGCGATGCTCGACGGCAAAACGGAGAATGGAAACTGCAACGACCCGGCCGGGACGGTGACCAACCTCATTACCAGCAGCGGCCAGTACTTGAAAGATGCCGGGCCATTCCCGTGCCTTTCGTTCCATACGCTGGCGGACGCGTTGGATCCGTCGCACGTTTCCTGGAAATACTACAATGCGTATTGGCCCACCGGCGGCTCGCTCTGGAACTCGTTCGACGCAATCAAAGCGGTTCGATACGGCCCCGACTGGTCGAAAGTCGTCAAAGTGCCGAAGCAAATTCTCAAGGATGCCGCCGACGGCCATTTAGCGGCAGTTTCGTGGGTGATTCCAACGATGCCGGATTCGGATCATCCGGGAGCGGGCAGCCGGCTCGGTCCGTCGTGGGTCGCCTCGGTCGTGAACGCGGTCGGTACCGGGCCCGATTGGAAATCCTCGGCGATCGTCGTCGTGTGGGACGATTGGGGCGGCTGGTACGACAACGCTCCTCCGCCGCAGCTCGACTATCGCGGCCTCGGACTTCGCGTACCCTGCCTGATCATCTCCCCGTATGCAAAGAAAGGCTACGTAGAGCACACGCAGTACGAATTCGGCAGCATACTCAAGACCATCGAACTAATTTTCGGCCTGCCGACGATCGGCAACACCGACCGCCGGGCGAAAGGGATGTTCGACGCCTTCGACTTCACCCAAGCGCCGCGAGCCTTCCAAACAATTCCGGCGACGTACTCGCGCGACTACTTCCTGCACGAACCACCATCGAACCTCGACCTCGACGATTAGTGGCGCTAGGCCGCTAGATGTCCCATTGCCATGCGTTCCACCACGGCGTCGACGTCGGATTGACGGCATAGTTGCGCAAATCCGCCGAACGCACGATCAAGCGGCGGCCATTGTAGACCGGTACGTACGGAACCACCGACCACATGAGGCGGCTGGCAGCCCGGTACAGCGCTGCCCGTCGTGACGGATCGTCGGTTTGCAGGGCCGCCCGTTCCAACTCGTCGAGACGCCGGTCGCAGAACCGGAAGATGTTTTGGCCGTTGGGATACCACCGGTCGCACGCCGTGAAATTGTAAACGTCGGGGTCCCAGTTGAGCGTATTGCTATAGAGCGCAAGGTCGTAGGTGCCTGCATAGATCGGACCGCTTGGCGCGGCAAAGATCGTGCGATACGGATAGGTCTTAATTGCCACGTCGATGCCGGCCTTCCGGAACGACGACTGCAGGAGCAGCGCCATGCGTTCGAAGTTCGTCGCGCCCGCAATGGTAACGAGGGTGAAAGCGAGGCGCACGCCGTTTCGCGCGCGTACGCCGTCGCCGCCGGCGTGCCAGCCGGCACGTTTGAGCAGGCGCCCGGCGGCCGGGGGATCGTAACGCCGCGCCGGTAACGGTTCGTAGCCGAGTGCGGTCGGCGGCAGACTATTGCGCGCCTCGCGATAGAAACCGCGGGTAACGTCGCGCAGCACGATCGCATACGGGACCGCTTGCGCGATGGCTTGCCGGACGGCGACGTCGCGCAGGCCGGGTTTGCGCGAATCGATCATCAATCCGGCTTGGGAGTTCCACGGCGCGGTATCGATAATAACGCCGTCAGCCGCCCGGTATTGTTCGAGCAGCGACGTTTGCGGCGCGACGATCAAATCGACCTCGTGCTCGGCAAGCTCGGCGGCGATGGTTTGATCGCTCGGAACGAAGCGCAGCTCGATGCGCGACAAGCGGGGCGTGCCTTTGAAATATCGCTCGAAGCGGCGCAGCACGATGCGATCGCCGCGCGCCCACGAAACGAACGCGAACGGTCCAGTTCCGACCGGGCGGGCTGCGAGTTCGCCGGCATTGAAGTCACGCTCGCGCTCGAGAACGTGGGCCGGCAATACGGGCTTTCCGCCCTCTTGAAGCGGCGCGAAGAACCTCGAAACGAACGGCGGGTAACGCTCGCGCAGGCGCACCACGACGGTATACGGTCCGCGAGCGTCGATGCGGTCGATGCGGTCGTATCCTTCACGTTCGAAGGTATCGTTGCGCGGATCCATGACGGCGCCCCACGATGCGATAACGTCGCGCGAGCCGAACGGCGCCCCGTCGTGCCACACGACGTTGCGGCGCAGATGGTACGTGTAAGTGCGGCCGTCGCGCGAAATACCGCCGTTGGCCAGCGACGGCACGGCCACGGCGAGATCGCCGACCAAGCGGCCGCGGTCGTTGGCGATCACGAGATACGAGTACACCAGCGATGCGACGTCGTACGAGATGTCCATCTCCGAAAGATACGGATTCAGGTGGTCGGGATCGGAAATGTCGGCGATGCGCAGAACGTGCGGAACGGTCCACGAGTGGCGCGCCCCGGCCGGCGGCGCAAGCGAGGCCTTCGTGCAACTTGCAAGCGTCGCAAACGTGAGTGCAAACAAAACGGCATTGCGCATCGTGGGCCGACAGACTCCTATCGCTGAAGCGTTCGAGGGTACGCGCTGCCCACCTCGAAGAACCGACGCGCGATGGAACGACCGTTGAGTGCCGAGATCGGCGTGTTCGGGGGATCCGGGTTTTACTCTCTGATGGAGAACGCGCGCGAATCGTGGATCGAAACACCCTACGGACCGCCGAGCGATCGCGTCGCCGTGGGCGAAATCGAGGGCAAACGCGTCGCGTTCCTTCCGCGCCATGGAAACGACCATCGCTTTCCACCGCAATCGATCAACTATCGGGCCAACGTCTATGCGATGAAATCGCTGGGCGTGCGCTGGATCCTCGGACCGGCTGCCGCCGGGTCGCTCCGCCAGGACGTGGCTCCCGGTTCGATGGTGGTGTGCGACCAGCTGGCGGATCTCACGAGCGGCCGGAAGGATACGTTCTACGACGGTCCTCCGGTTACGCACGTCGGCTTTGCCGATCCGTACTGTCCGACACTCCGGCCGATCGCAATCGACGCCCTCCGCACGCTGGGCATCGAAACCCATCCGCGCGGAACCGTCGTCGTGATCTCCGGCCCGCGATTTTCAACCCGGGCCGAATCGAAGTGGTATCAAGACCAAGGTTGGGAAGTCATCAACATGACCCAGTATCCCGAGTGCTACCTCGCGCGCGAACTCGAGATGTGCTACGTCAACATCTCGTTGATCACCGACTACGACGTCGGTCTCGAAGGCATCGCATCCGTCTCGGTGCAAGCGGTGGTCGAGGTTTTCAAGCAGAACAACGCGGCCGTTCGGTCGGCGATCGGTGAGATCGTCAAGCGCATTCCAGCCGGCGCCGATTGCTCGTGCCGCCACGCGCTCGAAGGCGCGAGGCTGTAGGGAGCGGCGCTAACGTGACGCTGCGTTTGGATCTCGCGATGTATCTGCGGGCGGTGCCGCTGCTCGTGCGCCACCTATCGATCCTGGCCGTGCCGCTGTTGGCGGCGGTGGTCGACGTGCTCGTCGACCAACTGGGCGCGCGGCTCACCGACGCCGTCGGCGGCGCCGGCGCGGGCCTTTTCTCGCTACTCGTTCAGCTCGTCTATCTGTGGGCATTCGGGGTTGCCATCATTCAGGCGAGTAACATTTGGCGCGGCCGGCGCGGCTCGTTCGACGACGCTTGGGACGAATCGCGCGCGAAGTTCGGCGGCATCGCGTTGGCCGCAATCGGCTTTCAGTTCGTCGTGTGGGCGGCTTCGTATGCCGGGTCGTTCATCGCGCCGCTGCTCGGACTGGCGCTCGGAGCGGTGGCCGCCTTTTTCCTGATCTACACGATTCCGGCGGCGTCCATTGGCGGAATGCCCGGGTCGCTGGCGATTTCGGCGTCGATCCGCGGCGTGCGCGCGAACGTGGTGGCATCGCTGGTTCTGGCGATCGTCTTCATCGCGCTCTGGTACGTGGCCGTGCCGTTGGGGCTGCCGTACCTCATGCTGCAGCTTTCGCCGCTGGTGGGGCAACTCGTCATGGCAGCGGTTCGCGCGTTGGTCCTCGCCTATCTCGCGTTTCCGTTCGCCAAACAGTACGACGACATCGCATTCACGCGTTTCTGGTAGCGCCGGCGGCCGTCGTCAGCGCCATGCGCACGATTTCACCGACCATCCCGGCGGCGACGTTGGTGCGTGCCAGCCGTGCGGCATCGTCGAGCTTGGCGAGCAGTTCGACGGCGCGTGCCGGCGGCAGCGGCCGCAACCGACGTAAACGCGGAACGTAATCGACCGAGACCAGCGCCGCATCCGCGCTGCCGGTTCCGGCGACGATCCAATCGCGAGCCAGCGCCTTTACCGTTTGCAGGCCGTCGTCGAGCGTCTCGCGCGTCGCCCACGAACGCTCCGGCACTTTTCCCTCGACGCTCTCGAAGAACCAGCGCGCCACTTGGGCGCGCAGCGATTCCTCTTCGCCCTCGAGCGCACCCAACGCGCGCGTGACGCTGCCCTCCGCGAGTGACGCGCCGAGTTCGGCGTCGGCCTCGGCGAAGCCGCGACGCTGCAGCACGTCGCGCACCGCGCCCTTCGAAAGTCGCGGGAAGCGCACCTCGATCAGGCGCGATCGAATCGTCGCCAGCAATCTCCCGGGCGTCGCCGTGGTCAACACCAGCAACACGCCGCGCGGCGGTTCTTCCACGAACTTCAGCAAGGCGTTGGCCGCGGGCGGGCTGGCGAAATCGACGTCGCCGAGCAATAAAATCCGCATGCCGCCGACGTACGACTGCATCGACAGCAGCCGCACGATGTCGCGCGCGGACATCTCTTCGCTTTCGTAAAAACCCAATGCCGAGGCCGCGTCGCCGATTCGCAAGGCCCCGTCGTGTTCCATGAAATCCGGATGCCGCGCGTTTTCGCCGGCGGAAAACATGGCGCACGACGGGCAGCTTGCGTCGTATCCCAGCACGCCGTCCTTGGGCGCCGAGCACAGCAGCGATTGCGCCAAGCGGCGCGCAAAGGTTTTCTTCCCGACGCCCGGTGGTCCGGAAAAGAGATATGCGTGCGCCAGCGAGTCGCGCGAAAGCGCGCCGAAGTATCGCCGCGGACCTTCGGCGCCGACCACGTCGAATTGCAACTCGCTCACGTCTCCCGGCTCGCCAGCAAGCGCCGCAACGCCCGCAACGCTCCTTCGAGTACCCGCTCCGGCGGCAGCGTTCCGTCGAGAACGTAATGCAGCGGTCGCTTCGCGAGTTCCAAATAGCCGCGGCGCACCCGCTCGTGGAACGGGTCGTCTTCGATCTCGAGACGGTCCGCGGCCCGTTCGCGCGAACGCATTCGCGCCCGCGAAACTTCTACCGGGACGTCGACCACCAGCGTCAGGTCGGGTTCGAGGCCGCCAGTCGCAGCGTCGCAGAGATCGCGCAGGAACTCCAGATCGAGCCCGCGGCCGTAACCTTGATAGGCCAGCGTCGAATCGACGTAGCGGTCGCAGAGCACCAGCCGCCCGGCTTCCAGCGCGGGACGGATCGCGCCGCTGACGAGTTGCGCGCGCGCGGCATTGATCAAGAACGCTTCGGTCAGCGGCGAGATTGCCGCCGAACGATCCAAGAAGACGGCGCGAACCGCGTCGCCTACCGGCGTGCCGCCGGGTTCGCGGGTAACCAGCGCGTCGCCGCCGTCGTTTCGAAGGTGCTCGGCGAGCGCCGCCAACAGCGTGCTCTTTCCGCTCCCCTCGATTCCTTCAACGACGAAAAACCGGGCCCCAGCGGCCGGCGCAGATGGCGGCGAGTTCACTCCGCCGTCTTGAAAATCCGAACTCGCCGGTTCGGTTCCAGGCCGGTGCTGCGCGACTGCAGCCGGTAGCGTTCCGCGAGCTGGTGCTGCATCCGCCGCACGTACGACGTTTGCGGCGATAGCTCGATCGCTTGGCTCGTGAGCAAGACTTGATACACCGCCTCTTCGGCCTCGCGTAAGGCGATGGCTTCGTGATCGATTGACCCGAGGTTGAAGACGTCGCGCAAGGCGGATTGAATCTGGGTCGTGGTGTTGGTTTTTATCGAATAGATCGGGACGTTATCCGAAGCGATTTGCTTGAGTTTCGGCTGCTGCTTGCGCTCGAGCGTCTTGAGCGTCAGCACCACGTCGGCCTCGTCGAAGGTGCGCGCGATAGTCGCGTTGACGCGTAGGTTATGGATCGCCCGTTCGATCTTGTTGCGTGAAACGCCGTACGGAAAGAGCGCGACCGCACGTTCGCGGTCGTCGGGTTCCCGAGTGTTTTCGTACGCGTCCGCGAGTTGGGGCATCGACTCCGTGTCGGCTTCCTGAACCACCGTCACTTCGCCGCTAGGCTGGCGCTGCCGAATTTCCGGCTGCGGTTGATATCCGCGCAGCAGGGCGTCGATGACGTCCGCAACATTTTTATGAATGGCCAAGCGATCGCGGTCGTGGATTTCGACGACCACGTCGAACGTCGGCGGCGCCTTGCGCTCCAAGACGGTCTTGCGGGTGCCGCGACGGCGCGCCTCTTCGTCGGAGAGGGTCACCGCACTGATGCCGCCGACGAGGTCGGAAAGCGTCGGATTCATGAGCAGGTTCTCGAGCGTCTGACCGTGCGCGGTTCCGATCAGCGTGACGCCGCGTTCGGCGATCGTACGGGCCGCACCGGCCTCCGCCTCGGTACCGATTTCATCGATGACGATGATCTCGGGCATGTGGTTTTCGACGGCTTCGATCATTACCGCGTGCTGCAAGCCGGGATCGGCGACCTGCATGCGTCGCGCGAGGCCGATGCCGGGGTGCGGAATATCGCTGTCGCCGGCAATTTCGTTCGACGTGTCGACGATGACGACGCGCTTGCGGTCCTCGGAAAGCATGCGCGCGCACTCGCGCAGCATGGTTGTCTTGCCCACGCCGGGACGGCCGAGCAGGCAAATCGACTGTCCGCTGCGCAGGACGTCGAGCAAAATGTCGATCGTGCCGTAGACCGCGCGGCCGACCCGGCAGGTGAGTCCGACGATTTTTCCGGTGCGATTACGGATGGCGCTGATTCGGTGCAGCGTTTGCTCGATCCCGGCGCGATTGTCCGCACCGAACGACGATATTCGCGAGCACACGTGCGCGATGTCTTCGTGCGATACCGGCGTGTCGGCGAGATACGTAAAGTCGTGTTCGAACCGCGCTTCGGGAGGCCGTCCAAGATCCAGAACGACTTCGATGATGTCTTCGATGTTGCCGAGGCGGACGAGCGCCTGCCGAATCGCGAGAGGGAAGATGTCGAGAAGTTGGGAGAGTTCCCAACTGGGAGAAACGGATGGGATTCGAACGGCCAATACTGACCCTGCCTTCCCTAAGGTAGTTCGGGTTGCGTTATCCGATATACGGATGGGTCCCTTCCGCTCCCGCGCCGCCCTTTCACTCTTTGACGACGCGAATGACCTTGAGCTCGTCGTCGTAGGTCCCTTGGATGCGCACCCCGGCTTTCATTTCGAGGCGCAGATAGCCGATGAGTTCGCTGGTGATTTCCTCCCCGGGCGCGATCACCGGAATGCCGGGCGGGTACGGCGAGATCGTCTCCGCGCAGATCCGGCCGCGCGAACTCTTAAACGTTACGAGCTCGGTGTCGGCGAGAAACGCGTCGCGCGGGGTCATCCGCATCGGTGGAATTTTCGGCAGCTGATAACTTCCACGGTTCAGCCGGAGGTCGAGAATTCCGGAGGGTGCGTACATGTCGACCGGCCGGTCGTCGCGAGCCATCTCCTCGAAGGCGGTGGCGAGCCGGTCGGCCGCCGCGCGCGTCGTTCCGATCGTAAACAACGCGACGACGTTAAACAAATCCGCGAGCTCGACTTGAATGTTGTAGCGGTGCCGCAAAATCTCCGAGGCCTCATAGCCGGTATAGCCTAGGCCCTTGACCGTTACCGCAATTTTCGTCGGGTCGTAATCGAAGACGCCGTTGCGCCCCACCGCATCGTCGCCGAGGCAGTAGAGGCCCTCGATTCGGTTGATCCGCGCGCGGGTCTCTCGCGCGAGTTCGATCGTGCGCGAGAGCAGCGCTTCGCCTTCGGTCGCCATCTGCTTGCGCGCGACGTCGAGCGACGCGACCATCGGCAAATTCGGCGACGTGGAGAGGAACATCTTCAGCACCGCTTTGAGCCGGTCGACCCGAACGAGTTTCCCCTTCTGGTGGAGCATCGCGCATTGCGAGAACGCCGACAGCATCTTGTGCGTCGAGTTGATGCAGAGATCGGCACCGGCACTAGTGGCCGACAGCGGCAAATCGGGGTGAAAATGGAAGTGCGGGCCCCAAGCCTCATCGACCAGCAGCAGCTTGCCGGCGGCATGAACGATTCGCTCGATCGACGCGAGATCGGCCGCCACCCCGTAGTACGTCGGCGAGACGATGTAGACCGCCGCAAGGTCGGGGTGTTCGTCCAACGTCCGTGCCACCGTCTCGGGCGTCACGCAATGGTCCATGTGGAGTTCTTCGTCGACCTCCGGCTGCATGTAAACCGGACGCGTCCCGCTCATCACCAGACCGCCGAGCATCGACTTGTGGGAGTTGCGCGGCACGGCGATCTCGTCGCCCGGGTTGGCCGCCGTCATCAGCATGCACTGGTTGCCGCTGGTCGAGCCGTTGATCAAGAAGAACGTGCGATCGGCGCCCCAAGCCTCGGCCGCGAGCTCCTGCGCTTCTTTGATCGACTCGAGCGGCTGCAGCAAGTCGTCGATGCCGGGCATCGGCGTCAAGTCGATCGCGCAGATATTGTCGCCGACGAACTCGCGGAACGCCAAATCCATACCGATGCCCTGAATGTGCCCCGGCGTGTGAAACGGCAGGACGCCCGAGTCGACGTAATCGAGCAGCGCCTGAAAATACGGCGTTCTAGATTGATCCACTATTTAACTATCATCCCC
>JBAUZB010000278.1:0-35177 GCA_049585095.1 Candidatus Tumulicola sp.
ACCTCCCAGGTTGGCGGCCCCGTCTGCGGTCGCCGGCGCCCCGGCGGGAGGGCCGCCTGCAGACGTCGTAGGTTACTGCCCGTGGCTACGTCACGGGGCCCATTTGCACACGCGAGCGAAGCCGAACTCGCACGACTCTTCGACTTCTATCGAATCCCTTGGCAATACGAGCCCCGCACGTTTCCAATTTGCTGGAACGAGCGGGGACAACCAGTCGAGTTTTTCACACCGGATTTTTATCTTCCGGAGTACGATCTGTACCTTGAAGTCACCGTCGCAAAGCCGATTCGAAATTCACGAAAGAACCGCAAGCTGCGGTTGCTTCGCTCGAATCATCCGCAGGTCAACGTTAAGCTCTTTACGCGGCGCGACGTCGAACGCGTGCTCGCGCGTTCCTCTAAGCCGGCGCCCACGTGATCGGCGAGCCGCTCTTCGATGCGGATTCGATTACGTTGCGGGTGGCCCAGCTGGGTGCCGAGATTTCCCGCGATTACGCGGCTCGCGTTCCACTGCTCATCGGCCTCTCGACCGCGTCGGCTCGGTTCTTCAATGACCTGTCGCGGGCGATATCCATTCCGAGCGAGTTCGACGTCATCTCGGTCAGCCGGTACGGCGAAGCCGACGGCATTGAGCTTGCAAGGGATGCTGCCACCCCGGTCGAGCGCCGCCACGTGATCGTCGTGGACGACACGGTCGATACCGGCTTGACGTTGCAATACGTTCTCAAGCGATTGCTCGCTCGCAAACCGGCGTCGCTGGCGGTGTGCGCGCTGCTCGACCGCCCGCATCGCCGCATTGCCGACGTTGAAGTGCGGTACCGCGGATTCGAGGCCCCGGACGTCTACCTCGTCGGGTACGGCCTCGACTACCTCGGACGCTATCGTGAGTTGCCCGCCCTCTACGCGCATCGAACGTGGCCGCGGTAATGCGCATCAAAGGTTTCACGGCATTCGCACTCCTGCTCGGCATCGCGTTTGGCGCGCTGCCCCTGCGCGCGCCGGCGCTGGAACTTCGCTCCATCGAGCAAGCCGCGGCCGACTATCGCAGTTCGAACGAACAACTTCAAGAGATGTTCCGCGCCGCGTTACTCGATACCAGCAAGCTCGCGGAATACGCCCCCGACGGCACCGCCTACGTGAAGACTGGCGACATTCCGGCCGAGTGGTTACGCGACGCGAGCGCCCAGTCGCGCCCGTACCTGTTCTTTGCCAAGAACGATCCCGAAGTGCGCCGTTTGCTGCAAGCCATAACCGCGCGCATGGTCAAGTACCTGCAGATCGATCCGTACGCGAACGCGTATACGCTGGATTATCGAGTTTGGGAGCAAAAGTTCGAGCTGGACTCGCTCGCGTATCCGACCGCTTTGGCATGGAGCTACTGGAAGACTACGGGCGACGCGTCAATCTTTACGCCGGACTTTTCGAAAATGCTCGACGGCGTGCTGGCGACGATGCAGCGCGAACAAGACCATCCGCGCAACTCCAGCTACACGCATAAGGAACTGCCGAACGAGGGCAAAGGCCGCCCCGTCGGATACACCGGCATGATTTGGACCGGTTTCCGTCCCTCGGACGATGCATGCTATTACAATTTCCTCATTCCGTCGGAGATGTTCGCGGTCGTGGCGCTCGGCGACATGTCGGAAATCGAGCGCGACGTGTACCATAACATCGTCAAAGCGCGCGAAGCCAAGGCATTGCGCGACGAAGTGCAGCGCGGCATCCAAACCTACGGCCTGGTGTTGCTGCCGAAATACGGCTACGTGTATGCCTACGAAGTCGACGGTCTCGGCAACGCGATCCTCACCGACGACGCCAACATTCCCAGCCTGCTGTCGGCGCCGTATATCGGCTATACCGGCGCCAACGACCGCTACTACGACAACACGCGGCGTTTCTTGCTCTCGCAAGACAATCCGTCGTTCTATCAGGGACAGCGGGCGCGCGGCATCGGCAGCTACCACACGCCGGACCACTGGGTGTGGCCGCTGGCGTTGATCGTGCAAGGCATGACGGCGACGAGCAGTACGGAAAAACAGGACGTGCTTTCGCAGCTGCTCGCCAGCGATCCGGGCGATCACCTCTTGCACGAGTCGTTCAATCCCGACGATCCGCGCCAGTTCACTCGCCAGGACTTCGGGTGGCCCAACGCCTTATTCTCGGAGTTCGTGATGACGCAGTTTCAAGGAATCGCCGCCATCCCGATGGGCGATACCAGCGACTTGGAGTTTCGCTCTGAATAATTCCGGCTCCAAAGCCGATATCGTCGTTGGAATCCAGTGGGGTGACGAGGGCAAAGGGCGGATCGTCGATCTGTATGCCCAGGACTACGACGTGGTGGCGCGTTTCGGCGGCGGCGCCAACGCGGGACATTCGATCGTCGTGGGCGAGATCAAGCTGGCATTGAGCCTGGTTCCCTCGGGCGCGCTCAACCCGAACGCCGAACTCTTCATCGGCGGCGGGACCGTCGTCGACCCGGACGCGTTGCTCGGCGAAATCGAGCGCTTGGCGGCACTCGGGATCGATACTTCGCGCGTTAAAATCTCGGACCGCGCACACGTCGTCCTGCCGCGTCACGCCGATGCCGACCGCCGTGCCGAGGACGCTCGCGGAGCGCTCGCGTTGGGGACGACCGGGCGGGGAATCGGTCCGGCCTACGTCGACAAAGTCGCGCGTGCCGGCGTCTTATTTGGTGAATTCGTGCGACGTGGAGAGACCCAAGCCGCGAAGCGCCTGGCGGGGCACGTCGTCGACGGCGTCGCCTACATCCATGAAAAACTTGCGAGCGGCAAACGCGTGCTGATCGAGGGCGCGCAGGGCACGCTGCTCGACGTGGGTTACGGAACGTATCCGTACGTCACCAGTTCGCACACCATTGCCGGCGGCGCGTGCGTCGGTCTCGGTATCGGCCCCAACGCCATCGGCCGCGTGACCGGCGTGGTGAAGGCCTATTGCACGCGGGTCGGTGCCGGCCCGTTTCCGTCGGAGTTGTACGACGAACGCGGTGAACGGCTGCGGCGGCAAGGCGCGGAGTTCGGTACCGTTACCGGGCGGCCGCGGCGTTGCGGCTGGTTCGATGCGGTGGCCGGCCGTTACGCGGTCGCGCTCAACGGCTTGACCGGCGCGGCGATCACGAAACTCGACGTGCTCACCGGTTTTGAATCGATCGGGATCGTCACCGGATACCGGCTCGGAGACAAGGCGGTCGGCTTTTCGCAAGCTTCCGCCGCCGGTTTGGAGCTCGAGATCGAAGAGGTTGCCGGATGGTCGGAGCCGCTCGGCGATTGCCGGCGAATTGCCGATCTTCCCGTGGCCGCACGGCGCTACGTCGCGCGCATTGGCGAGCTGCTCGCGGTACCCGTGGATCTGGTTTCCGTCGGCCGCGAGCGCGCGCAGCTCGCGCGGTAAACTCTTTTCGAGCGACCGATCTCGCGTGATTCGTTCCTCGGGGGAACGATGCGGAAAAAGTTTACCTTCGCCCTGCAGGCGCTGCTCGCCCATCGCACGTCGCTCGAAGATTCGGCGCGCAGCGCGCTGGCCGAGAGCGCTTGCGCCGTTGAATCCGCGGCGCGCGAAGTTGACCGCCGTCGCCGAGAGATTCGTCGCCGTGAATTCGAGATGCCGAACCGGAACGGCACGCTGCGAGCGGCCGACCTCCAGTTGCGCGCCGCGCACTTGCATTTCTTGAATCGGGTGCTCGACGCAAGCACTCATACGTTAAACCGGCGATCCGACGAACTCGAAGCCGCGCGCGATGCGGCGGCTGCGGCGAGACGCGATCGCAAGGCAATCGAAATGGTACGCGATCGGCGCTACGCGGAGTTTCGAGCGATGGAATTGCGGGCGGAACAGCGTGACCTCGAGGAAGCCAACGCCGCGACTCGTTCGCGCGTTGCGCCGGCACAACGCTCGCGTCGCTTGGGTTAGGACGATGCCGCCGCGGCGGCGAAGTTCGCGGCTATGCCGCTGCAAAATCGCGTCACACCGTTTGGCGACGTCGTCGCGCTACCGGGCCGCGGACTCGTGATGGGCAACCGCGGCGTCTTGCACGACGACGCGCGTCGGATCGTTCGGCCGTTTCAGGTGCGGCGCTGGATTGCTTGCCGTACCGAGTTCCGCGGCCGCAAGCGGGCGATCATGCGCCCGCACTCGTATACCGAACTATTCTTTCTCGACGAAGCAGCCGCGTTCGGCGCCGGGCATCGCCCGTGCGCCGAGTGCCGCCACGCCGATTATCAGCGCTTTCGTGCCGCGTGGGAAGCGTGTTACGGCGCGCCGGCAAAGGCCGATGACATCGATGCACGACTGCATCGGGATCGACTCGATCGCGGCAAGAAGCGGACGTATCGCGCTCGCCTTTCCGAATTACCCGACGGCACTTACGTTGCGTTCGGCGAACGAGCGTGGCTGCTATGGGGAGACGAAATCTTCGCCTGGTCGGATTCCGGTTATTCG
Organism: Candidatus Tumulicola sp.; assembly: GCA_049585095.1. Taxonomy (GTDB): domain Bacteria; phylum Vulcanimicrobiota; class Vulcanimicrobiia; order Vulcanimicrobiales; family Vulcanimicrobiaceae; genus Tumulicola. Next base: position 4,455 of record JBAUZB010000278.1, read on the forward strand.
AGCCGAACGCCGCGTCTTGGACACGTCGCAGCCGACGTGCTGACGCCTGAATCGATCGTTGCCATCCTACGCTGCGGCTATCGGCCCACCGTGCATCCCAGCGTAGTGAGCGCCCCCTTGGCATTCTGAGCTGGTAGATGTATGCTTGGTTGGCTTACCGTAAAGGAGGGTTACTATGCGGTTTGTCAAGTTAACGATTGGCGTCGTGGCCGTTGCTGCGGCGTTTGTGCTCGGGAGAGTCACGGTTGCGCCTCCGGCGGAAGCCGCGATCCCGATGGCCAGAGCGTTTTCGCACTTCGAGTGCTACACGGCACAGTTCGACGCTCAATTCCCCGGTGCTACGGTTCAGCTCATCGATCAGTTCCAAAAGTATAAGACGGGCGTCGGCGCACCGCAGATGTTCTGCACGCCGGTAACGAAGAAAGTCCTGTCCGGTCCGAATATGAAGGTTCCGGCTCCGGCCGATCACCTCACGTGTTATCCGATCCAGGGTCCGACGCAGCAGCAGCAGCGCCCATTTGCAAATCAGTTCGAGGTGGGTACGGTTGTGGTAGGTACACCCAACTGGCTGTGCGTACCAACGAACAAAACAGGCTAACAACGTGCGCTGGCGAGCCGAGTAGCCGTCGCGCTTCTTGAAGAAGAGAGATGCGTATGTATTGGCTTTCGCGGCTCGCCGGCATCGCCGGCTGCGCTGCGGCGGTCGCGCTTTCCGGGTGTGCGGAAAGTAGCGTGCCGCCGAAACCGATTGCGGCGAGCTCAGACTGGATTGACGCGGGAGGCGTGCGCTACCATCGCCCGCATTACGCGCTCTTGCGAGACTTTGCGGCCGGTCGCGTTCGGCCCGACCTTCCGGTTCGGTACAACGGCGGCCCGGTGCTCGTAAACCCCAAGGTGTACCTTATTTTTTGGGATTACAAGGCGTACGGCGATTCCAACGGCGTGAAAAAACTGTTACAGCAGTATGCCGGCCACATGGGCGGCAGTGGACACAACAATATCTACACGCAATACTACGAGGTCCTCGGCAGCAGCACGATTTACATCGAGAATCCGGCGAAGCAGTACGGTGGCAGCTGGGACGACGACTCCGCGATTCCAAAGAAGCCGACCGACGCCCAGATTGCCGCGGAGGCGATCAAAGGGGTGAAACACTTTGGCTACGATCCCAACGGCTCGTACGTCGTCGCGACCGCGCACGGCCACAGCACCAGCGGCTTCGGGTCGCACTGGTGCGCGTACCACAGCTCGGTCTCCGATGGGAAGAACGTCGTCTCGTACACCGACTTTCCTTACATGCCCGATGCCGGCAGCGAGTGCGGGGCGAACATCATCACTCCGCCTGCCGGTGAAACCGGAACCGACGAAGGCGTAACCATTATGGCGGGCCACGAGTACGGCGAGTCGATCACCGATCCCGATCCCTACAGCGGCTGGAGCGGCGTCGATGGGGAAATCGGCGATACCTGTGCGTGGCACAACATCGCCAACGAACCGTTCGGAAAGAAGTCGTACGCAACGCAGCCGATGTTCAGCAACGCGACGCAAGCGTGCGTGCAATCGTACCCCTAGGCTAGTTACCGGAACGGGCCTCGTGATGGAGCGGCGTGGAGTGGCTGCCGCTCTTGGACTTTTTATTTCCGGCGCAGTGCGTTGGATGCAACGCGCTCGGCAGCGGATTGTGCGGGTCGTGCGCTCCGCTCGACGCTCCCGCGGTGCACGCGCGTCTGCATGTGGTCTTCGTTACGGCGTACGGATGTTACGAGGGCGTCCTGCGATCCGCCGTTCTCGCGCTCAAAGACGGTCGACGCGACGTAGCCGAGGCGATGGGCGAACGCGTCGCGCCGCTGGTGCGCCGTAACGCGCTGCTCGTTCCGATTCCCACCACGGCAACGCGCCGGCGCGTTCGCGGCTGCGACGGAGTAGCCCTGATCGCGCACCGTGCGGCAGGTATCGCGGGCGCTCGCGTTCTCGCCGCGCTGGAGCAGTGCGCCGGCGATGCGCAACGTGGCCGGACGCGCGGCGAACGGCTTGCGGCGCGTGGCCGCTTTCGTTGCGACGCGCAGCTCGTCGCCGGAAAACGCGTAACCCTACTCGACGACGTGTGTACGACCGGCGCAACGCTCGAGGATTGTGCGCGCGCCGTCACCTGCGCCGGCGGGACGGTAGAAGGGGCCGTGGTCGTGGCGGCGACGAAAACCGACCCCTCGTGGAATCCGAAACCTCTGCGCGACTGACGCCGCACGATCGGTTGTACCTGCAGCGCGCATACGAACTGGCGGCGCGCGGCATCGGCAATACCGCGCCGAATCCGCCGGTCGGGGCGATTGTCGCGCGTGACGGGAGGATTCTCGGCGAAGGCTATCACCATCGCGCCGGCGATGCGCATGCCGAAACCAACGCATTGGCGCTCGCCGGAAGTGCGGCGCGCGGTGCGACGTTATACGTCTCGCTCGAGCCCTGCGTGAGGCCGGGTCGCGTTGCGGCATGCGCCCCCGCAGTCGCCGAAGCGGGCATCGTTCGGGTGGTGTGCGGGGTCACCGATCCCAACCCGAAAAACGCCGGTGACGGAATCGCCTACTTGCGCGCGCACGGCATCACGGTCGACGTTGCCGGCGATGCCCGCGCGCGCGAGCTGATCCAAATTTTTGCCGGATCGATCGGCGCCGATCGCCCGTACGCGGCGCTCAAGATGGCGATGTCGCTGGACGGTGCGATCACCTCGAAACCGGGCGTTCAAGAGTGGATTACGTCGGAAGCTCAGCGCCTCTACGTGCGCGAGCTGCGCATCGCCTACGACGCGGTGATGGTCGGTGCTGGAACGGTGCGCGTCGACGACCCACAGCTGACGGTGCGGCCGGCACATTACCGGTTGCGGCCGTTTGTTCGCGTCGTCGCATGCGAAACCGAAACGATCGATTCGTCGAGCCGCATTCTCGCCGGTGTGGAAGGCTACGCGTCCACCATCGTCCTGGCGCCCGCCGGTCTGCGCCGCCAGTTCGACAACCTGCGCGACGTCGCCAAGGTGGTCTTCGTCGGGGATGCCGGCGACACGCGGCTGGATTTGCGTGCGGCGATGAAAGAGCTGCGCGCGCAAGACGTTGATAGCGTGCTCTGCGAGGGCGGCCCCACGCTGGGTGCCCGAATGATTGCAGCCGGCCTTATCGATCGGTTCTACTGGGCGATCGCACCGGTGCTGCTGAGCAACCGGCGGTCGGTTCCGGTGCTCGCCGGCGTCGATTTCGCGGCTTTGCGTCCGCGACTGCGCTTCGAGCAAACGATACGCGTCGGCCAAGACGTCGTGATTTCGGGCACGCTCGCCGATGTTTAGCGGCATCATCGGCTACCGCGGTACGGTACGATCGATCGATCTGCTGCCCGGTGGCGGAGCGACGTTACGGGTACGCTGCGAGGGCGTCGAACGCGAGCGCCCCGAGCCGAAAGATTCGATCGCCGTCGACGGCGCGTGTCTCACCGCGACCGCGATCGACGGCGACGTGGTGGCGTTCGACGTCGTCCCCGAAACGCTGGCGCGCACGACGCTCGGCTCGCGGGCGCCGGGAGACGCGGTGAATTTGGAATACGCGCTGCGCGTCGGCGATCGGCTCGGCGGTCACTTCGTGTACGGACACGTCGATGCGACGGTCCGCGTCGTGTCGCGGGCACCCGAAGGGCAGAGCGAGCGCGTCCGCTTCGAACTCCCCGCGTCACTCGCATTCGCGATCGTGGAAAAGGCTTTCATCGCGATCGACGGTGTGAGCCTCACGGTCGCGGCCGCCGGGAGCGGCTGGTTTGAGGTCGCCGTGATTCCGGAGACGAGCGCCCGGACGACACTCGGCGCCCGGGCTGCCGGCAGCCGGGTGAATCTCGAAGTCGATCCGCTGGCGCGTTACGCAGCGGCTCGAAGTCCGGCGTGGAATGAAGTATAAGGAAACGATGCCGCGCGCCGCGCGCGTATTCGAAACCCGCATTCGGACGCAGTGGTCCGACGTGGACGTAGCCGGCATCGTGTATTTCGCGGCGTATTGGCGCTTCGTCGAGCGGGCCGAAATGGAGTTTTTTCGCGAGCTTGGGTTTCCGTACGACCGGGTTTTCGAAGACTACGATTTTTGGCTTCCGCGCGTCCGCTGTGAAGCCGAATATCACGCCCCGGCGATGATGGACGATTGGCTGCGTCTGCGGACGCACGTCGAGAAGGTCGGCGCGTCGAGCGTGCGCTGGAAGACCGTGGTGTTCAACGAACGCAGCGGCCAGGCGGGGGCGGCGTTTACCCTGACGGTTGCCTGCATCGACGGTGCTACCAAGGCAAGCCGGCCTCTTCCGGCAGCGCTTCGAAGCGCATTGCTCGGCTGCGTCGCCGGCGAAGAGCCGTGAACCTCGACCGACATACGCGGGTGGCGATGCTGGTCGCTCCGCGCCGCATAGAACTTCGTGCAGAGCCGATTCCGCAAGCGGCGCCCGGCGGAATCGTGGTTCGCGTTCGCGCGGCGCTGACCGACGGGACAGACTTGAAAGCCTACCGGCGCGGCCACCCGCAAATGCCGATGCCGACGCGCTTTGGGCACGAATTCTCGGGCGACGTCGCGGCGGTGGGCGACGGCGTCGTGGATTTTCACGCCGGCGACGCGGTAATGTGCGTGCATTCGGCGCCGTGCGGAGTCTGCTTTTGGTGCGGCGCCGGTGAAGAAGAACTCTGTGAGTCGGTAATGTCGAGCAAGATTCTCGGCGCGTATGCCGATTACGTTGCCGTTCCGGAACGCATCGTATCGCGCAATTGCTTTCACAAGCCGGGCGGGGTGTCGTATCCCGCGGCGGCCTTCCTCGAACCCTTGGCGTGCGTCGTCCACTCGGTCGCGTTTCTGGCCGCCAAACAAGGGTCGACGGTTGCGGTGCTCGGCGACGGAGGTTTCGGGATGCTTCACGCGCTCGTGCTCGCGCAGCGCGGGATGCGTGCGGTGCTCGCCGGACGCAAACCGCAACGGCTGGCGTTGGCGCGCGACTTGGGGATCGAAACCATCGATGCGAACGACGTGCCGCTGCGTGAGGGGTTGCTCGGACTGACCGGTGGCCGCGGCGCCGATGCGGCAATCGAATGCACCGGCAGCCAGAGCGTGTGGGAAAGCACCCCCGAGCTGGTCCGCCGCGGCGGGACCGTGTCGTTTTTCGGGGGTCTCCCGGCAGAGGCGCACATTTCGTTGAGCGCATCGCGACTGCACTACGACCAAATCCGGCTCGTCAGCCCGTTTCACTTCGCACCGCATGACGTTCGCCAAGCCTACGACGCCATCGTCGCGCGCGCGATCCCGGTGGTACGGTTACTTTCGCATACGTATCGCCTCGCCGATCTCGGCACGGCGTTCGAGCGCCTCGACGCCGGTGAGGGCCTGAAACTGCTGATCGAACCATGACGCTGCCGGCCACCATGCGAGCCGCCGTTCTCTACGACGCATCCGACATTCGAATCGAGCAACGCCCGGTGCCGCAACCGGGCGCGGGCGAGCTGCTCGTCCGCACGATGGCGTGCGGCATCTGCAGCGGTGACGTGATGGCGTGGTACGTGCAACGTAAAGCTCCGTGCGTGCTCGGGCACGAACCCGCCGGCGTGGTTGCGGCGATCGGAGCGGGTGCGGAGGCGCGCGATGAAGACGGCCGGCCGTTTGCCGTCGGCGACCGGGTCTTCGTGCACCATCATGCGCCGTGCTTTGCGTGTCCGGCCTGCGACCGGGGTGATTTCGTGCAGTGCGCGACGTGGCGCGCAACCAAAATCGATCCCGGCGGCATCGCCGAGTACTTTCGCGTTCCGCGCGAAAATCAGCGCGACACCCTGCGTTTGCCCGACCCAATGAGCTTTGCCGATGCCTCGTTGATCGAACCCCTGGCGTGCGTCGTCAAATCGCTGCGCCGCGGAGGCGTCGCGCCGGGTGACACGCTATGCATCGCCGGCCTGGGCGTCATGGGTCTGATGCACGTGCTCGCCGGCAAAGCGCTCGGCGCGCGCGTGTTCGGAAGCGATTTCATTGCCGCCCGTCGCTCGCGGGCGCAGGCGCTCGGCGCGATCACGTTTCATCCCGACGACGCCGGCGCGGTGTTGAACGACGGCGCCGCCGTAACGATCTGTGGTCCCGGAACCCCGGGCGCCTTGAAAGCGGCCATCGCGATGACGTCTCCTGGAGGCACGGTAGTCATGTTCGCACCGTTGGAACCGGGGACGCCGCTTCAACTCGACGCCGGCCGCTTTTACTTCGACGACCTTCGGCTGGTGGCGAGTTATTCGTGCGGGCCCGACGACACCCGCGCTGCCCTGGGCCTAATCGAAAATGGCATCGTCAGCGCCGAAAAGCTCGGCGCGACGCTGGTTTCGCTCGACGAAACGCCGCGTGCATACCGCTACCTGGCCGAGTCGCGCATCCTCAAACCTATCGTGCTCTTCGAGTGACGGGTCAACGTGACGTCTAACCAGCGAGCCCGGGTTGTTGATAGCACCCTAACAGGTTACCTCCGGGATCGCGAAAAAGAGCGAAAATTTCCGGCGAGTCGGGATCGATCGGTTCGACGATTTCGCCGCCGGCGCTCACGATTGCTTCCAGCGTCGAGGCGGCATCGGCAACCATAATGTGCACCGTAAGGCCCGCGTTCGACGCCGGCGCGCGACCCAGAACGAAGGTTCGGCTTGCCGCGTTCACGCTGTTGTCAAAAGCGACCGAACCATCGCTGCGGAAGCGCACGTGCTAGCCGAAAACGGCCTGATAGAAGTCGGCGGAGCGTTGAATATCGTGTGCCGGAATTTCGATGTAGCAGATCTTGCCGTTCTCGAACGTCGGGCCGGTCGTTGCATCCATCAACACCCTCTGAAGGCTTGCCTAAGGAGGTCAAAAACCTCCGGACCGTTAGCCTGCTATAACGCGCGGGCGTTCCTCTTCGTGCCCTTCAGTTGAGCCGCCGGCGGTGTAAGCGCCGGCGTTTGGGGTCAGCCGTCCACGTACGAAATCGGCGCGCTCTCGGGAACCGGTAACACGACGTCGTCTTTTGCGGTGGTCACGCGCCACGCCAGCACCAAGGCACCGGCGTACATGAGCGCGGCGAGATACCACGGCGCCCCCGGAATTCCCGCCGCACCCCACGGTCCGATGAACTGCGCGAACACGAACGTAAAGAGACCCGGACCCAGGAGCATCGAGATACCGCGAATCGATCCCAGCGCGCCTTGCAACTCACCTTGCTCCGACGGGCCGACGTGGCGCGTCATCAACGCCTGCGAGGTGGCGTTGTACATCGGCAGACAAATGATGACGATCGCGAGTAGGAAAATTACGCCGTTGGCCGTTCCCATCAGGGCGCAGCCGGCGGCTGCCAATACTAGGCTCGCGAGCAGAACCCGCCGCTCGCCGAATCTGGCGACGACCGGACCGACCATCGTCGCTTGATTGACGACGGTGAGAACGCCGACCAGGGCCAGGGTCAAGCCGATGCTACCGGTACTCCATCCGAAAACGGCGATGCAGAAGATCACCCACACGTTGGGAAAGATCTCGTGCGCGAGATATCCGATGAAGTTGACCCAGGTGAGTCCCCACAGCTCGTGGTGCGAGCGCAGCAGCTTGAGCGAACCCAGCGGATTCGCACGTTTCCATTCCAATCGCGCGGTCCGTTGCTCCGGCGCGAGCGACTCCGGCAACACGAACACGCCGTAGAGTGTATTGATCAGACTGCAGAGAGCCGCGGCCCAAAACGCGAGCCGCGGATCGACGTTGCCGACGAGTCCGCCAATCGCCGGTCCGAGGATGAATCCGAGTCCGAACGCGCTTCCGAGCACGCCGAAGGCCTTCGCGCGGTTCTCCGGCGGCGTGACGTCGGCAATGTAGGCGCTGGCCGCCGTCATGTTGGCGGTGGCAATTCCGGAAAGCACCCGACCCGCGAACAGCCACCACAAATTCGGGGCGAGCGCCATGATGACGTAGTCGATCGCGCTCACGGTGTTGGAGATCAAGATCACGGGTCGCCGCCCGACTCGGTCGGAAATCATGCCCAGCAGCGGTGACATGAAAAACTGCATCAACGCCCAGACCGTCGCGAACGCGCCGATAACGGCCGCGGCGTTGGACATGTTGCCGCCGACGAAGCTTGCAATGAGCTTCGGCAGCACCGGCCCGATCATGCCGAACGTCAGCATGTCGAGCATGACGGTAACGAAGATGAACGACGTCGCCGCCGTCCGGCGCGAGCGCAAATCAAGCAGTTTCATCGATGGTTTCTTTCGTGACGGAAGCGTAGTCGAGCATCGAGAGCCACAAATCGACGGCACGATCGACGCGCGCACGGTCGTGCGTGGCGCACAAGTCGAGCAAAAAGCCGCGAAATCCCGCGATCATCACCGTCGCCAAGGCGCGGGCGTCGTCGCGGCTGAAGCCCGGCCGCGTCGAACAGGTCTCGAGCGCGGCCAGCCAGTCGTCGACCGCGCTTGCCAGAAATCCCGGAAAGCGCGAGCCATCTTGAAGCGCGAGACCGTAGATTTCGAAGAAGAGGCGCATCAATGGCTGCCACTTTGGAGCGCTGAAGTGACGCCACAAAATGCGAGTGACTTCGCGGGGACCCAGGGCGGAGGTGAGCTTGAGGTGCGCCATCGTTTCGCGCTGCCGGGTTCGCCCGCGCCGGATGATTTCGACGACCAGCGCCTCTTTCGAGCCGAAGTAGTAGAGCAAGAGCCGCGGGCTGGCGCCGGTCGCCTTGGCCAGCGGCCGAAGCGAGAGCTGGGCCAACCCATGCTCCAAGACGTAATCGACGGCCCGGTCGAGCAGCTCGGCGCGGCGGGCGTCGTCGGCGGTCCGCGACATGGGACTAGGCTAGCATATTTGAAACGACTGTTTCAAGTATGCTAGCGGCTCAAGCCGCGTTCATCATCGCCTGCAGCTTCAGCACGGTGGCCCAATTCCTCGCCGTCGCAACCGTCGAGAGCTGGGCGTCGAAGTACGCATTCGTCAATTTCGTGCGTGCCATGCCGTTGGGAAGATGGAGGTAGATTTCACGGCCTCGGACGTCAAAGACGTCCGTCGCCGACCGGCTCGGATCCAAACGCTTCACCGCATCGGCGCCCGGCAGGTCGGCCAGAAAGTAGACGTGCAGCGCAGTCTGCGGTAGGCCGGCTTTCAGAAACGGATTGCCGCGGATAATGCGCCCCATCTCGTCACGACTTCGTACGATGATCGGAGCCCGGAATCCGAAGCGCTCTTCAATCCTTTTAGCCAGTACGGCGGGAAGCGTCTTCACGACCGACAGGGGCGCGGTGAAGACGACGTTGCCGCTCTGGATGTAACTGCGCACGTCGACGCAGCGAGCTTCGGCGAACATCTCGACAAGCTGCTTCATCGGGAGGCTGTGCTTGCCGCCGACGTTTATGCCGCGCAGCAGCGCAACCCAAACCTCCGCCTGAGAACGATCAATCTTACTCACTCACCAAAACGCTCGGCATTATCGTCCTCGGCCACCGCAAGATCTTAGTGAGCCTGTAACCTGTATTTTAGGCGCGCGAGCCGAACAAGTAGACCTCCTCGGTAAGGGCTTCGACACGGAGGCGTTTACCTACACTGGCTCCTTGCTTAATTGAAGGTTATCCACTAAACTTCAATTATGGGGCGCCGAGAGCAACGGATCTGGGAGGGTAAGGGGCCCGAGTCTGGCCTGTCGCGACGCGATCCTCAGGGCTGCCGGTACGAGGTCTACATCCCCGACTACCTGCACGGGCGGGAATTCACTTTTGACTCCAGCACCGCGGCTGATATATCGGACGCCGAGCGCGCAACGAGGGACCTCGAAGCGAAGACATCGACTTTGGCGGACACGGAGGCGCTTGCCCGCTTGCTTCTTAGGACGGATTCAATTGCGTCATCGAAAATCGAGGGCCTTGTCGTGGACGCGCGGCGCTTATTGCGCGCAGATGCCGCGCGCGCCAGCGGCGACGATGGGGGCGACGTCACGGCTGTGGAGGTCCTCGGCAACGTCGAAGCGATGACGTACGCCCTTCAAACGGTGCACGCAGGTTCACCAATCACAGTGCCGGTGCTTCTTGAGACGCACCGCCGACTGCTCGAGGGCACCGCGCTAGGGCAAGATCACGGCGGCCGCATCCGCAGTCGACAAAACTGGATTGGCGGAAGTTCGTACAATCCGTGTGCTGCCGTATTTGTGCCGCCCCCGCCAGAGATCGTTGAAGATTTGCTTGTGGATCTCTGCGCGTTTTGCAATGAGGATTCGCTTCCTCCCGTCGCTCAAGCGGCAATTGCGCACGCGCAATTTGAAACTATTCACCCATTTTCAGACGGTAATGGCCGCGTTGGACGTGCACTAATTCACATGATCTTTCGGTCACGCGGTTTGACTCAGCGCGTTAGTCCACCGGTTTCCCTGGTGCTTGCCACACACGTGCAAGACTACTTGGCAGGGTTGCGCGGGACCGCAAACGACGGCCCCGCGGATTCTAAGAAGGCGATAGCTGCCATCAACCGCTGGCTAGGGATTTTTGCCGGCGCTTGCGCGCGCGCGGCTGTCGATGCAATGAGATTTGAGGAGCGAATTCGCACTATCCAAGGCGAATGGCGTACGCGCCTAGGCCCTGTTCGTTCTGATGCTGCCGCACTCAGGTTGATCGATGTATTGCCGGGTGCACCCGTTATCACCTTGGCATCGGCGCAATCAATGATCGACCGCAGCTTACGTGCCACAATAGATGCGATGAAACGCCTTAGTGATGCAGGAGTAGTTATGCCGGCTCATCTTGGTCGACAGCGGAAACAGATCTACGAGGCTCGGCAGATTATCGACGTCTTTACGGCGCTAGAACGCCAACTAGCTTCGCCGGCAGGCGACACGAAGATCGAGTCGCCCGCGCGCCCGGTTCCGGCGCGCCGGTGAAACTTGGCGAACGTGGGCGCTACTGAAAAAACGAGGCAAAAGAGCTTTTATCGGAGCCTGCGGAAGTTGTCGCTCCACCGGCCCTTTATGTAGGGGTGCGCGTCGTTTACGAAATCGTCAGGCTCGCTGGACCGCTCAAGCGATGGATGCCGACGCTTCTGGATGGCGCCTACTAGACCGATCGATAGCGGCACGCCGAAGAAGATCGCAACCAAGACCCACCTTGCAGTATTCACCTGCGTGGCGAATATCGGGTCGTCCCGGCCGCCCTCTTTTACGGGCACCCCACCCCTCTTATGGGGCAGCTGGCGTTTAACGGGAAAGGCCCCGGCTCCGGCATTTCACCTTGACATTTGTCAAATCGAAGGTCTAGGCTCGGAGTGTGGAGACATTTGCCGAGCGACTGCACCTGGCGATGGAGGCCAAGAACCTTTCGGCCGCCGACCTGGCCGCGAATGCCGGGCTGACCGAGTCGGCCATCTCGCTGCTGCGCTCCGGCCGGCGCGAGCCCTCGTACCGAACGCTGCAGCGACTGGCGCACGTGCTGCCCGAACTGGGGGAGCAACTCGCGCCAAGTCCCTTCGATTCGATCGACGGAGCGATCGCTGACATTCGGAGCGGCAAGATGGTGGTGGTGCTCGACGACGAGGACCGCGAGAACGAAGGCGATCTCGTGATGGCCGCGCAGACGGTCACCGCCGACGCGATCAACTTCATGCGTAAGGAAGCCGGCGGCTTGATCTGCGTTCCGCTTCCGGGCCGCCGGCTCGACGAGTTGCAGATTCCGCAGATGGTCACCGACAACACGGCGGTGCACGAAACCGCGTTCACGGTTTCGGTGGAAGCGCGCGGATTGACGACGACGGGAATCTCGGCGCACGATCGTGCCGCAACGATCAAGAAGCTGCTCGATCCCGACGCGCGGCCTTCGGACTTTCTGCGGCCCGGGCACACGTTTCCGTTGCGCGCCCGCGAAGGCGGCGTTCTGGTCCGCGCCGGACAGACCGAAGCATCGGTCGATCTGGCACGGCTCGCGGGACTCTATCCGGCGGGCGTGATTTGCGAAATCATGGCCGACGACGGAACGATGGAGCGCTTCGACGGCTTGCGCGTTTATGCCGACCGCCACGGCCTGAAACTCATTACCGTCAAGGATCTCATCGCCTATCGCATGCGCACCGAAAAACTGGTCAAGCGAGTCGCCGAGTTCGAGTTGCCGACGAGCAAAGGCAACTGGAAAGGCATCGCCTACGAAACCACCATTGATGCCAACACGCACGTCGCACTGGTGATGGGCGACATCGGCGACGGGAAGAATCTTCCGGTACGCGTGCACTCCGAATGTTTAACGGGTGATGCGCTGCACTCGATTCGGTGCGATTGTGCCGCGCAGCGCGACGGCGCGATGGATCTGATCGCCGACGAAGGACGCGGCGTGTTTCTGTATTTGCGTCAAGAAGGGCGCGGAATCGGCCTGACCAACAAGCTGCGCGCCTACGAGCTTCAAGATCGAGGGGCCGACACGGTCGAGGCCAACGTCGCTCTCGGCCTTCCAATCGACAAACGCGACTACGGGATCGGCTCGCAGATTCTGGTTGACCTCGGCGTACGCGAGATGTGCCTGATTACGAACAATCCGCGGAAAATCTTCGGCCTCGAGGGTTACGGCCTCAAAATCGTCGGGCGCATGCCGATGCAAACGGTGCCGACGCGTTACAACCGTCACTACATGAATACCAAACGCGCCAAGCTCGGCCATATGCTCGATGGACCGGCCGCGGTATCGTGAAGAAGAACGATGCGAACGTCGACGGTTCGAAAACGCCGGCGCTGCCGAACTGTGCCGGCCGGCGTTTTGCGATCGTCGCGGCGCGCTTCTACCCCGAACTTGCAGATTGGTTGGTCGAGGGCGCGAAAGGGGCGTTGCGCGATTGCGGCGTTGCCGACGCCGACGTCGAAGTCTTCGACGTGCCGGGGTGTTTCGAGCTTCCTTTCGCCTGTAGGAACTTGTTCGAGACCCAGCGGTATCACGCGCTGGTTGCGTTAGGCGTGGTCGTGCGCGGCGAAACGCCGCATTTCGATTTCGTAGCCGGAGAATGCGCGCGCGGCATTATGGACGTGCAGCTTTCGGCCGGCTCGCCGATCGGCTTCGGCGTATTGACGACCGAAACGTACGCGCAAGCCGAAGAGCGCGCCGATCCGCGGCGCGGCAACAAGGGCTATGATGCCGCAATTGCCGCCGCAGCGTTGCTCGGCACGACGGCAGGCTTACCTCGAGCAGGGTTTCGCTGACCGGGCGAATGGAACACGCTAGCAGAAAAGGTGGTGGAATGCCGATGCGTAGTCCGCTCGCTCTGCTAAGGATAGGCTGGCTTGCCCTCGCCGTTCTCCCGGCCGTAGTAAGCTGTCGCGGCGGATCGAATCAGGCGGGTAGTCCACCGTTGCCGTTGCCCAACGATTTCCGCAGCGATGCGTTCCGCGCGGCGCCGGCGTCGGCGTTCGGCAACGGAAAAATTCAGCACGTCGTTATCATCATTCAGGAAAACCGGTCGTTTGATAATTTGTTTCACGGCTTTCCCGGCGCGGATACCGTGAACTTCGGATACGGCCACGGCAAACGGTACACGTTGAAGCCGTGGAGTTTAACCAAGGGTTGGGACATCAGCCACGCGCACGTTCAATTTCTGGAGGACTACGACGGCGGGAACAACGATGGCTTCGACATGGAGATCCATGGCTTTAGCTCGTCGTGCCGGGATCCGAGAAACCATCCATCGTGCTGGCTGTTCTACGGGCCACCGCATCTCGCGACCGCGTTCTCCTACGTGCCCCGGTCCGAGATTGGGCCGTATTGGACGATGGCAACTCAGTACGCGCTCGGCGATCGAATGTTTGCATCGAACAGCGGCCCGAGCTACGTTTCCCATCAGTACATGATTGCCGGAGAGGCGCATCACGTCGCCGAGAATCCGTTCTTTCCGGTGCCGACGCCGCCGCCGCCGAGCCCGTGGGGCTGCGATGCGCAGTCGACGCAAACGACCTATCTGCTGCAGTACGGCACGGCGAAACCGCCGGTGTTTTCCAAGGCCACCGGGATCGAAGTGACCGGCCCCTATCCGTGCTTCTCCTACGATACGGCTGCGACGCGGCTCGACCACGCAGGCATTTCTTGGGCGTACTACGCGCCCGCGATCGGCCGCAAAAACAGGGGAGAGATCTGGTCGGCATTCGATGCGATTCGACCGGTGCGGTTCGGCGAAGACTGGGTGCGCAACGTGAAGTCGCCGGAAACGTTGGTCTTGAACGACATCGCCGCGAACGATTTGCCCGCGGTCGCCTGGGTCGCGCCTTCGTGGACCAACTCCGATCACGCCGGCTCGCTGAGTGCGACCGGACCCGACTGGGTCGCATCGATCGTCAACGCGATTGGGAAGAGTTCGTATTGGAAGACCACCGCCATCGTGGTGATGTGGGACGATTGGGGAGGCTGGTACGATCACGTCCCGCCCCCGCAATACCCCGACAGGCAGACGCAAGCCTTCGAAGGTTTGGGATTCCGCGTTCCGGCGATCGTCATTTCGCCTTACGCCAAAGCGGGTTACGTTTCGCATACGCAGCACGAAATTGCAAGTGCGCTGCATTTGATCGAAGCCGTGTTCGGACTTCGGTCGTTGGGCGGAGCCGACGTACGGGCGGATGCGTTCGACGACATGTTCGACTTCTCGCAATCCCCGATAAAATTCCGAACGATCCCGACGCGACTGCACGCCGGCGATTTTCAAAGACAGCCTCGCTCGCCCAAAGCGCCGGACGACGACTGAGCCCTGTCCGGCATCACCGTTAAGAGCGGATATTCCAAAGGGCGCTGCCGTTATTAAAGAGGACGGCGGCCCCAACTACGAATACGATGGTCTCGTCGAACACTACGTGCTGCACTAGGAGCCGGTAATGATGGAATTTCGCTCGGTTGGATTCCTCGGTATTGCGGGCAGCCTCGCGATGATGACGGCATGCAGCGCCGGGGGATCGCAACTCGCGCCGGTGTCGGCGAAGGCGTTCGCCGGCAGCGCCGCGCGCCGCCCGGCCCATGGCGCGTCGTGGATGCGTCCCGAAGCAAAAAGCCACGCGCTGCTCTACGTTTCGGAAGGCACCGGCGCAGTCAACGTGTACGCGTATCCGACCCTGCAGTTGATGGGAACGTTGACCGGCTTCGCATCGCCGCAGGGAGAATGCGTCGACGCCTCGGGCGACGTGTGGATCACCGATCAGGACGCATCAACCGTGGTGGAATACGCGCACGGCGGCGCGGTGCCGATTCGAACGCTCAAGGACACCGGGAACGAGCCGGTCGATTGTTCGGTCGACCCCAAGAGCGGCGATCTCGCCGTGGTGAGTCTCCATACGGAGAACCGGCGGCATGGCAGGCTCTCCATCTACGCGGGCGCACGCGGCACGAAGAAGACGTACCAGGATGCAACCATGCAGGAGATGGATTCGGTCGGCTACGACAACCACGGCAACGCATTCGTCGACGGCATTGCCCACGGCGTATTCGCCTACGCCAAATTCTCAAACGGCGTTTTCACCGACCTGACGCTCGGAGAGAATTTCTCGAGTCCGGGTGGGATACGGTTCGACGGTACGTATATGGCGGTTGGCGACGCGGAAGGCCAAGTGATCTATCAAACCTCCGGCTCGACGATCGTGGGCTCAACGGCGCTCGAGGGATCTGGGGCGATCCAGCATTTTTCCATTACCGGCGCGCGCGTCATCTGTGCCGACTTCGCACACTTAGCCATCGAGATTTATTCGTATCCGGCGGGCGGCTCGCCAATCGAGGTGTTCAGCGACGATGACGATCCGATCGGCGTGGCTTTGAGCCGGCTGTAGCCGAACGCTCCCCTTTGGCACGCCGTCGCGAGCGAGTGGAGGAACTCGCCAGCGCGAGTCGCATTTAAGGCGCCTTAACCTTCGGCCACGGGCGTTGGAGATTCGACAGTGGAAGACAAGATGCTCACCTGTAAGGACTGCGCCGCACAGTTCGTCTTCTCGGCCAGAGAGCAGGAGTTCTTCGCCGAAAAGGGGTTCCAGAATCAGCCGCTGCGCTGTCGCGATTGCCGCCAAGCGCGGCGCTCGCAGGGAGGCGGCGAATCGCCGCGCCCCGGCCGTCCCAGCTACGAAGCGGTGTGCGCGGCCTGCGGCGTCGAAACGACGGTTCCGTTCCGCCCGCGCGGAGACCGGCCGGTGTACTGCCGCACGTGCTTCTCGGCGCAGGTGCCCGCCGGAGTGTGAAACCGCTCGCGGCAGTCGCCTGGGAAGGCGACGCGGTCGCGTACCTGGATCAGCGCCTCCTGCCCCACGACGTGCGTTACGAACGCGCCCGTTCGGTCGACGATTTTGAAAGTGCTATCGCGAGTTTAGCGGTGCGCGGCGCGCCTTGCATCGGCGTTTTCGGCGCGTTCGGCGTGGCGTTACTGCGGCAGTCGATCGCCGACGACGAGGTTTTCGAGCAAGCCGCACAGCGGGTACGCGGCGCCCGGCCGACGGCGGTCAATCTTGCTTGGGCGGTCGATCGCGTGCTCGCGTCCGGCGACATGCTGGCCGAGGCCCACGCAATCGCCGCCGAACAGGTTCGAATCGATGCCGCGATTGCGGAGCACGGCCTCGAGTTGATTCCGAAAAAGGCGCGAATTCTGACGCACTGCAACACCGGAGCATTGGCGACAGCCGGCGGTGGGACCGCGCTCGGCGTCGTTATCGCGGCGCATCTTAGCGGGAGAAAGCCGTGCGTCTTCGTCGACGAAACCCGCCCCTTGCTGCAAGGTTCGCGCCTGAACGTCTTCGAGTTGCAACGTGCCGGCGTCGACGTCGTGCTCCAGACCGACTCAGCGGCCGCGATTGGGATGGCGCGTCACAAGATCGATCTCGTCATCGTTGGTGCCGACCGCATCGCGCGCAACGGCGACACCGCGAACAAGGTCGGTACCTACGGTCTGGCCATCCTCGCGGCGCATCACGGCATTCCGTTCTACGTCGCGGCGCCGCGCTCGACGTTCGATTTCGCGCTGGCGGGCGGCGACCGAATTCCGATCGAGGAACGTGCCGCGCGTGAAGTCACGGATTTCGCCGGTGTACCGGTGGCACCCCGAGGCGTCGCGGTGTACAATCCGGCGTTCGACGTGACGCCGGGGCACTTGGTGACCGCGTTCGTAACGGAGTACGGCGTCGCCCGGCCACCTTACGGCGAATCGATTGCCGACCTCGAGCACCGTGAAATTCTACGACTTTCTCGATAAGCAACCGGCGATCGGGAAGCTCGTCGTGATCGAAGGCACCGAGCGCGTGCTGGCGGATCGCGCGGTCGAGATTATTCTCGATCGTTTACTCGCCCCGGACGTTCGGGAGCTGAATCTGGCGCGATTTGGGCCCGACGATGTAGAAGACGGCGCGCGCCTCCGCGAAGCCGCGCACGCGATGCCGTTCTTGGCCGGCTGCCGCGTTACCGTGGTGAGTGACGCGCAAGTGCTGCGGGCGCAGCCGCGGCTCGACCTGTGGGGCGTCGCTCAAGACGCGCCCGAGGGGAATACGCTGGTCATCGTCGATCTGTTGTCGCCACGATCGGAGCGTCCACAGGCCCTCGGAACGCTCGCCGGGCGCGCGGCCCTGCGCATCGATACGACGGCTTCGGAATACGTTCGCACACGCTTCGCCGAGGAAACGCTCGAGCGATTGGGCGCGAAGGCCGAGCCGCGCGTCGTCGCCGAGCTGGCGCGCAGCGACGCCGATTTGTCGGCAGTGCGCAACGATCTCGAAAAGCTGGCGCTCGGAGGGAAGAAAATCACGCTGGCGGATCTCGAGCGAGAGTCGCTTTCAATCGAAGACCCGAAGGCGTACAAATATGCCAGCGCGCTGGTCGAAGGGCGGACCGCCGAAGCACTCGCTATTGCGCACGACGTCTTTGCCGACGATCCGCGCAACGCGCTGGTCAAATTGCTCCGAGCGCTGGCTACCGAGTGCGGGCTGCTCTGGGAGCTGGCACGGCCGGGAGGCGCGGTGCCGCCCAACATGCGCTGGCGCGAGCGATTTCTACGGCCGCTCGCGCAGCGTGTCGGAGAAAGACGCGCCCGGGTCGCCTATGAAAGGGCGGTGCGCGGCATCGAAGCGATGGTCACCGGACGCGCGGGCAGCGATCCGGAAGAGCATCGCATGCTGGTCGAACGAATTAGCGTAGAACTCTCAGGATTGTCGGCACGACCGTCGCGACCGGAATTCGCCAAACGTCAAAGCGATTAGTCCTCGCTCGGAGCGTATAGTAAGGCTTCGTCTAACGTATCGAAGATCGGGAAGAGTTCGTCGAATTTTACGAGCGCAAACAGATGTCGAATCTGCGGCGAGGCGACCACGAGTCGCGTTGGTTCGAACATACGGCCGGTCACCCGAAGCCGATACATGCGCACCAGCTTGCCGAGGCACGTCGAGTCCATGAAACGCACGGCGCTCATTTCGAGTACGACGACGTCTGCGTGGTCGATGGCCGGAGCGAGCCGTTGTTCCAGCCGTTCGCACGTCGAAACGTCCCATTCGGGCTCTTCGAGGCGGATTACCAGCGGTTGCGCAACGTTCTCCGACCCATCATTCTTCGCCGATGGGTGCATGCATCAGCCGTTGTCCTTCTGACGCTCGACCCCTTTGTACGAAATCGAACATACCGCGCGCCAAAGCGCGGCTTCGACTTTCTATCGTTACTGAGTCAGAACGATGTGTTTGGATCGCACGCGCCCAAGGCCGCGCCGATGGCATCGTCTTCGGTCATATTCGCCCCGGCTTCCATCAGGCGTGCCAGCTCGGACGCGCCGAGGCGATTGCGGACGAGCGCCACGACGCGGTCGTACTCTTCTTGATCGTAGAGGTAGCGCGGAGACCCGAGCGCCGCCAGGCGCGCATCCACGAAGCCGAAGATGCGCGCGGTGCATTCGTAAATCTCAATTACGGTCGCATCTTCCTGACGCAGCGCCATGACGGCCGCGAGGCGCTGCAGCGCCCGCGCGAGCTGGCTGGAGGCGCGATGTTCGCTGGTCATGAGAATGGATTCGACCGCATATTCTTCGGCCTCGTCGTATCTCGCGAGACAGATGAGGCAGGCCGACATGTTGTTGAGCGCTTCGGCGACTTGTGCCATGCCGTTGAAGGCACGAAGAATCGGGAGTGCTTCCGA
Source organism: Candidatus Tumulicola sp. (assembly GCA_049585095.1). Lineage (GTDB taxonomy): Bacteria > Vulcanimicrobiota > Vulcanimicrobiia > Vulcanimicrobiales > Vulcanimicrobiaceae > Tumulicola. Next base: position 23,575 of record JBAUZB010000278.1, read on the forward strand.
CGACCAGTGGAGGGCCAGCTCGGCGTTGCCCGCGTGAAGCTCGACTTCGGCGAGGTCACTGGCGAGCGCCATCGCCGCTCCCCGTCGCGCGCCGATTTCTTCGTAGATCGCAATGGCTTCCGAAACGTAGGTCCGAGCGGCGGCCAGATCTCCGCTCACGTTACTGGCGAAACTGATCCCCCGAAGCATGTGACCCAAGTGCTTGCGGACTCCGAGCCGCCGTGCGTGCGCGACGGCTTCGCGCAACTTCGGCTCGGCCTCGGAGACGCGGCCGAGCCACACCAGCGCCCGGCCCGCATGGCTCAAAGACAGCGCAATTCCGTACTCATCGTCCAGAGCCCGATAGTGCGCGAGCGCTTCTTCGCTGCGGGTCAGTTGCAGTAGCGCCTCGCCCAGGTTGCCAGCAATGTTGGCGTCTGCATAGTTGAGATCCGCCAGTATTTTCTGTGGCGTTTCGGTATCGGCCAGTCGGTGCGCCAGGGCGATCCAACGGCGGCCTTCCACCGGCGCGAACGTGCTCCAAACGACGGCCAGCTCACCCGCGAGACGTTGGCCTAACGCGACGTCGTGGCGCGCGACGAGCGCCCAATCCAACGCGCTCCGCCAGTTGTCCAACTCCTCTTTGGCCATCTCGATCCAAACGTCGTCGGGCACGGTATCGTACGCCCGGTTGAGCCGTTGGGCTAACGCGAGGTACGCCGCCGCGTGGCGTCGCGCTACTGATTCAGTTTCGCCCCGTGCGGCCAGACTCTCGCCGGCATATTGTTTGGCCGACTCCAAGAGGCGGTATCGCGGCTCTCTTCCACCGAGCTCGGCGACCAACAGCGACTTGTCGACCAGCGACGACAGTAGGTCGAGCACGCGTTCGGCGGCGTTTGTCTCGTCGGTGCAGACCGCCGTGGCGCTGTCTAGGGTGCAACCGCCCGCGAACGCAGCGAGACGCTCGAAAAGCAGTTGTTCCGGCAGCGAAAGCAGTTGGTAACTCCAATCGATTGCCGCGCGCATCGTCTGCTGACGGGGCAACGCCGTGCGTTCGCCGCTCGTGAGGATGCGAAAGCGATCGTGGAGCTTTTCCGCCAACGCGCTCAGCGATAACGAGTTCGTTCGTGCCGCGGCCAGTTCGATCGCGAGCGGAATTCCATCGAGCCGGCGACAGATTTCGGCAACCATCGGGGCGTTGTCGTCGGTAACCGCAAACGAGTGATCGACCGCGCGGGCACGGTCGAGAAAGAGTGCGATCGCGCCGTATCCGACGGCGTCGCTCGCGCCCAGCCGTGGAGCTGCCTCGAACGAAGGAATGCGAAGCGAAGGTAGCCGGTAGGCGTATTCGCCGCCGGCCTTCAGCGGCTCGCGACTGGTGGCCAGAATCCGCAGGTGCACGCACCCGCGAAGCAGCCCTTCGGCAACGTTTGCCGCCTCGGATATGACGTGCTCGCAGTTGTCGAGCAGCAGCAGAACCGTTCGGCTCCGCAAGTATGCGACGAGCGTCTCGAGCAGCGGACGTTCGGGCACCTCTTGTACGCCTAAGGCTGATGCGATGGCGGTAACGATCGAGGAAGGACTGTGGACCGGTGCAAGGCTGACGAAGCACAGGGCGCCCTCGGATTCGGCCAACTCGGCACCAACCCGCAACGCGATTTGGGTCTTACCGACCCCGCCGGTTCCGGTTATCGTCACCAATCGATGGTCGCGTACCAACGAACCGATCTCATCGAACTCGGCCTTGCGCCCGACGAAACTCGTCAGCGCCACCGGCAGTTCCGGGGACGGCGTACTCGGCCACGGGCCGGTCATCACCGAGGCCGGCGCGCGACTCGCGGTTCCGGAGCGGACGGCGGCGGCTTGGAACTGCCGCAGATCGTCGCCGTCGAGCGTCAGCGCCGCAGCCAGCAGCGCGAGCGTTTCCCGCTGCGGGGTGCGCCGATATCCGCGTTCGAGCGCACCGATTCCGTTGGTGCTCATCCGGGCTCGCTCCGCCAGTGCTTCCTGAGAAAGCCCGGCGGAAAGCCGATGACGCCGCAGGAGCATCCCAAAAGGCGGCAAGCCCGGAACCGGTTCCTGGTCCTCCACGGTACCTCCGGGATTCGCGCATCGGCGCTCGCACCCCCACAGGCCAACCAAACGGCCGACTTGTGTGGGGCAGTCGTGCTGATGTGTGTTACGAGCGCCGCCGCGCATCGCCATCATGGCCTTAGACCATTTTACGCCGACGTTAAGGAGCAAAGTGATGAACCGCGCCGATCGCCCAATTTCAAAAACCCGAAATCATCGGTTTTTGGCCGCTTGTGCCGCCGCCGCGATTCTCGCCGGCTGCGCCGGTCGCGAATCCGAGATGCCGTTCGCGCCGTCCGGGACATCCGCGCCGGCAAGCGCGAGCCCCACCAGTATTTTGCCGCCCGCACTGGACGCGCGCTGCAAAGCCATGGCCCAGAATTTTGACGAAACCGTAGCATGCCAGCGTGCCAATGGGACGCTACTTGCATTGGCCGACCCAAAGATCGCGTGGCGCGTGCGCTATTTCGTGCGCTACTGGGAAATGCCGTGCAACGAATTCCCGACCGAAGATGAAGGTTACGTCTTTAACGCCGTGACGAACGACCTCTATACCGATCCCGACATCAGCAATACGCAGCGAATTCAAATTCGCAACGCAATGTTCGACGGACAAATTCACTGTAAGTAAGCCGGAACGTTCACAATCGCAGTGTTTTCGAATCGTGTGGGTCCGTTTGTGCGGTTGTGCGTTACGCGTTTCTCTATTCGGCATCATGATCGTGCTTACACAGCACCGTCAATTGGAGTAATAAATCATGAAGTCGAATTACTGGCCTCGCGCCGTTGCTCTCAGTACCGCACTGGCTGCGGGCTGCAGCAGCGGCGCATCTCCATTACCCTTCGCGCCGGCCGCGCCGGGACAAGCCGGATCGAATCAGCCGGCGAGCGCCGCCGCAGCCCACGCGTCGTCCGATCGTAAACACGCGCCGGTAGCCACCAACTATATTTACGTTTCGGATCGCGAAAGAAACGAGTTGTTGGTCTATTCGGCGCACGGATCGAACCCGCGGCCGGTGCGCGCGATTGGAGCGACGCAAGGCATCGTGCAAATCGGCGGCGTCGCCGTCGATCGCTCGGGAGACGTTTACGTGGCCAATGGAAGCGGCGGCGACGTTCTCGAGTTCGACTCGGGGGCGCAATCTCTCGTCAAGAAATACTCAAAGGGCCTGAATCACCCGGTGAACCTCGCCGTCGACGCGCAGGACATGCTGTACGTCGTGGACCAGGACGCCCACTACGCGAGTGGTGCCACTTCGGCGATCGTCGAATATCCGTCCGGAGCCGATTCCCCGGCAACCATCATTTACGATCCGAGTTCGGATCCACTGCGCGCAATCGCGGTCGATTCACGCGGAAGCGTCCTGGCGTCGACCAGTGCCGGAGGCGACGTCTGGCCGCCACCGGTCGCCGACTGCAGCCTTCCCCCGAATAACACCGTTTACGATTTCATTTTTCCGACGTTGATCATGCCGATGACGCTCAAGAACAACACCCAGATATGGGGCCTTGCCGTCGATTCGCACGACGCCCTTTACGCATCGGACTTTTGCCGCCAGACGGTTCAAAAGTACGCTCGGAGCGGCGGAAAATATCTCGGAAACGCGGCGTATTCGTGCCCCACTCCGGGGTATCAGACGGTCAGCTGGGATCACATGTCGATCGTCCCGTGTGCCGGCGCAGGAACCAATGGTTCCGTTGCGATCGTCGACGGACTTCGAATCGAAGCCACAATTACGAACGGTCTTCGCAGTCCGATCGGCGCGGCCGCCGGTCCCTAAGGTGCGTTTATCGGAAATCGTGTGCGTCGGTTGTGCTGGTGTGTGTTACGGTGCGTCCGCTTCGATGGCACGATTGTGTCAGCCGGCCACCTAAAACCTTGCGATCGTGGCCGGTTCTCACACTAACTTTGGAGGAAGAAATGAACATCGCACGAGGACCGATCTCCCTTACGCTGCTGCTGAGTTCTACGCTGGCGTTCACGGCTTGCGGAGCTCAATCGCAGTTCGCACCAGTCACCGGCAGTGACGCGGCCACCACGGCACGCACGGTTGCGGATTCGACGATCGATTGCGGCGGCCAGCCGATGGGCCAACTCGGAAACCAGGGACCGAAAATGGCGCATCCGCATTTCCAAAAGAAGACGGGCACCGCGAAGGGCTCGCAGCCGGCGGCAGATTTTCGGCTAGCGGTATCAAACGCAACCGCGAATGCCGCCGAAATCTTCAACCGGCGCTACGATCAAATAGGCAAGTTCACCGGAGGACTCAACGGACCGTCCGGCGAGGCCTACGACGGGCATGGGAACCTATTCGTCGCGAATTCCGACGCGTTCAACGTCGAGGAGTATCCGGACGACGGAATCATGCCGAGTTTTACCTACTCGGCCGGTCTCGATTCGTCGGAACGCCCCACGGACGTTGCGACCGATGCCGGCGGCAACGTCTACGTCGCCTCGACCACCGCGGAAGTATGCTCCGGCCGCGGTAGCGTGATCGAGTACGCGCCGCATCAGAACGCCGCCATGCTGAAATGCACGCTCGGCGCCGCAGTCGGCGTTGCCGTCGACAAAGCCGGCGACGTGTTCGTCTCCGAAACCACCGGCATCGATTCCGCGCGAATCGTCGAGTTTATCGGCGGCTTGCACGGCTGTCTCAGATCGACGCTGTCGGCGGCGATCGCTTCTCCCGGCGCGATTCGGCTGGGCAACGACGGCGTGTTGTTTGCCGTCAACCGGGTCAACGGCGCCATCGACGTGATTGCGCCTCCCTACGATAAGCTCACCACCCTGGCCAGCGGCTTCGTCAACCCGACGGCCGTCGCGCTGGATTCACGCGAGACGCGCTTGTTCGTCGCCGACTACGGCGCCGGCAAGGTTTGGGTGTTTGCATATCCCGGAGGCGAATTGCTGCGGACGCTTGGGAGCGAACACGGCATAGCGGCCCCGCGAGGCCTGGCCACGTTTCCAAAAGCAACGTACCCCTAGAACGGCACGCAACGGTGCCCCATCGTGACCGGGCCGTCCGCGGCCCGGTCACGATGCTTACCTTGCCGGCGCTGAGGTTTTCATGCGGACCTTGGCATTCGCCGCCGCTGCGCTGTTGCTCGGCGTCGCGGCTCCCGGTCGGCTCGTGTACGCGTTCGATTTCGAAAGCAGTCAAACCGACGATGCCGATAAAGCGTATGGTGTCGACAAGATGGATCCGGGCGGCGGCGGGACGTTTATGTTTCACAACGTCAATCAACACTACCGGTCGCCGAGCTTCGACGCTCCGACATCGCGCACCGGACAGATCGTCGTGCAAGTCCTGCGCCAGGAATCCGACGGCGGTCTCGTCCTGACGGTGAGCGAACCGACGGCCGCCGAAGGCGGCGATGGCCCGGTGACGTGCGTTGCCTTCGGCGATACGACGGTGGTTTGCGATCCCAGCCGCATCGTCGCACCGGAAGAATCGGCACTCTTGCCCTTGTTGGGAAAAAGCTTCATCAACGTCGCGCAGCTCGATGCCGCGCGGCATTGGCGCACGAATCCTCAAGGAGCTTTCGGGACGACTGCCGACTACACGGTTCGCAGCAACGCCGGCAGCGTGCTGGAAATCGATGAAACCGCCGTTCGCACGCGCAGCGGATCGGCGCTCAAGACTTCGATCGCGGCAAAGATCGAATATGAGGCCGCGCGCGAACTTCCGATCGCCGTCGACGAAACGACCGTCGAGCAGATCCGGCGCGGAGTCATTTCGGCGACGCTTTCCACGCATACCACGTTGAAGCTCGAATCCAACGCGCCACCGAAGTAGCTAGCGCGGCTAGATGCTCCACTGCCAGGCGTTCCAAGATTCGGTGACCGGATTCGGGCGAAAGCCCTTGAAATCGGTGCCGATCGCCTCTTGTTGCCGCTGCCACCAAAAGAACACGTAGGGATTGTCGCGCGCCAGAAGTCGTTGGATGCGGCCGTACGCGACGGCACGCAGCGCTTGGTCGTAGGTGGTAAGTGCGCTTTTTTGCGCGGCTTCCATTTCCGGATTGCAGTACCGAGCCGTGTTGTAGCCGCCCGGCGGCATCATCGCGCAGGTGAACTGCGACGAGTCGTCGGGATCGATCCCGGCGTACCAGGGCGCGAGGGTCATGTCGAATTTGCCCGATTGTAAAATCCCGCCCATGGCCGCCGTTTCGTAGAGAACGTCTTGCGGATAGTACTTCACGCCGACGCCGATGCCGATCCGGCGCAACGCTTCCTGCACCAGCAGGCTTTCATCGCGATGGGTGACGTTGGCGGTGTCGGTGGCCAGGAGAAGCTGTAACGGCCGGCCGTCCTTTCGCGCCATGCCGTCGCTGCCGAAAGTGTAACCCGCCTGAGTCAATAACTGCTTGGCGGCGGCGACGTCGTACGGGTGCGACGTGACGTTCGGGTCGAAGGCCCACATCCAATCGGGAATATCTTCGGTGGCGACTTTTTCTTGACCGTGGGTCAACCGGCCGACCAAACCGGGCTTGTCGAAGGCATGCGCGATCGCCAGGCGTACGCGCGGATCGGAAACGCCTGGGTGAGAAAGGTTGAACTGCAGCCCTTCGAAGGCATTCATGTTCACCCAGACGAGCTTCGTCTCGGGTACGCCTTTGAGCGCCGGATAGGTATTGATCGAGGCCTGAAATATGTAGTCGATCGCGTGCGTTCGCAATAAGTTGATCGCCGTATTTTCATCCGGGACGATTTCCACCAGCACGCGGTCGAGCGCAGGCGTTCCTTCGAAGAAACCGGGGTTCGCTTGCATGACGATGCGGTCACCGTGCGCCCACGATACGAAACGAAACGGCCCGTCGCTCACCCCGGGGGATTGATTGAACGGCACTTGATTTATAGCCGGATAGCGCGAAAGCACGTGCGCCGGTACCACGTCGTAGGGTTGATCGCTTTCGGAAAAAAAGGTGTTGACGAAGGGCGAGAAGCGATGCTTCAAATGAACGATCACGGTGCGTGCGTCCGGCGTGTCGATGGAACGAACCACGTCGTACCCGTGGCGCGAGATGACGTTATCGTTGGGATTGACGATCGCTTCCCACGACCACTTTACGTCAGCGGCCGTAACCGGAACGCCGTCGGTCCATTTGGCGTCGGCGCGCAACCGATAGGCGACGGTAAGGCCGTCGCGGCTGACCCCGCCGTTGGCGGTGGTCGGCACGCGCGTCGCCAGCATCGGAAGCGGATTGCCCCGGGGGTCGGCCGTGAGCAGCGGTTCGAACATGAACCGATCGATGAAGCCGTCGGCCGTCGTCGATGCGAGCAGCGGATTGAGGCTCTTGGGTTCGTCCACGACCGCAACGCGCAGCACGCCGGGTTGCGTCCATGCATGGCGACCGGAAGGCGCGCCCGCGGTGCTCGCTTTGCTGCAACCCGAAGCGAGCAGTGCAGCCATGCACGCGATTGCAACGGCTTTCATCGTTATGTCGCACCTATCGGTGAGGGGGCCGGGCGCTCCTTCGCCCAGCGACAGGCTCGGACCGGCGTGGGGCGGAACGGGAAATTCCAATCCATGGATTATCGAACCTACGCCTCGCCGTTCTCGTGGAGATACGGTCGCGCCGCGCTTCGTGCGCTTTTCTCCGAAGCGACGCGCCGGCGGTTGTGGCGCGCGGTGTGGGTGGCGCTCGCCGAGGCTCAGGGCGCCGAAGGGCTTCTCACCGAGGCCGAAGTGGACGATCTGCGCGCAAACGCGCATCGCATCGACATCGATAAGGCGCTCGAGATCGAGCGCGAGATTCATCACGACCTCATGGCGGAAGTCCGGGTCTTTTCGTCGCAGGCGACGGTAGGCGGCGGCAAAATTCATCTCGGCGCGACCTCGATGGACGTGGAGGATACCGTCGAGACGTATCGGCTTCGCCTGGGCCTCGCATGGCTCGGCGAAAATCTGCACGACCTGCTGGTGGCGTTCGGCGAGAACGTGCGCCGCTACGCCGACGTCGTCTGCATGGGCTTCACCCACTTGCAGCCCGCCGAACCCACGACCTTGGGATACCGTCTGGCGTCGTACGCCCAAGATCTGCTCATCGACGATGCCAACCTGCGCTTCGTCTTCGAGAATCTTACGACCAAGGGGTTACGCGGCGCGGTCGGCACGGCCGCCTCCTACGAGCGGCTGCTCGACGACACCGGCCGGTCGGCCGATCTCGAGCAATACGTGCTGCAGAAGTTCGGGCTCGAAGCTCGCGAGATCAGCACGCAGACCTATCCGCGCAAGCTCGACTATTTGCTGCTCTCGGGCTTGGCTGGCCTCGGGGCGTCGCTTTCGAAGTTCGCGGCCGACGTGCGCATTCTCAGCAGCCCCGAGTTCGGCGAAGTCGGCGAGCCGTTCGGCAGCGCACAAGTGGGAAGTTCGGCGATGCCGTTCAAGCGCAATCCAATTCTTTGCGAACGAATCGGTTCGCTGGCGCGCCTGCTGCTCGGCAACAGTGACACCGCGTGGCAGAACGCCGCTACGAACTTATTGGAACGGACCCTCGACGACAGCGCCAACCGCCGCACGATTTTGCCGGAAGCGCTCCTGTGCGCGGACGAAATCGTTTCGCTCGCGCGACGCGTTATCGGGGGACTGCGCGTCGACCAGCGCCGGATCGCGCAGAATCTGCGCACCTACGGACCCTTCGCCGGCACCGAAGCGGTGATGATGGAGGCGGTTCGGTCGGGCGGCGACCGCCAGGGGGTGCACGAATTGCTGCGGCTCGCTTCGATGGAATCGTGGGAGGCCTTGGCGCGGGGGCAAGACAATCCGCTTTCCCGTCTGTTGACCGAGGATCGTGTGTTGACCGCGCTCGTCGATCCGGCCGAGATTCGGCGGCTGCTCGATCCGAGCAAGCACGTCGGTACCGCGCCGCAGCGAGCGCGCCTGCTCGCCGACCGGATCGACCGATTGGAGCCGTTCCCGCGGCAAGAGGAAGTCTCACTACGACACGTTCAGGATGACGCTACGGATGAATAAAGGTATCGAAATCGCGCGCGGCAAGACCAAAGTGCTGTACGAGGTGCCGGGGCAGCCGGCCCAACTGGTCGTCGCACAAACCGATCAAATCTCGGCGGGCGACGGCGCCCGCCGGCACGTGATTGCGGGCAAAGGGCGGCTGGCGGCGCAGACGACGGCGCGCGTTTTCCGGTTGCTGAACCTCTGCGGTTTGCCGACCCACTATCTCAACGGCGGCGAAGACGACGACGACAACGAGATGGTGGTGCGGCGTTGCAACATGATTCCGCTGGAAGTCGTGACCCGGGGCGTAGCCGCCGGCTCGTTCGTCAAGCGCAACCCGGCGGCCGCGCGGGGCGCGCTGCTGGTTCCACGAGTCGTCGAGTTCTTCGTCAAAGACGATGCCAATCACGATCCGCTCATCATGCCCGACCAAATCGTGGCGCAGAACCTGGCGGCACCCCACGAAGTGGCGGCAATGACCGAGCTGGCTCGCCTCGTGTTCGACATTTTAGCGCATGCGTGGCGCCGGCGCGACGTGATGCTGGTCGATCTTAAAATCGAGTTTGGGCGCCTGGCGAGCGGTGAAAATCAGGGACAGCTCGCGATCGCCGACGTGATCGACAACGATTCGTGGCGCATCTGGCCCCAAGGGCGTGAAGACTTGATGCTCGACAAGCAGATGTACCGCAATTTGGAAACCGTCGACGATGAAGCGTTGGCGAACGTCAAGCGGGCTTACGAAAAGGTTGCCGAAATCGTCGGGGCATTTCCGGTGATGCGTCCGGGCATGTGCGCCGTGATTGCGGACTCGGCGGCGGCCGTCGAACGCGCCAACGACGTCGCCGGCGCTCTCGGCCAACTCGGTCTGCCGACGGTGCGCCACGTCGCCAGTCCGGCGACGACGCCGGGCTACGTGCTGCAGCTGGTTCAGCAATTGGAAACGACCTTTCCACGATTGGCGCTGGTTGCCGTTGGCGAACAGGACCTGTTGCGCGCGATGCTCGACGCCGCATCCTCGTCGCCGGTACTGGACGGACGATTGGAGCCCGCGCAAATCACGCTGCAGTGCGCCAAGGTTTTTGGACTCGAAGACACGGTGCTCTTCGGCCGCACCTTGTTGCTGCAGGCCAACGCCCGCTCGAACGTAATTGCTGCCGACTCCTCGCTGCAACAGCAAGCTCCGGCTCCGCAGGGAGCGGTCATTGGTTAAGAGCAATGTCGCGCGTCCGAACGTCGCCCTGACCGGCGACGAACTGCGCGCGATCGAGCAGCATTTGGGCCGCGAGCCCTCGCTCGTGGAGCTGTACGCATTCGACGCCCAGTGGAGCGAGCATTGCAGCTACAAGTCGAGCCGCCGGCATCTAAAGACGCTGCCGTCCGGCGGTGCCGGCGTCGTACTCGGACCGGGGGAAGATTCCGGCATTCTGCACTTAGGCGAACATCGCGGCGAACGCTACGGCGTGGTGGTTGCGCACGAATCGCATAACCATCCGTCGCAAGTCGTGCCCTTCGAAGGCGCGGCGACCGGGATCGGCGGGGTCGTCCGCGACGTCTTGTGCATGGGGGCGGAAGTCATTGCCGTGGCCGATCCTCTGCGCTTCGGGCGCGTTGAGGATCCGCAGTCACATCAGCGCTACGTCGCACGCAGCGCGGTCGACGGAATCGGTGCCTACGGCAACGCCATCGGCGTGCCGAATCTCGCCGGCGACGTATATTACGATGAAGGTTTCGATGACAACTGTTTGGTGAACGTCGTGGCGCTCGGCATCGTCAAGGAGTCCGAAGTCATCCATTCGCATGCGCCGGCCGGTGCCGACGGCTGGGACCTCGTGCTGGTGGGGAAGGCGACCGATTCGAGCGGCTTCGGCGGAGCATCGTTTTCTTCGCTAACGCTGGATAGCGACGACGAAGAATCGAACCGCGGGGCGGTTCAAGTGCCGGATCCGTTCTTGGAGAACGTGCTCATGCGCGCCGGCTATCGTGTTTTCCGGATGTTACACGAGCGCGGGGTTGCGGCCGCATTCAAGGATCTGGGCGCCGGCGGCGTCATGGGATGTTCGGCCGAGATCGTCGCCGGCGGCGGGTACGGCGCGGAGATCGACCTCGACGACGTCAACGTTGCCGCCGACGGCATGCCGCCCGAAGTGATCGCGGTAGGGGAGACGCAAGAAAGGCTGCTCTGGGCGCTGCCGCCTGACGTAACCCCCGAGGTGTTGCGCATCTACAACGAGGAATTCACCCTGCCGCAGGTCGCTCGCAACGCGCGCGCGACGGTGGTTGGACGGGTGACGCGCGCGAAGCGTTACACGTTGCGCCATCGAGGTTCGATCGTGATGGACGTCGACATCGACTTCCTTACCGGGCGCATCGAAGACGATCTACCCTACGTGGAAGCGATCCGCCACGATCCGGTAAGTCGCGAACTGCCTGCGGTCGACGTGGAGAGCGTGTTTCCGAGAGTTCTCGCGCATCGCGACGTATGCTCGCGGGAACCGCTCTACCGGCGTTACGACTGGGTGGTGCGCGGCGCGACGGTGCTCCCGCGCGGGGCCGCCGACGCCGGCGTGGTTGCCCCGGTGCCTGGTTCGCCGC
>JBAUZB010000279.1:0-7034 GCA_049585095.1 Candidatus Tumulicola sp.
CCGGTCGGCGATCCCGACGCCGGCGAAGTGGCGCCCGACGGCAGCGGATACGGCGAGCCGTGCGGCACGACGACCGGCGCCGGCGTGGCGCCCGCATCGACGCCATAGACGCTGCTGGTACCGCCGAGTTCGCCGAGCAGCGAGTTGGCCTTCTGCAACGTCGCGTCGAGATTGGCGATGGTGTCGCGCATTTGCGCTTGCGTCTGCGGATTGCCGGTGATCGTGCGTAAATCTTGCGTGAGCTGCGCGAGCGTCTGCGTCGCCTGAGCGATGCTCTGCGTCGTCGTCAGCACGTTGGCTTTGAGCTGCGGGTCGGTGGCGAGCCCCTGCAGGGCGCCCATCGATTTATTCAACGCGACCGACGTCGACTCCAACTGGTCGAGCAGGCGATCGATTTTCTTCGAACTTGTGGTTGCGGTGCCGTTGAGCGTATCGGTGAGCTGCACGACATTGGTGCCGGCAACCGAGAGATCGCCTTGCAGGCTCGAGCCGAGCGCCAGCAGTTCGCCCGAAAGCTGGCGCATCGATTCCTTGGTGGTGAGGGTGAGATCGTTGGCGTTGTTCAGCGTGGTTTGCAACGTGTTGAGCAGCTTGGGCGTTCGCGCTTCGATCTGCGAAATCACGACGTCAAACCGCTTGACTTCGCCTTGGCCCTGCTGGAGCAAATCGGCGATCGTCGCGGTATTCGCGCCTTGGGGTTGCTGCGCGACCGGCAGCACTTGGCGCGGCAAGAGCGCGACCGGTGGCCGAGCCTCGGCGGGCGGCACGATCAAGACGTTCGGCGACCCGGTCAGCGGCGCTTGGATCAGAAAATTCGACGCTGCCGGAATGTCGATGTCGCGGTTCACCGCCAGAATCACGTCGACCGTGTTGTCCGGCAACAGCGCGATCGAGTCGACCGACCCGATGCCGACGCCGCTGAAATAGACCAGCGCGCCCGGCGTCAACCCGGCGGCCGACCGAAAGTGCACGCCGACGCGGTAGCCGGTGTGGCGCGTACCGAAATCGGTGATGACGTAGAACACGCCGAAGAGCAACAGCAGCGCGACGATGGCAAACGCGCCGACCTGAGCTTGCCTAGTCATGGTTCTTCGTATTATCCCTTCGCAAGAAAGAGCCTCGTAACGGCCGCCTCAAATCGGAATGGGGCCGACTTCGGACCCTTGCATGAACTGCTGCACGATGGGGTTGCGGGAGCTACGGATCGCGTCGACGGTGTCGTAGGCGATGATCGCACCTTCGAAGAGCATCGCAACGTAGTCGGCCATCATGAAGATCGAATCGAGGTCGTGCGAGATGACGACCGCGGTGCCGCTGAGCTTGCGCTGCAGTTTGACGATCGTGTTGGTGATCAAATGGGTGACGATCGGGTCGAGCCCGGTCGTCGGCTCGTCGTAGAGAATCAAGTCGGGCCGCGTGACGATGGCGCGCGCAAATCCGGCGCGCTTGAGCATTCCGCCGGAAAGCTCGCTGGGCAGGTTGTCATACGTGTGATCCAGGCCCACGCTGGCGAGAGCGTCCATCACCAGTTTGCGAATCTCTGCCGCCGAGAGCGCGGTATGTTCCTGAAGTGGCAGCGCGATGTTGTCGCCCACCGTCAGGCTGTCTAACAAGGCCGCGAACTGAAACGCCAGGCTGATCTTCTGCCGCGCCGGAATCAGCTGCTCTTCCGACATATGGCAGATGTCTTGACCGCGCAGGTAGACGTGGCCGCTCTGCGGCCGAATGAGCCCGTCGAGCAGCCGCAGGATCGTCGATTTCCCGGCCCCCGAAAGACCGACGATGCAGGTGATCGCGCCTTCGACGATGTCGAGGCTGCAGTTCTTCAGCACCACGCGTTCGCCGAAAGCCAGGGTGACGTCTTCGAGCCGTGCGATCAGCTTCGCCACCGGCTTACTGCCCGCCAAAGAGTAAGAACGACAGGACGAAGTTCGAAATGAAGATCAGGATGATCGCGAGCACGACCGATCCGGTGGTCGACTGCCCGACGCCCGCGGCACCGCCGCGCGTCGAGAGGCCTTGGTAGGCTCCGACCATCGCAATGATGCCGGCGAAGACGAGCGACTTGAGGAGCCCCTTGATCACGTCCTCAAACCCGACGGCTTGACGTGCGGCCGAGAGAAACGTGTCGGGCGAGATGTGCGCGTAGGTTTGCGCGATCCACATTCCGCCGCCGATCGAAACGACGTCGGCAAAAATCGTTAGCAGCGGCAGCATCACGAGCAGCGCCACCAGCCGCGGTACGATGAGAAAACGCGACGGTTCCAGGCCCATCGAGCGCAGTGCCTCGATCTGCTCGGTGACCACCATCGACCCCAACTCGGCGGCGATCGCCGCGCCGACGCGTCCGGCGACCACCACGGCGGTCAGCATCGGCCCGAGTTCGCGCACCGATGCGTAGGCAACCGCTGCGCCCACCAAGCTTCCGACGCCGTACTGCACCGCCTGCTGCGCCGATTCCAGCGAGATCACCATGCCGGTAAACAGCGAGGTGAGCAGGACGATGATCAGCGACTGCACGCCGAGCAGATAGCTTTGCGAAACCGTTTCGCCGAAACGAATGCGCAGCCGCATCATGAAACCGGCCGACTCGGCCGAGAGCAGCGTCAGGCCGCCGGCATATTCGAAGAAGTCTTGGGTCGCGCGACCGACCCGGTCGAGCATCTTCACGATGCTACGCGATCCGCGAGTGCTGCGAGTTCGTGCAAGACCGCGTCGGTCGCCTCGATGCGCTTGACCGCAACGCCGCGTTCGGCGGTCAAGTTGAACTGCACTTGGTTGAGATGCACCAGCCGCCGGTCGACGTCGCGCAAATGGGCGCGCGCCTCGCGTCCGAAGGCTTCGAAGTATCGCCGTACCGCAGCGGCGTATGCATCGCGCGCCCGGCTGTCGACGTCACCGGCGGCGACGGCCCGTTCGATTTCGTGCTGTGCCCGTTTCATCGCACGATCGGTGATGTGAAAGGCGCCGACGTGCGCGGCCAGGGCGGCCACGCCCGGGTCAACCGGCATGCGTCGCAGCCGTCCCCGTGAGAACGCTGCGCTGAGCCTCGAACAGGTGCCCGATTCCGGTCGCCGCCAGTTCCAGGAGCGCGTCGAGGTCGCGGCGATCGAACGGCGCGGCTTCGGCCGTGCCCTGCAGCTCGACGAAACGGCCGGCATCGGTCATGAATACGTTCATGTCGACGTGCGCGCGGCTGTCCTCGTCGTAGGCGAGGTCCAAAATGGGATGCCCGTCGACGATCCCCACGCTGGTGGCGGCGACCGCGCCGCTCAACGGCCATCGCGCGCGATCGGCGGCATCGAAGAGCGAGCCCAGCGCAAGCGCCAGCGCGACGTAGGCACCGGTTACCGCAGCGGTTCGCGTGCCGCCGTCGGCCTGCAAAACGTCGCAGTCGATCCATAGGGTACGCTCGCCCAACTTCGCGGTGTCGGTCACGGCGCGCAGCGCGCGGCCGATGATGCGCTGGATCTCGTGGGTACGTCCGCCGAGACGTCCTTTGGTAGCCTCACGTTGCGTGCGATCCTGCGTGGCGCGTGGAAGCATGGCGTATTCCGCCGTCACCCAGCCAAGTCCGCGGCCTTTCATCCAGGGCGGAACCCGGTCTTCAACGGTGGCGGCGCAGAGCACGCGCGTATTTCCGACGCTGATGAGCGCGCTGCCCTCGGCGTACTTCAAGAATCCGGGCTCGATCGCCACCGGCCGAAGCTCGTCGGGCCGCCGCCCGTCGCTGCGAATCATACCCCAGCCGCTGTTATTGCCGCGCGACCGCGATTCCTATTCCGAACGCGACGACTCGTCTTCGCTCAAGCGATCGACGATGTGGCGCGCATACCACGCCGGCCAATCGGCATCGGCGTGGCCGAGGCTGCGTTGGTAGACGGCGTGCGCGCGTTCCGCCTCGGCCAAGATTTCGGCGAGGCGCTGGATCGGGTGATTTCCGAGATCCAACTGCATGACGGTTCCTGCTTATTCGACGGTGACGGTCTTGGCCAGATTTCGCGGTTGGTCGACGTCTTTGCCTTCGATATCGGCGATGTGATACGCCAGAAGCTGGAGCGGAATCGCGTTGACGATCGGCGAGAGCAGCTCGTCGACTTTCGGCACCCAAAAGACGCGGTCGGCCATCGCGGCGGCCTCCTCGTCGCCGTAGTTCGCGACCACGAAGACCGGCGCTTCTCGCGCCTTCGACTCCATGAGGTTCGAGAGCATTTTCTCGCGCACGCGGTCGTCGGTCATGATTCCGACCACCGGGACGCTCGAATCGAGCAGCGCGATCGGCCCGTGTTTCATTTCGCCCGCGGGATAGCCCTCGGCGTGGATGTACGAAATCTCCTTGAGCTTGAGCGCGCCCTCGAGCGCGGTCGGGAAATTCACGTAGCGGCCGAGGAAGAGAATGCTGGTTGCTTTGCGGATGCTGCGCGCGGCTCGCCGAATGTCGTCGGACGTATTGAGCACGACGTCGACGGCGGCCGGCAGCAGCCGCGTACCATCGGCAATTTCGTGAAGCCGGCGTTCGTCGGCGGTTCCTCGCAGCTTGGCGAGATAGAGCGCAAAGAGCGTCATGACGATCACTTGCGACACGTACGTCTTGCTCGCGGCAACGCCGATTTCGGGGCCGCCGCGCGTATAGAGCATGCCGTCGGCGAGGCGGCTGAGGTGCGATCCCAACACGTTGCAGACGCCGAGGATAGCGCTGCCCTTTTCCTTGGCGATTCGCACCGCTTCGATCGTGTCGGCGGTTTCGCCCGACTGCGACATCGCGATCACCAGGGCCGTCGGATCGATGACCGGATCGCCGTAGCGAAACTCGCTCGCGAGTTCCATCTCGACCGGCAAGTGCACCAGCGAGCGCAGCAGGTACATGCCGACCAATCCGGCGTGATAGGCACTGCCGCATCCGGTGATCGCGATTTTGCTGATGTTCGCAAGCGCGTGCGCCGAAATGCCGCCCATTTCGCGGCCGAGATGCACGTCGCCGCGCTCGTCGATGCGACCGGCCAGCGTTTCTTTGATGACGTTGGGCTGCTCGAAGATCTCTTTGAGCATGAAGTGCTTGAACCCGCTCTTCTCCGCGGATCCCGGATCCCACGTCACTTGGATCGGCTCGCGCTCGATGCGCGCGCCCTCGTAGTCGGTCAGCTCGTAGCCGTCGCGCCCGACGACCGCAATCTCGCCCTCTTGCAGAATAATTTCTTTGCGGGTGTACGGCAAAATCGCGGGCGTGTCGGAAGCGACGTACATTTCACCGTCACCGATGCCGATGACCAGCGGGCTCGCGCCGTTACGCGCGAAGACCAAGTGTTCCGGATCGTCGCTCGAAATGACGCCGAGGGCGTAGGCCCCGCGCACATCGTGCAGCGTCGCTCGCACCGCATCGAGCAGATTGCCGGCACGCTGGTAATGCGTTTCGACGAGGTGTGCGAGCACTTCGGTGTCGGTTTCGCTGGCAAAAACGTGACCCGCGGCGATCAGTTGCGCTCGCAGCGGTGCGTAGTTCTCGATGATGCCGTTGTGCACCACGGCGATCTTGGCGCGGCAGTCCATGTGCGGATGCGCATTGGCGTCGGAGGGCCGCCCGTGCGTCGCCCAACGCGTGTGTCCCACCCCGACCGCGCCCGAAAGGGGCTCGCCGCCGTTGAGGCGCTCCGCCAAGCGCGAAAGCTTTCCTTCGGCTTTCGATCCGGCCAGCGAACCGTGGGCGTCGATGACCGCAATCCCGGCGCTGTCGTAGCCGCGATACTCGAGGCGCCGCAGCGCGTCGAGTATGATCGGGACGCTATTGCGCGGGCCTATGTAACCGACGATTCCACACATAGCTGCGTTAACGCGTCCTGCGACGCTCTCTTATTTGATGCCCTCGCGGGTGCGGTGATAGGAGATCTTTCCTTCGGCGATTTCGTCGAGCGCGATCGAGACCGCTTTGTTCGGATTGATCGAATCCTTGTCGACGAGCGGCTCGCTGGCGAAAAATTCGCGCCGATCGGCCGGCGGAAGCTGTTGCACGCGAATCCAGTTATTCAACTGGCGGGCGCGCTTGGTGACGATGTTGACCAGGCTGAACTTGGAGTCGGCGTGCACCAGCAGTTTGTCCAAGTCGCCGAAAACGGGTTTAGGCATGATGTGTAGGATGATTACTTTCTTGGCAGGGTGATGTTGCTAGGTGGATGTTGGGTCGTGGTTATGATGATTGCACTTTCTTGATGGAATCATCCGTGTAGCGATGGATTCGAAAGCGTTCCGCGTGCAGAATCGCTTGCAGATCGCGGACTGCGTCTTCGCGATGGTCCTGTTCGTTGACCACCAGGTAGTCGAACTTCCGAATGAAGCTCATCTCCTGGTGGCCGATCTCGAGCCGCCGGGCGATCTCCTCGTTCGTCTCGGTCCGGCGAGCGAGCAAGCGTTCGCGCAGCTGCGAGAACCGGTCGGGCACCAGGAAGATCAGCACGGCGTCGGGGTAGGCCGCTTTGATCGCCAGGGCACCGTTGACTTCAGGCTTGACGATGACGTCGTCGCCCTCGGCCACGCTCTGCTCGATGTAATCCCGCGGCGTTCCGTAAAGGTTGCCGCCGTACTCCCGCGTCTCGAGGAGCTCGCCGGCCGCCAAACGGCCTTGGAACTCCGCGTGTGTAAGGAAGAAGTAGTGCTCGCCCTCGCGCTCCCCGGTTCGTGGCTCCCGGGTCGTCACCGAAATAGAGTACCGCAGCCGCGGCATTCGTCCCACGAGGGCTTCGACGAGGGTGTCTTTGCCGGCACCCGAGGGTCCGGAGATCACGAAGAGCAGACCCGGCCCGGCGATCACGCGAACTCCACGCAGAAGCAAAGGCTCATCAGTTCACAAACGAGGAGCACTTAACCTGGTTACCGATTGGGTGCTGGTCCGCCGGCTCGGGTATGAGATCGAGCAGCGGCTGGGCGGCGCGGCGGTCTCCGACGCCGGCCTCCTGACCGATGGCCGGATCGCCGTGCTCCTGCGGACGCGCCGTTCCACCGGGCTGGTGGCGGTCGATGCCTTTGCGTCGCCGCCGCTGGTG
>JBAUZB010000280.1:0-4401 GCA_049585095.1 Candidatus Tumulicola sp.
CCATCCGCCGGCGGCGCTCATCGTCACGGCGAGAACGACCGCGAGCGGCACCTAGGGCGTTTCCTTTTTTGAGGCGCGCAGCCGCGTCTGGTACATATAGGCCAACGCCAGCAGCACGATGCCGAGCCCGAGTGCCGAGACGACGCGAAAGACGAGATCGAGATCGGTGAGATCCACAGCGAAAACTTTGAGCACCGTCAGCGCGAGCAATGCGAGGCCCACCCATCGCGAAAGCGCGTCCTTCGCGCGGATTCCCAGGACGATCAGCGTGCCGCCGTAAAGCGCCCAAGCGATCGAAAGCGCTACGTTGCCGCCGGCGCTGGGGCTCTTTGGCTGCAAGAGCGCGCCAAAATGTCGCGCCTCGGGAGAGATCGCGACGATCGCGAGCAGATTGACGGCGATCTTGGCGCCGGCGGACCATCGTCCATCGACCATTCCGCCGGCCGCGAGCGCGCGCCGTACAATCGCCAGTCCGATCGCGGCCGCGAGCAGCGAAATGAAGCGTTCGTTGAGCAGAAATCGGAAATTCGATTGGTCGTACATGATGAGCGCATGCACGATGACGGCGACGAAGAGCGCCCCCGCAAGCGCCACGAGCACGCGGTCCTTCCAGCGACTGCCGAAGACGCCGACCAGGGTTGCCTCGACGACCCAGGCGACGTGCATCGCGCCGGCGACGACTTCTCCGGGGAGCAACGATGCGAACGAATAGCAGATTGGCGGAATCGCAAAACTCAGCGCGATCGTCGCCAGCCAAAACTGCGGTCGCTGCTTCGCGATCGCTCCCGCCGCGACATGAGCCGCCGCCACCGCGAGAAGAACGACAGCCAAGAGCGCGCGATGGTCAAACGCGAGCGCGGAGATGCCCAAGAAAAACCACGTCGCATTGATGGCCGCGGCCGCGATGCGCCATCCGTCGATCGGTACGCGTCGCCGCCAAGCCACGATCGTCGTCGACGCGAACAGGGCGTAGAGGATCAATGCGATGGTGAGGCGTTCGCCGATGGCTTGGTGCGAGCCGCCGCCATCGAGGCTAAAGCCGAGCCAGTAAATGGCCGTGCCGACGAGCGCAACGATCGGCACGGCGCGCCAGTTCTGCAGTTCGCCCAGCGCGATCGCGCCCGCCGAGAGCACGGCTAAGTAGGTAAAGAGAACGAGAAGGTCGGGCGATTGACTGCCCAGTAGCGTCGGCGTCAACAGACCGCCGACGATGCCGAAGTGCGCTAAAGGTTGCCGGTCGTCGCGGTAGGCCAAAACGCAGAGCGTGCCGGTGACCACGATCATACCGAGAGCCACGACCGGGAGCGGCAGCAGCGAAAACATTGCGCCCGCGCCGTAGAGCGAGAGGTATTCGATCGCCGCACCGAGCCCGATCAGCGTGTCGGCGAAGTAGGGATGCAGACGTTTGCGCAATGAGTCTCCGCCGGTGATCAAGATCACGCCCGCGACGATCCCCAACGCAACCCGCATGCCCGGCCCGATCCACCCGCGATCGAAGGCGATTTTCAGAAACGATGCGACGCCGACGACGATGAGAAAGGCGCCGACGTACAGCAGTCCGCGACCGCCCACGATCGATTCGACGTCGCGAGCCTGCACGAGTCGCGCTGCCGGCGGCGGAGGCACTGCCGGCGCTGGACGTATCGCCGCTGCTGGAGGTACCGCCGGCGCCGGAGGGGTGGCGGCGATGCCGCTTCGAAGCTGCGCGACGTCTCGTTCGAGAGCGTCGACCCGCGCGATTAAGCCTTCGAGGTTGGAGTCATGCACGCGGCGATCACATCACGGAAGCGTTCCAAGAAATAATCGATCGCGGCGTCGTCGATGACCAGCGGCGGCGCGATGCGAAGAACCATTTCGTGGGTATCTTTTGCGGCAACGCCGCGAACCAGCAATGCGTCGGAAACGCGCCGCGCCGGGACGGTCAGTTCGATGCCGATCAAGAGGCCGCGACCGCGAACCTCCGTCACTAGCGGCGAGGAGATGGCGCGCAAACCTTGCATGATTTTTGCACCGGCGTAACGCGCTCGCGAAGCAAGCTTTTCGTCGACGAGCACGTCGAGCGCGGCTTCGGCGACGGCCGACCCGAGCGGGTTTCCCCCGAACGTGCTGCCATGTTCGCCGGGCTGGAACAGGCCCATCAGCGCTTGGTCCGCCAGGGTCGCCGAAACGGGATAAAATCCGCCGCCGAGCGCTTTGCCGACGAGGAGAACGTCGGGCTTAATTCCGTCGTAGTCGCAGGCGAAGAAGTCGCCGGTTCGGCCGAACCCGGTCTGAATCTCGTCGGCGAGGAAGAGCACGCGGTGTTCGCGGCAGAGCGCCCACGCGCGCTTGAGATAGCCCTCCGGGGGCACGTTGACGCCGCCCTCGCCTTGGATCGGTTCGATGAGGATCGCGCAGGTTTCCGGCTTGATCGCGCGCTCGAGCGCGTCGGCGTCGCCAAACGGTATCGAGACGAAGCCGGGAACGAACGGCCCGAAGTGCTTGCGATACTCGGGCGTCGTACTGGCGCTGATAGCCGACATCGTACGGCCGTGGAAGTTATCGGAGAAGACGATGATCTCGGCGGCATTCGCGCGGATGCCCTTGACCGCATAGCCCCAGCGGCGTGCCAGTTTGATTCCGGTTTCGACGGCTTCGACGCCGGTATTGGTAGGTAGCGCCATGTCGAAGCCACAGAGCCGGGTGAGTTTTTCGAGAAAGCCGGGCATCCGGTCGTTTCGCATCGCTCGCGAGGTGAGCGTCACCCGAGCGGATTGTTCGAGGAGCGCCGCGCGGATGCGCGGGTGGCAATGTCCCTGGTTGACCGCCGAATAGGCGCTGATGCAATCGAGAAACCGGTTCCCGTCGACGTCCCAAAGCCATACGCCCTCGGCGCGGGCTATGACGAGATCGAGCGGGTGATAGTTGTGCGCGCCGTAGCGTTCTTCGATGGCGATAAGCTGGTGCGAGCGTTCCGATAGTGCATGCATCGTCGTTACCCAAGGCGCCGTGCGTGTTTACCGCTTCGGAGAGCAGGACCGCGGGGGCGCAATTTGCCCGCGTTCGAGGAACACTTGCAAGCCTGACTTAAGGACGCTGACCTTGGGAACCTCTTGGAACAAAATCGACCGGCTTCTCGCCCGGGATCATTCCGGTGTGAGCGACCGAGGCCGCACTATCGCGCGTCTGCACGGCGAGCGGCGTCCACGCGCGGTCGTGCTCTTGCACGGGATGAGCTCCAGTCCGCCGCAGTTCGAGCGTTTCGCGGAAGAGCTTTTCGCGCGCGGGCACAACGTGCTGGTTCCGCGGCTGCCGCGTCACGGTCATACCGAACGGCTCTCGACCGCGCTCGCGCGCTTGCGGCCGGACGATCTCTATGCCGCCGTGGACGAATACGTCGCGGTAGCGCGCGAACTGGGCGAGCGAGTTACCATTGCCGGCTTTTCGTTGGGCGGCTTACTGGCCGCGTGGAGCGCCCAGCACTACGACCTCGATCGATGCGTGGCGATCGCGCCGTTCTTCGGCGTTGCCTGGATCCCGGGCGGCTTGATGTCGGCGGTTGCCGAGGTGCTGCTTCGCATCCCGAACCAGTTTCATTGGTGGGATCCGATTCTTCGCGAGCGGCAAATGCCCGAACATGGCTATCCGCGTTACGCCACTCACGCCATCGCGCACGCCTACCGCATCGCTCGTGCGGTGCTTCGCGACGCGGCGACGCGCGGCCCATCGGCGGCCCGCGTCGTACTGGTGGTCAATGCGCGGGAAATCGGCGTGAACAACGGCGCGGTCCGCCTGCTCTACACACGTTGGCAAGCGCATCGTCCGGGGTCGGTCGAGCTGATTGCGCTGACCGGGTTGCCGCCGTCGCACGATATCGTCGAACCGTTGCGCAACGGCAACCTTGCGGCGCGCGTCTTTCCGCAGTTGCTGGCGGCTATCGATCCCTGACTCGCCGCCATTTGCAGCCGATCACGTGGTCGTTGACCATACCGACGGCTTGCATGAATGCATAGCAGATCGTCGGACCGACGAAGCGGAAACCCCGGCGGCGCAGTTCCCGGCTCATCGCTTCCGACTGCGGCGTCGACCCGGGAAGGTCTTCCCGGCGGCGCCAATCGCCGACGAGCGGCTTTCCGCCGACGAATTGCCAGACGAACGCATCGAAAGAACCAAATTCGCGCTGGACGGTGAGGAACGCCCGAGCGTTGGAAACGGTCGATTGGACCTTGGCGCGATTGCGCACGATTCCGGGGTCGCGGAGGATTTTCTCCACCGTCGCGGGCCGCATTCGCGCGACTCGCACCGGATCGAAATCGAGAAAAAGACGCCGGTAGTTGTCGCGCTTGCCCAGGATGGTTTCCCAGCTCAAGCCCGCCTGCGCGCCTTCGAGCACTAAGAATTCGAACAAACGGCGGTCGTCGT
>JBAUZB010000281.1:0-11697 GCA_049585095.1 Candidatus Tumulicola sp.
GTTGCGTCGAGCAATCGGCACCCTGCCGGCCTCCGACCGCCCCGCCGCGGGGCAGCTGATCAATGCGGCGGTCGAGTCGATGGAAAGCGAGCTCGGGGACGTACGCGCCCGCTTCGAAGCACACGCCTTCGAACGCGAGCTGGCCCGTTCCGTCGACGTGACGTTCCCCGCCATCGCGCCGCTACGCGGGTCCGTCAATCCGGTGCGGCGCATCGTCGAAGACGTCTGCGCATACTTTCGCCGGCACGGGTTCGCCGTTGTGATCGGCAACGAAATCGAGCCCGACTACTACAACTTCGACGCACTCAATATCCCCGCGGACCATCCGGCACGCGAAGGATTCGATTCATTTTGGCTTACCGATTCGCTGCTGTTGCGGCCGCACACGTCACCGATGCAAATTCGCACGATGCAGCAGCACCGGCCGCCAATTGCGATCGTCGCACCCGGAAAATGTTACCGCCGCGACGCCGTCGACGCCCGGCACCTCTTCCAATTCCATCAAATTGAAGGGCTGCTGGTCGCCGAAGGCATCCACTTCGGTCATTTGAAGGGGATGCTCACCGGAATGTGCCGCGATCTCTTCGGGACCGAGCAAAAGGTGCGCTTTCGGCCATCGTTCTTTCCGTTCACCGAACCCAGCGCGGAAGTGGATACGACCTGCCCGAAATGCAAGGAAACCGCGCAACGGTGCGGCATGTGCGGCGGTTCCGGTTGGATCGAGTTGGGTGGCGCAGGCATGGTTCATCCCAACGTTCTGCTCGAAGCGAACTACGATCCCGCGGTCTACTCCGGCTGGGCTTTCGGCTTCGGTGCCGAGCGTCTGGGACTATCGCGATATGACGTCGACGACATCCGCCGCTTCATTAACAGCGATCCCGGCTTTCTCGAGCAGTTACAATAAATGCGCGTCCCGATTGATTGGCTTCGCGAGTTCGTCGATCTGCCCGAGGAGACGGCGGCAATCGCCGATCGCTTGGCAATGCTCGGCTTCCCGGTCGAAGACGTCGAGCATCGGCCGGCCATCGCCGGAGTCGTCGTGGGCCGAATTCTCAACCTCGAGAAGCACCCGAACGCCGATCGTCTCACCGTCGGGCGCGTCGATGCCGGAGGCGAGCATGCGCTGACCATCGTGACGGCCGCAACCAACGTTGCCGCCGGACAAACGATTGCGGTGGCGACCATCGGAGCGCGCTTGCCGCAATTGACGATCGAGCCTCGCAAAATGCGCGGCATCGCGTCGGAAGGCATGATGATTTCGGCGGAAGAGCTGGCGTTGCCGGCAGAATGGTTCGAAGACGGCATCATGCAACTGAACGCCGATCGCGCGTCGCTGGGAACCAACGCCGTCGAGCTGCTCGGTCTCGGCGGCGACGTGCTCGACGTCGAGATCACTACCAACCGCGTCGATGCCATGTCGATTATCGGGCTGGCTCGCGAGTTGGCGGCATCCTACGGAAGACCGCTGCGGCTGCCGTCGCTCGACAATCCGGGTTCGGCGTCCGAAGCGCCCGGCGAAGCCCCCCAGGTCACGATCGACTCGCCCGACTGCCATCGGTTCGTCGCGCAGCGCTTTGGCGGCATCCGCATCGGCCCGGCACCGGCGTGGATGCGGGTTCGGCTTGCCTTAGCCGGGCAACGTCCGATCAACAACGTCGTCGACGTTTCGAACTACGTCATGATCGAGACCGGGCAGCCGCTGCACTTTTACGATGCCGCCGCGGTGCGCGAATCGAAGTTGATCGTGCGCGACGGCCGCGACGGTGAGAGCATCGTCACGCTCGACGGCGTCAAGCGAACTCTCTCGCCGCAGGCGCTGGTAATCGCCGGCCCGCGCGAACCGCTCGGCCTTGCCGGCCTCATGGGCGGCAAGGACAGCGAAGTGAACGCGGCAACGACGGCGATCATCCTCGAAGCGGCAAACTTCAACGGTGCTCGCATTCGGCGCACGAGCCAAGCACTGGGGCTCCGTACCGAAGCTGCATCCAGGCACGAAAAAGCGCTGGCACCGGCACTCGCCGACGCCGGGGCGGCCCGGGCCGCTCACCTGTTGACGTCGTTGGGAGCGTCGCCGTTCCGTCCGCACGCCTTCGGCGCCGAACTCGTCCGAGCAAATTCGATTGCGCTACGCGTCGCCGAAGTTACGCGCCTGCTGGGTCTGGTGCTGCCGGCGCAAACGATCGCGGACCATTTGCGGGCGCTGGGCTGCGGCGTGACCGCGGACGCCGAAGAGATCCTTTCGGTCGTCCCGCCGCCGTGGCGGAACGACCTTTCCGGTGCCGCGGATCTGGTTGAAGAGATCGCCCGCATGGAAGGATACGACCGGATCGAAGCGGTCGTGCCGCCGGTGCCGTCGCACGCGATTTCGAGCGCTCGGTACGATCGCGAAACGGCGATCGCACACGCGTTGGCAACTTTGGGTTACCGCGAAATCATCACCCATTCCCTACACGGGCGCGACCTGCTCGATCGGCAGCGCCGAGGCGGAATGGAACTCGGCGGGCATCCCGCCGAAGTTCTCAATCCACTCTCGGAAGAGCAGCGGTTCTTGCGTTCGTCGATGATTCCGGGCTTGGCCTCCTATTTCGCCGGCGTCGCCGCGCCGATGCGCATCTTTGAAATCGGGCACGTCTTTATGCGGAACGACGATCGCTTCGTGGAGCGCGCGATGCTCGCGTTCGGCTTTTCCGCCGAACCGGTGGACGAGCCGCCGTGGCACGACGCGCACTTTTTGCGGTTAAAAGGTGACTGCGAGGCGTTGCTGTCGATGGTGACCGGGCGGCGCACCGATGCCGGTCCGAGCGTCGCTCCCGGTTTGCACCCGGGTAAGACCGCAGCGTTGACGCTCGGTGGGGAAACGGTCGCCCACCTCGGGCAACTCGACCCCCGCGTGGGAAGGGCGTTCGACGTTCGCTTGCCGGTGTATCTCTGCAGTGTCGAAATCGAAGGATTGCCCGGGTACGCATTGCCGCACTATCGACCGCCTTCGAAGTTTCCCGGCACCTCGCGCGACTTGGCGCTGTCCGTAGACTTGCGCGTAAGCGCGCGTGACGTAGAGCAAACCATCGTGCGCGCGCTCGGCGTGACCTGTACCGGCGTTAGGGTTTTCGACGAGTATCGCGGCGAGCAGGCCGGCGAAGGACGTAAAAGCCTCGCCGTCCGGATGGCACTGCAGCGCTTCGACGCGACCATCACCGACGAAGAGGCCGACGAGGCGGTCGCCCGCGCGCTCGGGGCCTTAGAGGACGCGCTGGGCGCGGTCATCCGCACGTGATCGGCGGCTTGGGGTGGCCCGATATCATCATCGTCTTGATCGTTGCCGCCGCAACGTTCAAAGGTTTCTCGCGCGGCTTCGTCTCAGAGCTCGCGGGCGTGGTGGCGCTGGCGGCGGCGTTGATTGCGCCATGGTTTTACAACGGCGGCGCCGACGCCCAAATTGCAGCCTATACCAAACTCGCGCCAGGCCCGGCACACGTTACCGGAATGGTGCTCACCGGCATCGTCGCCTACGTCGTCATTTTGGCGATCGCGTCGATCCTCAAACGGCTCGCGCGCCTGCCGCTTCTGGGCACCGGTAACGCGATTGCGGGAGCCGCCGTCGGCTTCATGAAGGGTGCGATCCTGGTGTGGCTCGCACTGTTCGTCACGCAATTCTTCCCGCTGAGTGCGCCGATCCTCACGAGCCTGAAGGCATCGCGCCTAGTGCCGTACTTTACGACCTTCGACGGCGCAGTCGATACCGCGATCGAAGCCGCAATCCCGCCGTTTGCGCGCCCGCTGCTCGAGCCGCTGTTCGTCCGTCACTCCTTGTGAAAACGCGACACGACGTCGGGATGCCGGTATACCGGCGTTCTCAGTAAAAGCGGCGAACGTTCTCGTTCCACCACGGCCAGTCGTGACCGAAGACTCCCGGCCAGATCTCACAATGGTTCGGAACGCCCCGCGCCGACAGCAGCGCCGAGAAGCCACGGTTGTCGTCGACCAGCGAATCGTGTTCGCCGGTCGCAATCGTCCAGTTCACTGCGCTAAGCCGAGCAATCCATTCCGCGTCCATGTTCGGGACGTAGGCCGTCGGGCAGTTGAAGTAACATGTGTCGTCCCAGTAGCCGTCGAGGAACTGGTGGATGTCGTAGATGCCGGAAAAGCAGACCGCCTTGGAGACGATGCCGGGATAGCGGCCTGCGAAGTTCGCCGCATGGTAGCCGCCGAAGCTGCAGCCGAACACCCCCAGATCGGCGCGCCCGCTCGCCGCTTGAACGAACGGAACCACTTCCTCGCGCAGATACCGGTCGTATTGGGCGTGGCGCTGGGCCCGCATCGCCGGGGGCGCCTGCTTGTTATACCAGCTTTCGGCATCCACTGAGTCGACGCAAAACAGTTGGATGAAGCCCTGCTCGATCTTGTCGGCGAGCCAGCCCACGGTATTCATGTCTTCGTACTGATGGTAGCTTCCCATCGACGTGGGGAACATGATGACCCCAAAGCCTCGGTCGCCGAAGCGGAGGAACTCCATCGGCCGCTGCAACGCCGCACTCACCCACGACTCGTGCTGCCGGAACATGAGGGACCGCCGTACGCCGCGGCGATATTTTCCCCTCCATTGGCGCCGACAAGGCTCCCAAGTATCGTTCTTGAATCAGAGACGCCCGGAAGCCGGCGAAACGGAGGCACGCGCGGATGGCAAAGGCAACCAAGAACATCGGCGTTCTGTTTGGGATGGAGGATACGTTCCCGTGGGCGCTGATGAACGCGGTGACGGCGCTTTCGGGCGGCGAGTTCCGGGGCTGCCCGGTCGACGTTTCGTACTTGCGTGACGGGCAGACGTTCGACTACGCAGCCATTCTCGACCGCATCAGCCACGACGTGAAATTCTACCGCGTCTATCTGAAGTGCGCGGCCGCGCGCGGGACGGTCGTGATCAACAATCCGTTTTGGTGCACCGCCGACGACAAGTTCTTCAATAACCTCGTGGCCGAGTCCGTCGGCGTCGCCGTTCCAAAGACGGTACTGCTGCCGCCGAAGGAACGTCCGCCGGCGACGAAAGCAGAATCGTTTCGAAACATGCACTTCGTCGAATGGGATGACGTTTTTGCCTATCTGGGTTTCCCGATTTTCATGAAGCCGGCCGACGGCGGAGGCTGGCGTGACGTTTACAAGTGCGATTCGCCCGAGGCGTTCTTCGCCGCCTACGACGGTTCGCGCGATCTTTGCATGATGGCGCAAGAAGCCATCGCATTCACGCAGTATTACCGGCTCTACGTGCTCGGCCGCTCCAACGTGCTGGTGATGCCCTACGACCCGGGGGCCCCGCACCACGAGCGTTACGTGCGCGACGCTCCCGCGATCGATCCGCAGCTCGACGCACGCATGCGGCGAGAGGGCATTGCATTGTGCGATGCGTTGGGATACGACATGAACACCGTCGAGTTCGCCGTTCGCGACGGCGTTCCGTATGCAATCGATTTCATGAATCCGGCTCCGGATGCCGATCGCCAATCGGTCGGTGACGAAAACTTTGATTGGGTCGTCAACACTATGGCGAACGTGCTGATCGACCGCGTACGCCGCCCGCGTCCGTTCGAAACGACCGGTTGCTGGCCCCAAACCCTGGCCGCCGCTCGGCCCGCGGTCGCCGCGCGATGATGCAGTCGGGCGCGACGCCCTCGTTCACTCTCGGAATTGAAGAAGAGTTTCAGGTCGTGGATCCGCAGACGCGAGAACTGCGCTCGCATTTGCAGGAGGAAATGTTTGCCCAAGGCGAGCGGCGCCTGCACGATCAGATGAAGCGCGAAATGCACCAGCCGGTCATCGAAGTCGGTACCAACATTTGCAAGAACGTGCAGGAGGCGCGCGTCGAAGTGACTCGGCTTCGCAGCGAAATCATCGGCCTCGTGCGCAAGAACGGCCTGCGCGTCGCGGCTGCGGGCACGCACCCGTTCACGCATTGGTCCAGCGTCCCGATCACCGAGAACGAACGCTATGCGCGGCTCATTTACGACCTGCAAATGGTCGCGCGCGCCAACCTCATCTTCGGGCTGCACGTTCACGTGGCGGTCGAAGACCCGGATACGCGCATCCACTTGATGAATGCCGGCCGCTACTTTTTGCCGCATATTTTTGCGCTCTCGGTCAATTCGCCGTTTTGGTGTGGAACCAATACCGGCTGGAAGAGTTATCGCGCAAAAGTCTTCGACCGTTTTCCACGAACCGGGATCCCCGACTACTTCGGTTCCGGGGCCGAATTCGACGACTTCGTGCGGACGCTGGTGGTGACCGGATGCATCGACGACGGCAAGAAAATTTGGTGGGACGTCCGGCCCCATCCCTATTTCCCGACGCTCGAATATCGAATCTGCGACGTCCCGATGCGCATCGACGAAACGATTTGCCTAGCCGCACTTTTTCAAGCCGTAACCTATAAACTCTGGCGGCTGTACAGCCGCAATCAGGGCTGGCGTCTCTACCGGCGCTCGCTGATCGCCGAAAACAAGCAGCGTGCCGCGCGCTGGGGCATCGATGGAAAATTGGTCGATCTGGGGAAGCGGGTGGAGCTTCCGACCGAGTCGCTGCTGACCGAGCTTCTCGAGTTCATCGACGACGTGCTCGACGAACTCGATTCCCGCCAAGAAGTGAACTACGTGCACGAAATCCTTCGGCGGCGTACCGGTGCCGACCGGCAGTTGAAGGTCTACGAGGAGACCGGGAGCCTTCCGGCGGTCGTCGACTACATCATCGCCGAGACCGAACACGGGGTCGCGTCGTGAGGGCGCCTCGCTTGGTTTGCGTGCGACCGTCGACGCGAGCAGAAGTTCCGAGGCCGGACGCAGCCTTTGTCGACGTGCACCTGCTCGACATGAATCATGCCTGGCAGAACGCCGGGCACGATTCGATCGTCGCTCTCGTGCGACGCCTCACCGCGGATGCCGATGCGAGTCTGAGCGAGGCCGGCGTTAGGGTTCGTTTGATCTCTTACGACGTACGGCGGAATCACATCGTTCCGCCAGCGCCGAGCGGAGTCGCACTCTACGTCGGCACGGGCGGACCGGGGCATCTCGATCCGCGAATGAATTTGCGCGACGACGTCGAGGCCGGTGAGATTCTGGAATCCGGCGAATGGGAGGCGCCCCTTTTTGAATTGTACGGCGCCATCGAACGCGACGAGCGGGCGATGCTGTACGGCGTCTGCCACACCTTCGGTCTGCTGTGCCGCTGGTCGGGAATCGCCGAGCCGGCGTTGCGCTCGGAAGAAAAAGGTGGCCCCAGCATCGGAATCGTCGAAAACGTTCTGTCGCCGCAAGCGTTGGAGCATCCGTGGTTCGCGCGCCTGGCCGCGCACCTTCCCGACGGACGCCACTTTCCGATCGTCGACTCGCGGCACTACGATCTCATTGCGCGCCGGTCGACGTTTCCGCGTGGGATCACGCCCATCGCCTACGAGACGGTGCCGCCCCGGGGCGCTGCCCAACCCGCACTAACCATGGTCGAATTCGCGCGGAAAGCCGACGGCGTGCCGCGCATTTTTGCATCGAACCATCATCCGGAAATTCCCGACGCCATCGAGTTGGCGGCGCTGCTCGAAGGCAAACTCGCCGGCGGCGAAGTCACTCGCGATTGGTACGAAAGCCGCGCCGCGCTCGTCGACCAACTGCTCCGGCGCAATCACAGCGAACCCGCACGCTTGCTCGCAGCCGGATACTCGTTCGGATTTCTGTTGCGCGACGGTCTGCGTGACGCGATCGAAGCCGCACGCCGTGGATCCTCGGTTTCGAAAGCGCTTTAACGCCGGTTATTCGGAGGCGCTGTACCGCCGGTATCTGGCGGATTTTTCTCGCCGCTGCGGCGCTCCAATCGATATGCAGATTGCGGAGACGCCGGTTTTTCTTCCGGCGGCTTTGCGCCGGGACGCTGAAACTGCGGGCCGCGAAATCCTCGAACAGCTCTGCGATCCCGCTCGAATACGGCTAATGCAAGCGGCGGTGCCGGCACGCTGGAACGTGCCGGGCAATGCCGGCTTGCCGACGTTTTGCGCGATCGATTTCGCGATCGTGCTCGACGCGAGCGGGCAGCTTCGGCCGAAGCTCATCGAGTTGCAAGGCTTTCCGACGCTGATCGCCTACGAAACCATGCAGCACGACGCCTGGGCCGAAGCACTTCAAACGATCGAAGGGCTCGAGCGGGATTGGACGTCGTGGTTCTCGGGGCTGACGCGGAAGAATTTTCTAAACCTGGCGCGGCGCACCATTCTGGGAGACCACGATCCGAAGCACGTCGTTCTGATGGACCTCGACCCTCCCGCACAGAAAACCTATCCCGACTTCTCTGCTTCACGCCGGCTCTTCGGCATCGACGCCGTATGCCCGACCAGCCTGATTCGACGCGGGCGCCGGCTCTACCGCAAGGCAGCGGACGGCACCGAGCTGCGGGTCGAGCGAATTTACAACCGGGTCATCGCCGACGAGTTGGAGCGAAAAAAGATTGTGCTGCCGTTCGATTTGCGCGACGACCTCGACGTCGAATGGACGCCGCATCCGAACTGGTTCTGGATTTGGTCGAAGTACTCGCTGCCGTTGCTCGACCATCCGGCGGTTCCGCGCGCGACGTTCCTTTCGAACGTCGCCGAGCTGCCTTCGGACCTCACCGATCGTTACGTGCTCAAACCATTGTTTTCGTTCGCCGGTTCCGGCGTCGACGTCGCTCCGACCACAGCCGCCGTCGCGGCCGTCCCGGAAGAACGGCGCGACCGGTGGTGCCTGCAAGAAAAAATCGAGTACGCTCCGGTTCTCGAATCCACCGACGGCGGTCGAGTAAAAGTGGAGTTGCGGTTGATTTATCTGCGTCCCGAAGACGATCGCGCGTTCACGCTGGCGCAGAATCTTTGCCGCCTATCGCGCGGCGCGATGATGGGGGTCGATCACAACAAACAACACGCCTGGGTTGGCTCGTCGATCGGCATGTGGCCCGCCGGCGAATAACGTCGCGTTAGCGAGCGTAGTCCAAGGTGGCCGTTGGCGAAAGTTGCTCGATTGCCGCAGCCGTGCCCGCCCCCGCGGTGGTGCCGGCGCGGAGGTCCGCCAGCGTCAACTCGATCGCACCGATGGCGCCGAGCAAGTCGCCTTCGCGAACGTCGCCCATCGTTCCGCAGCGTACGATTTTCCCCGCCAGATTGCCTTGACCGCCGGAAAGCACGACGCCGTAACGCTCGCGCAAGTGCGTCAAGAAGCCGGACGGCGAAACGCCGTCGGGTGGATAGGCAGCAACCACCGTCACCGAATGCGCGCCGGGTCGCGAGAGAATCGTGAAACCGAGCGCCTCTAGACCCGCCCTCACCGCGCGCGCATATCGTTCGTGGCGCGCCCACGCCGTCTCCATTCCGTCGCCGTGATATCGCGCGAGCGCGACATCGAGCGCACACAGAATAGAAATCGGGGGCGTCCAGGGGGTTTGCCCGGCTTGCAGCGATTCGCGCGCTCGCCGCAGGTCGAAGTAGAAGCGCGGGATGCGGGCGTCGGCTATCGCTGCCCAGGCCCGATTGCTGACGGCAATCATGGCAACGCCGGGCGGTGCGGCAAAGGCTTTCTGAGACGCCGTGACCACGACGTCGTACCCCCATTCGTCCATTCGAAATTCCGACGCACCCAAACCGCTCACCGAATCGACCAGCGTCAGGGCTCCGTGCCGGCGAACGATCGGCGCGATCGCCCGCATGTCGTTCTGAACGCCGGTCGACGTTTCGTTGTGCGTCAGCAGGATGCCGGTAAACCGGCGGCTGGCATCGGCGTCGAGGCGCGCCGCCAGTTCGCCGGGATCGAGCGCGGCGCCAACCGGCGTTTCGAGGGATTCGACGGTGCAGCCGTACGCGCGCGCGATCGCGGCAAACCGCTCGCCGAAGGCGCCGACCGAACACGAAAGCAACACGTCACCGGGCGAGAATGAATTGATCACGGCGGCCTCGAGTCCACCGGTACCCGACGAACCGCACACCAGGACTTCACCCTGCGTACCGAAGACCGGCGCCAACGTACGCTTCACCCGGCCGAGCAGTTCGGCGAACTCGACGTCACGGTGATTGATCATCGGGCGCGCCATCGCTTCGAGGACCGGCTGAGCGACGGTCACCGGGCCGGGCAGGAGCAGCAGCGACTTCTTCATTGAATAATCCTTCGATGGACGCCACCCGCATCCGCCTCACCGAACTGAGCTCCTGCGCTGGTTGTGCCGCCAAGCTCGGCGCCGCCGAGCTGCACGACGTTCTGAGGCGCGTCAGAGTGTCCACTCCCGATCCGCGGGTGCTCGTCGGATACGGCACCGCCGACGACGCGGGCATCTACCTCCTCAACGACGATCTCGCGCTCGTGCAGACGGTCGATTTCTTTACGCCGATCGTCGACGACCCGTTCGATTTCGGCCGAATTTCGGCGACCAACGCACTCTCCGACGTGTACGCGATGGGCGGCAGCCCCCTAACTGCGCTCAATATCGTGGCGTTTCCCGAAGATCTCGACTTATCGATTCTCTCGCGCATACTCGATGGCGGCGCCGCGGCCGCGCACGAAGCTGGCGTTGCCGTGATCGGCGGACACACCATCAAAGATGCCGAGCCGAAATACGGCATGGCCGTGTCCGGCATCGTCCACCCGGCGCATATCGTCACCAACGCAAACGCGCAGCCCGGCGACGTGCTGCTGCTCACCAAGCCGCTGGGAACCGGCATTTTGACGACGGCGCGCAAGCGCGACGCGATTTCCGACGATGGTTTGGCCGAAGCGATTGGCTGGATGACGACGCTCAATGCGAGCGCGTCACGTGCGATGCTGGCCCACGCTGCACATGCCGCGACCGACGTCACCGGATTCGGATTGCTCGGCCATGCCGGCAGCATGGCCGCTGCGTCCGGTGTCGCTTTCCACATCCGGGCGAATGCGGTACCGCTCATGGCAAACGTACTAAGCCTGATTCGCGACGGCACCATTCCCGGCGGCACGCGTCACAACGCGCAAACGCATGCAGCGTTCACTGCCTTCGCGCCGAATGTCGAAGCGGCCGTGCGCATCGTCCTTTCGGACGCCCAAACCTCCGGTGGGCTGCTGATCGCCGTCGCTCCGGAGCGCGCCGACGCGCTAGCGCACGAACTGCACGCCGGCGGCGTACTCGGCGCACTCATCGGCGAGGTTCGCCCAGGCTCGGGGATCTCGGTCGCATAGGGCGCTATTCCAAGAGGTGTGTGGCTGCTCGCGCCGTCGCGAGGCGGTATGGTACGCTAGTACCGATTTACCAGTCTTTGCGGTACTTTAGACGTGATTCACGGAGGTCTCTCGATGGACGACTTCACCGCTCGGCAATCGAGGCTCGTCGCGAGCTTCCACAATACCAAACGGGAAGCAACTCAGCGCGACCACACGCAGATTATGGCCGACCTTTTCGTCGATCGCTAAGGCGAGCCTCAGGCCTTAAAAAGACGTAAGTATTCGTTCGTTTTTTCGACGAGCTCGCCGAGGAGTTTGTTGTTTTGTCCCCAGTCAACTCCGACGTGTTCGACGTGTCCCGTCAAATGCGTCGTCTCTCCGCGATCGGCGATGGCGATGGTCGACGTGAAAGCCGGCGACAGCAACGTGAGCGGTTTCTTCGTTTCGAGAATCGCGCCGCTTGTCGTATCGAACGCGGCGCTGATGGCGTGGTTGCAGGCCTGCAATGCGAGAA
>JBAUZB010000282.1:0-5493 GCA_049585095.1 Candidatus Tumulicola sp.
CGACCGATGCGATCCGCTTGCGCCGCTGGCACGCGGCTACGCCATCGTCACGACCAACGGCCGCGTCGTACGCGACGCTGCCACGCTGCATGCGGGCGACCCGATCGAGGCGCGCCTCGAGCGCGGGATGCTCGCAGCCCGCGTGGAATCGGTGCACGACCATGAGTGACGTACTTCCGCAGACTTTTGAGGGAAAGCTCGCCCGCATCGACGCGATCGTCAAGGAACTCGAAGGCGGATCCGTGGAATTGCAACGCGCGACCGAACTCTTCAAAGAAGGCAAGACGTTGACGCGTGACTGCGAGGCGCTGTTGAAGAACGCTCAGGAGCAAATCGATCGTGCGTCGCGCGACGAATCGCCGCCGGGTTAGGCGGTCCCCACGGTGAGTCGAGCGCTCCGGTTGGACGCCGCCGTCGCGGCCCGGACCGGAATGACGCGGTCGCAAGCGCGCAGCCTGATCATGGAAGGACGGGTTCGCGTCGACGGCATCGTCGCGACCAAAGCGGGGCAGAGCGCTAAATCGTCGGCCGCCATCGACGTCGAGAACCCGCGGCGCTTCGTCAGCCGCGGCGGTGAGAAACTGGACCGCGCGCTCGACGAGTTCGGCATCGCTGCATCCGGCGTAGTTGCGCTCGACGTCGGCGCAGCCACCGGTGGATTCACCGATTGTCTGCTCCAACGCGGCGCGGCACACGTCACCGCGGTCGACGTCGGCTACGGTCAGCTCGACTGGGGGTTGCGCAACGATCCGCGCGTGCGCGTCATGGAGCGGACGAATTTCCGGCTGCTCGCCGACGACGCATTTCCGGGCGGATTCGATCTCATCGTCGTCGACGCGTCGTTCATTTCGGTGCGCACCATCGCGGCGCGCGCGCGCGCGTATTTGCGTCCGAACGCCGCGATCGTTGCGCTGGTGAAACCGCAGTTCGAAGCCGGTCGCGAGCGTTTGGGCGGCGGCGGCGTGGTCCGCGATCCCGGCGTGCATCGGGCGATTCTCCGCGAAGTGCGCGACGCGCTGCGGGAGCGCGGGCTTATCGCGGTCGCGTTGACCGTCTCGCCATTGCGCGGTCCGGCTGGAAACCGCGAATTCTTTATGGAGCTTCGATCCGAAGGCGATTGCTTCGATGATGCACGAATCGGCGACGTCCTTGCCGAATCGCCACCGCAATGATCCCGATGCTGCCGATTCGTAAGAAGGTCGTCGCCCTGTACGTGGACGTCGCTCGCGAGCACGCGCGCGCCATTGCGGATCGGATTGCCAAAGGATTTCGTGCACACGGCTTCGGCGTTGCCGTGTGGAAAGGCCAGCACGACGCACTCGGAATCGAAGACGACGAATCCGCCGCCGAAGAGGCATCACTGCTGATCACCGTCGGCGGCGACGGTACGCTGCTGCGAGCGGCACGCCTGGCAGTAAACGGCGACGTGCCGTTACTCGGCATCAACACCGGCAGGTTGGGATTCCTCACCGAACTCGACGAGGACGACCCCACCATCGGCGAACTTCCCCAGGCCGTCGAACGTGGTCTGTACGTCGAAGATCGCGTGGCGCTCGAGGCGGAATACGAAGGCCGGCGCTTCTTCGCGCTCAACGACGTCGTCGTTCGCAAAGGTGAGGTTTCGCGCATCGTTCCGTTCGGACTGCGCTTCGAAGAAGAGGCGGTCGCGCATATCTCTGCCGACGGTATCTGCGTTGCAACGCCGACGGGATCCACGGCCTATTTCCTATCCGCCGGCGGGTCGATCATATCGCCGAAAGTCGATGCCTTCGGCGTCGTCCCGCTGCTGCCGCACACGTTGTTCTCGCGGCCGCTGATCGTGCCGACGAGTTCACGAATCGAGATTACGTGCGATTCCGAGATCGCGCAGGCGCACCTCGAGTGCGACGGCGACGTGCTCGACGACGTCGCACCCGGCTCGAGCGTCCTGGTCCGCCGTCATGCCAAGCCGGTTCGCTTTGCACGGACGTCGCCGCTCCATTTCTTCGAGCGGCTGGAGGCCAAGATGCTGTGGGGCGTTTCCATCAAGGATCCTCGTCGGTAGTGCATCGGCAATGCTGCGGCGTCTGGAGATCGAGAACTACGGGCTGATCGCACGCGCCGCAATCGAGTTTGCGCGTGGTGCGACGATCTTCACCGGCGAGACCGGATCGGGAAAGACGATGCTGCTCGGGGCGCTCGGATTCGTGCTCGGCGCGCGCGCCGGCGGCGATGCGGTACGGCGCGGCGAGGCGCGAGCGACCGTCACGCTCGCTTTCGACGCGGGCGATCGGCTGCGACTGCAACTCGCTGCTGACGGCTTCGAACTCGACCCGGGCGAAGAGGCGACGATCATTCGTGACATGAGCGAAGCCGGACGCTCGAGCGTGCGCGTGTGCGGACGCCCTTCGACGGCGGCCTACGTCCGCGAGTTCGCCGGCTCGATCGCCGAGATCGTCGGTCAGTTCGAAGCGCAGCGTCTGCTCGTGCCGTCGTACCATGAGGAACTGCTCGATCGATTTGCCGGAAACGATGCGTTACGTGCGCGCGAATCGGTGGCTCGAGCGCACGCACGCGGGGCCGATCTCGCACAAGCACTCTCGCTGGTGCAGCGCGACGAGCACCGCGCGCGCGAACGCTACGAAGACGCAATGTTTGCGGTTCGTGAGATCGAAGAAGCGCAACCGCAAGCGGATGAAGAGGAGCGGTTGAGCGAGCGGCAGCGCTATCTCGAGAATGCGCAGCGCATCGCGGATGCGCTGGGGCGCGCGCGGGAATCGCTGACCGCCGACGATTACGGAGCGATCGGCGCACTCGGTACCGCCAGCGCGGCGCTATCTGGAATTGCCAATATCGGCGAGAAACTTCGTTCGATAGCCGATCAGGCGGCGGCGCTGCAAAGCCAAGCCAACGATTTAGCGGCGGAGGTCGTCGGCGTGCTCGACGCCGCGGAACTCGGCTCGCAGGAACTCGATGCGATCAACGCGCGCCTCGATCTGCTCGGCCGGCTCAAACGAAAATACGGGAGCACCCTCGAGAATCTGCTCGCGTACGCGGTCGAGGCGCGGGCGAACGTTGCTGCCTACGAAGGGCGCGACCGGCAGGCGTCGGAGCTGGCCGCCGGGGTCGCCGATTCCGAACGTGAGCTTCACACCTCTGCCAAGGCGCTGACGGCGTTGCGGAAGCGATCGGCGTCGCTCTTGACCGAGCGCGTCTCGGCGGAACTCGCCGATCTGGCGCTCGGATCCGGACGATTCGAGGTCGCATTCGAGAAACTCGACCGCGTTGGCGCAAGAGGGGCCGAACGCACCGAGTTTCAGTTCGCCGCCAACGCCGGCGAGCCGATGCGGCCGCTGATGCGCGTCGCTTCGGGCGGCGAGCTTTCGCGTCTGCTGCTGGCGCTGGTCGTCGCGCTCTCGGGTGCGCGCGATTCGGAAACCGCACTCGTATTCGACGAAATCGACACCGGAATCGGCGGCGCAACCGGCACGGCGGTGGGGGTGCGGATCGGCCGGCTCGCGCGCGACGGTCAAGTGGTTTGCGTGACGCATCTCGCGCAACTCGCCACCTGGGCAAATCGCCACTATCTGCTGGAAAAAGACGAGCGCCGAAACGCCACCACGATCTCGGTACGCGAGATCTCCGGCGACGCGGCACGCGCCGGCGAACTCGCGCGCATGCTTTCAGGCGAGACGCACGACGTCGCCCTCAAACACGCTCGCTCCCTACTCAAGAAATCGCAGGCTGCGTTGCCCTAGTTACCGGCCACTCGTTAAGAAATTTGGTGGATTTTTAGAACGTTCGTTCCCCCGGAGCCGACCGGCATGCCGGTGGTAAACGCGATCGAGTCGCCGGAAGAGACCAGACCCGCCCGAACCATCTCGCGCTCGGCCATGTACAGCAACACGTCGATCGAGTTGTAGGCGTCGATCAACAGGGACTCCGCGCCCCACACCAGGGCCAGGCGGCGGGCGACCACGGAATCCGGCGTCAGCACGACGATTCGCGCCTGCGGGCGAAATGACGCGATAAGGTGCGCCGTATTGCCGGTGGTCGTGCCGGTCACGATGTACGGAATCGCGAGGTCGGCGCTGGCGCGCGTCGCAGCTTCGGCAATCGACGCCGCGACCGACGGTTCGCTCTTTTCCAGCCGGCGGTCGCGCAACGCCGGGTGTGGATACGCTTTTTCGACTTCGCGCGCGATGCGGGCCATGATCCGCACCGCTTCGGTCGGATACTTGCCGATGGCGGTCTCACCCGAGAGCATCACGGCATCGGTGCCGTCGAGAATGGCGTTGGCGACGTCGGTAGCTTCGGCACGCGTGGGGCGTGAAGAGCCGATCATCGACTCGAGCATTTGGGTGGCCGTAACCACCGGCTTGCTCGCGCGATTACATTCAGCGATGATCCGCTTTTGCACGATCGGAACGGTTTCGATGGGAATTTCGATACCCAAGTCGCCGCGCGCCACCATGATGCCGTCGGCGGCCTTGATGATGCCGGCGAGATCGTCGAGTGCTTCGTGCTTCTCGATCTTCGCGATCACCGGAACGTGCTTGCCCTGCTTGGTGATGAAGGCCTTGGCGCGAACCACGTCGTCGGCACTGCGCACGAACGACAGCGCGACGTAGTCGACGCCGCTTTCGAGACCGAATGCGAGATACTCGAGGTCGCGTTCGGTCACCGCCGCGACGTTGAGCGTCCCGTCGGGATAATTGATTCCTTGAGCCGAACGCAAATCGCCGCCGAACTCGACGACCGTTTCGATTTCCGTCGCGCTCTTGCCGACGATGCGCAGCGTGATTTGACCGTCTTGGAGATACAGACGATTGCCGACGGCGACGTCGGCGGGCAGGTCGCGGTAGTTGGTACCGGTACGTTGATCGGTTCCGGGGACGTCTTCGACGGTCACCACGAAGCGGTTGCCGCGCTCGAGGCGCACCGAGGTCACCCCTTCGGCCAGTTTCCCGGTGCGAACCTTCGGGCCGGGAAGATCCTGCAGCAACGCTGCGTGGATGCCCAGTTCTGCAGATATCGCGCGGGCGTTGCGGATCACTTCCGCGTGTTGCTCCGGCGTGCCGTGGGAAAAATTCAAACGGATGACGTTCGCACCGCTCACGAAGAGCGAACGCATGATCGCCGGATCGCTCGATGCCGGACCGATCGTGGCGACGATTTTCGTTCTTTTCTGAATGATCGGTTCCATGGAAGGCCTTCGCTTTGCGCGAAAGCGCCGGCAGGCTCCTGCGCTTGGTTAAGCGCAGTTAATGACCGCTTTGAAATTGGAACTCGACCCTCGGAATTGGCGCTATCGAGAGCGGCTTGCGGGGAGCACGTTCGCATCGTTGCTGCTGCACGCGCTGCTCGCGCTATTGCTGGTCAGCATCATCGCCAGCTCGGCGCAAGAAGGCGCTACCGAAAACGTCGAGGGCGGATCGCTGGTGATGCTCGAACGGCGTACGCCGGCGGTGATCGCGAATCAACCCGCGGCGGCTCGCGCCGCGCTCCCGGTTC
>JBAUZB010000283.1:0-3151 GCA_049585095.1 Candidatus Tumulicola sp.
TCCCGGCACCGGCGAGGACGTTTCGGCGAGCGGCACGCGGTCGTGGCGGGTCAACAAAAAACTGTTCGTATGGGAACGGCCGCTGCGGCGTTCCGACCTCGCGGCGCTGGGCGATCGCGCTCCGAGCGGCCCGGTTCTCGGCGTTCGGACCGCCGATCTGGAGATGAAGGACGTCTTGCTCGCAAGCGATCCAGAGGTCTACTTCACCACGCCGCACTTCGACGGTTATCCCGGGTGCTGGTTCGGCTCGAAGCGATCGCGCGCAAGCAACTGAAAGATACGGTGATAGAGGCTTGGCTTGCGCGCGCCCCCGAACGCGCGATCGAAGCATTCCTGCAAGCAAACGCGACGGCGAGGCGGATATCGGGCCGCCGGTGAGAAACCACCGCCGGATATGAGCACCGCGGCGTCGCAGCGGCGCGCGACGATGGAAGAGATCACGGCACTTGCAAAACGCCGCGGCTTCATCTTTCAGTCGAGCGAGATTTACGGCGGAATCAACGGATTTTGGGATTATGGGCCGCTCGGGGCGGTCCTCAAGCGTAACGTCAAGGAAGCTTGGTGGCGCGACACCGTCGAGCTTCGCGACGACGTCGTCGCTTTCGATTCGTCGATCGTGATGCATCCGCTCACCTGGAAGGCTTCGGGTCACGTCGATGCGTTTCACGACGTCTTCGTCGACTGCAAGGTGTGCAAGCACCGCTTCCGGTTCGACCACCTCAAGGATCGGTCGGCGTGTCCGGACTGCGGGAGCAAAGACTCGTTCACCGAACCGCGCGCGTTCAATTTAATGATGAAAACCTTCGTCGGGCCGATGGACGACACGTCGTCGGAGGCGTATCTGCGCCCGGAGACGGCTCAGGGCATTTTCGTCAACTTCAAGAACGTCTATCAGACGGCGCGCCGGCGCCCGCCTTTCGGCATCGCTCAAATCGGCAAGTCGTTTCGCAATGAAATCACCCCAGGAAACTTCACCTTTCGGGTTCGCGAGTTCGAGCAGGCCGAGCTCGAATATTTCGTTCCCAACGACGGAAAAGACATGGAGACCTTCCAAGCGTGGGTCGAGCGACGCACGGCCTGGTACGTAAGTTACGGCATTTCGTCCGAGCGTTTGCGCTTCTGCGAATTGACGCCGGCGGAACGACCGCACTACGCCAAGGCCGGGGTCGACGTCGAATACTTGTTTCCGTGGGGCTGGGGCGAACTCGAATCGATCGCGCATCGCGGAACCTACGACCTCGACGCGCACATGAAACTTTCCGGCAAAGACCTCCGGTTTTTCGACGAAGCGAGTAAGACGCACTACACCCCGCTCCTGATCGAAAGCTCGGCCGGCATGGACCGCACCGCCCTGACGTTTCTGATCGATGCATACGAGCGGGAGACGAGCGTCGATCCCAACGGCAAAGAAACGGAACGCACGGTGCTGCGCTTTCATGCCAAGATCGCCCCGGTGCAAGTGGCAGTCTTTTCGCTGGCGCGCAACAAACCGGAGCTGGTCGAACGCGCGCGCGCCATCGAAAGCGGCCTGCGGCCAACCTGGCGCACGCAATACGACGAAGGCAATATCGGCCAGTTGTATCGCCGGCAAGACGAAATCGGTACGCCGTTTTGCGTCACCATCGACTACGAGACGCTCGCCGACGGCAGCGTCACGGTTCGGTCGCGAGATTCGATGCTGCAAGACCGCGTGCCGGCAGATCGTCTCGAAACGTACTTGAGGGAGCGTCTGTAAACGATGACGTCACAGGTGGCCGCCGCTAAATTCGTGTTTTTCTTCGACGAAGGCAACGCGTCGATGTCGGAACTTCTGGGCGGAAAGGGTGCCGGTCTGGCCGAGATGACGTCGGCCGGCCTTCCGGTACCCTCCGGCTTCACCATCAGTACCGACGCCTGTCTGGAATTCTATCGGGCGGGACGCACGTTCCCGCCAGGGCTGGAGCAGCAAGTCGACGCGGCGATGCGCGAGTTGGAGCGGCGCACCGGTAAAGGCTTCGGCTCGCTCGAGAATCCGCTGCTGGTGTCGGTGCGCAGCGGTGCACGGGTGTCCATGCCGGGCATGATGGACACGATTTTGAATCTCGGACTGAACGATCGTACGGTTGAAACGCTGGCCCGGCTTACGGAAAACCCGCGTTTTGCCTGGGATGCCTATCGGCGATTCATCGGCATGTTTTCCAACGTCGTGCTCGACGTAAGCAAGGAGCACTTCGACGAGCTGCTCGACGATCTGAAGAAATCGCTCGGCGTCGATAACGATCCCCAAGTGGACGCCGATTCGTGGAAACGATTGGTTGGCGAGTTCAAACGGGTCGTACGAGAGCGAACCGGGCGCGATTTTCCACAAGACGTGCGCGAACAGCTGATGCTCGCCATCGCGTCGGTCTTCGATTCGTGGAACTGCAAGCGTGCCATCGACTATCGCCGCTTCAACAAAATCCCGGATGACTGGGGCACCGCCGTGACGGTCATGGAAATGGTGTTCGGCAATCTCAGCGACGATTCGGGAACGGGCGTTGCCTTTACCCGCGACCCGAATACCGGCGAAGCGCTGCTTTTCGGCGAGTATCTTCGAAACGCGCAAGGAGAAGACGTGGTCGCCGGCATTCGAACGCCCGAGAAGATCGCCGATCTCGCCAATACGCAGCCCGCCGTCTTCGCCCAATTCCAAGAGATCGCGACGCGCCTCGAGCGACATTATCGCGACATGCAGGATTTGGAGTTTACGGTCGAGCGCGGAAAGCTGTTCATGCTGCAGACCCGCAACGGAAAGCGCAGCGCCGAGGCCGCCGTCAGGATCGCACTCGACCTGGTCGGCGAAGGAATCATCGACAAGCGGCGGGCGGTCGCGATGGTGAACGCTCAATCGCTCGACCAGCTCTTTCACGCGCGCATCGATCCGCACGAGCGCGTCGACGTTGCCGGCACGGGGCTGAACGCGTCGCCGGGGGCGGCCACCGGCCAGGTCGTCTTTACCGCCGACGATGCGGTGGCGTGGAAGAAGGACGGAAAGAGGACGGTTCTCGTGCGCGACGAGACGACGCCTGACGACGTGCACGGGATGATTGCGGCCGAGGGAATTCTCACCGCCAAAGGCGGCGCGACCTCGCACGCCGCGGTCGTCGCCCGCGGCATGGGCAAGCCGTGCGTC
>JBAUZB010000284.1:0-23874 GCA_049585095.1 Candidatus Tumulicola sp.
CGGAGCACGCTCGTGAACCACGATAAGGAATCGGGGCGATTAAGGCCAAAAATAGGCCGCCTACGGTCTTTGGAGCCTGTGGTAGATTACCACAGGTTCGGACCCCCCGCAAGACTAAACGGCCGGAGGTAATGGAGCAATGTCACAGGACTCCCGCAACATCGATCGGACCCGCTTTCTCGAAGCTGCCGGCCTCGGCTTGGCCGCGGTAGCGATGGCGAAAGCGAGCACCGGCACCGCAATCGCGGCCTCCGGGCCGGCGTCGGCGGCAGACACGCCGCTCAAAGCGATCCAACTTCTCCAAGAAGGCAACGAGCGTTTCCTGAAGGGCACGGCCGTGTGCGAATCGCTCACGGCTCGGCGCCTCGAACTCACCGCCGGGCAGAGCCCCTTCGCAACCATTC
The DNA here is from genome assembly GCA_049585095.1 of Candidatus Tumulicola sp. Classification (GTDB taxonomy): domain Bacteria; phylum Vulcanimicrobiota; class Vulcanimicrobiia; order Vulcanimicrobiales; family Vulcanimicrobiaceae; genus Tumulicola. Next base: position 405 of record JBAUZB010000284.1, read on the forward strand.
TGGGGTGCTCCGACTCGCGCGTTCCGCTCGAGACGCTGTTCGATCAGCAACCGGGCCAACTCTTCGTCGTCCGCATCGCCGGAAATTTCGTCACCGACTACGGTTTAGGCACCATCGAATACGGCGTCGCCGCGCTAGGCACGCCGCTGATCGTCGTCCTCGGCCACAGTTCGTGCGGCGCCGTCGACGCCACGATCAAATACGTCGCCAACGGCACCAAACAGCCGGGACACATCATGGATCTCGTGCGCCAGATCGAACCGGCGGCCAAATCGACGCAAGAAAAGCCGGGAAACTGGCTGCACAACGCGATCGCGCAAAACGTGCGCAACAACGTCGCTGCGCTCACTGCCCGGTCGACGATTCTCTCCGAAGCGGTGGCCGCGAAGAAGCTCTTGATCGTCGGCGGCATCTACGACTTGTACTCGGGTCGCATCAGTCCCCTAAAGACCCTCTAAGATTATGCGGCGCCTCGGGTCGGCCGTCAGTCCCTAGCTTTTAGGCGGTGGCTTTGATGCGGTTTGGATCGACCTTTACACCCGGTCCCATCGTGCTGGTGAGCGTCACGCTTCGCAGGTAAGTCCCCTTTGCCGCGGGCGGTTTGGCGCGCACGACCGCGTCGAGCAGCGTGGCGACGTTTTCGGCCAAGTGCGCTTCGTCGAAGGTGGACTTGCCGACGATGGTGTGGATGATACCGGTCTTGTCGAGACGGAACTCGACTTTACCGGCTTTGATGTCGCGAATTGCCGCACCGATGTTCGGTGTTACCGTTCCCGCTTTGGGATTAGGCATCTTCTGCGCTAGAATGCGGCCCAGTTCCTTACCCACTTGCGCCATCATGTCGGGGGTCGCAACCGCGACGTCGAATTCGCTGAATCCAGCCTTGACGCGATCGATGAGGTCCTGATCGCCGACGTTGTCGGCGCCGGCTTCCTGCGCGGCCTTTGCGTTGTCGCCCTTGGCGAAGGCGATGACGCGCACCACGCGACCGGTGCCGTGCGGCAACAGCACGGTTCCGCGAACGTTTTGGTCGCTCTTCTTGGGGTCGACCCCGAGGCGAATGTGCGCTTCGACGGTCTCGCTGAATTTTGCGGTGGCGTTCTTCTTCACGATGGCGATCGCTTCGGGCGGTGTAAAGAGTTGCTTGCGATCGTACTCGGCAACGAGTTTCTTATAGCGTTTTCCGTGATGTTGCGGCATTACGCGTCCACCTCGACGCCCATCGACCGCGCCGTCCCCGCGATGATGTTCTTGGCGGCATCCATATCGTTGGCGTTAATGTCGGGCATCTTCACCTTGGCGATCGACTCGAGTTGGGCTTGCGTCAGCTTCCCAACCTTGTTGCGATTGGGTTCCTTGCTGCCCGACTCGATTTTGAGCGCCTGTTTGATGAGGAACGACGCCGGCGGCGTCTTGGTGATGAACGTAAACGTCCGGTCTTCGAAAACGGTGATCTCCACCGGAATGATCATGCCCGCCTGCGACGCAGTCCGTTCGTTGTACTGCTTGCAGAAATCCATGATGTTGAGCGAATAGGGTCCCAGCGCCGGACCGATCGGCGGCGCGGGCGTCGCCTTGCCGGCGGGGATTTGCAGGCCGATTTTGCCTACGACTTTTTTGGCCACGAATCTCTCCTCTTAACGATGCATCGAATCGATGCTTCTGCCCCTCTGCAGACTCACGCACCGGGGTCGCTTGCGTGAGAAAACGTGTCGTCCTAAAACGGAGCGCCGACGGCGCGCAGCCGAAGAACCTAGACTTTCTCTACCTGGAAAAACTCCAGCTCGACCGGCGTTTCGCGGCCGAAGATCGAGATCAACGCGCGCAGGCGTTCTTTTTCCGGCGCGATCTCGTCGACTACACCGGTGAAATCGAAGAACGGCCCGGACGTGACCTTCACGCGATCGCCCTTCTTGAAGTCGATCTTGAGCTTGGGCGCTTCGATACCCATCTGCTTGAGGATCGTCTTGACTTCTTTGTCTTGCAGCGGAACCGGCTTTTCGCCGGGTCCCGGACTTCCCACGAAACCGGTGACACCTTGGGTGTTGCGCACGACGTACCACGACTGGTCGTCCATGATCATTTCGACGAGCACGTAGCCCGGAAACACCTTCTTCGGCGTGATCTTGCGCTTGCCGTCCTTGAACTCGACCTCGTCTTCCATCGGAACGAGCACGCGAAAGATCTTGTCTTGCATGCCCATCGAATGGATGCGGCGCTCGAGGTTGGCTTTCACCTTGTTCTCGTAGCCGGAGTAGGTGTGCACGACGAACCAGTTACGGTTGTCCTTGGGCTTGACGGCGACGACCGGCTCAGCTTCCTCTTGAAGCTCCGGATCGGCTTGAAGTTCCGGCTCGGCTTGAAGTTCCGGCTCGGCTTGAAGCTCCGGCTCGGCCGGCGCTGCGTCGTCGGCGACCTCCACTTCGGCGGCGCCGGCGAAGTCGCCCATTTGCGAATCGTCGACGATCGGCTCGCCGCTGGGGTCTTCGATTTGCAACGACGGCTCCCGGCCGGTTTCAAACATGGTGTCCTGCATTTATCCCGTAACCGGATGGATCAAGCTGAAGAGCCATCCGAAGAGTTGGTCGAGAACGAAGGTGAACAAACCGATGCCGACGACCAATGCAATCGTCAGAATGGTCGCCGAAACCCATTCCTCGCGCGTCGGCCAGGTGACGCGCCGAAGCTCGGCGATTACGCCGCGGACGAAATCTTGTCCGGCTACTCGTTGAGCCGTCTTCTTTTGCTCGTTCACCAAAGGTTCTCTCCTGAAGAACTGGCAGGGCGGACAGGACTCGAACCTGCAGCCGGCGATTTTGGAGACCGCTGCGCTACCAATTGCGCCACCGCCCTATCGTTTTGCCCCCGGCGTCGTTTTGCAGGCGTCGCCGCGTCCAAAAACCGCCTCGCAGCCGCTTACTTCGTCTCGCGGTGAGGCTTGTGACAGCGGCACCAGCGGCAATACTTGCTGCGCTCCAGCCGATTAGTCGTTTTCTGCTTGTTCTTCTGCGTATTATAGTTGCGGCGTTTGCACTCGGTGCACGCCATCACGATCATTACGCGCGTTTCTTTCTTCGCCATCAGCCTATCACAAACATGAATAAAACGGACCCGCTGGTCCGTTCGACCTCCCATGCTAGCATACCGCCGGGCCGGTCGCAACTGCCGACGACGACTGGTTTCGCTCGCTTGGCTCCCTTAGCTAAGGAAGGAACCTTACGGCTCCTTCCTTAGTCAGCCCTGCGCCCGGCCAGAATCGAACTGGCAACCTTGGGCTTAGGAGTCCCCTGCTCTATCCAGTTTGAGCTACGGGCGCACAGCGGATTCGCGTCATTACATGCGAGTTTGCGCCGCTCCGATGTTGCTGCAAACTAGCCGATGGTCGCGACGGGCGCCACTTGGGCGCCACGTCGTAAATGACCCCCGCACCGAGACTCAATTCTGACCGGCCAGACGCCTTGCCTTTGCCCGGACCAGCGCATCTCCAATGCTCGTCACAGCACGTTCCTTGCCCCCGCGACGGCGTGACCATAAACTCTTATGGAGTGATTTTCCTCCAACACCTTCGATGAGACGACGGCGTTGCGTGTCGGTGAGACGCCCGCGCCGCCTCGGCGATTACGTCTGCGGAATCTTCCATGCTAGATAGCCTCGGTGAAAACGCGTTACCCGTCACGGCGGCGACGGCAGCAGTGCAACCAGTCAACCGAGGCAGGACCACGGTGGCTGAGGAACCTAATTTAACGGGCATTCGTTCACATGAGCGCGGAACTACCATTTCTGGAGCCGCGGAAGATTGGAGATACCGTGAGAATACTGACCGTTGCATCGACCGCGGCTGCTAGCGTCGCGATCGCGATGCTCTCCGCCTGCTCAGGCGCGCCGCAGAATGGCTCTGCCGGGCTGCCTCAAACCTCCACCGATGGCGCAACGCGAAAAGCACCCCGACCCGTACCACTCGCAACCGAGTCCTTTCTCTATGTTGCCGACTATTCGAAGGACAGCATCGAGATTCTACAGCGCGTGCATCAGAGGTGGATAAACGTCGGCGCCATCAAAGAGTCGGTGCTCGACCCTCTGAGCGTTTGGGTCGATAGAGGCCAGAATCTGTACGTCGCCAACGGGCAGGGTCCAGTTAACGAGTACGATTCCTCCGGAAAGTTGATCTTTGAGTACGAGAGTGCTGGCTCCGCGAAGGGTGTGACGACCGACAAGTCGGGAAACGTCTACGTAGCCGGCGTGGACGTCAGTGAATATCCGCAAGGCGTCGATGACGCGTTCAGCTGCGAGATGCCCAACGCCGAACCCAGAAGCGTCGCAGTCGACAAGGACGGCGATGTATTCGTAGGCGCCTTTCTCCACAATGGTAGGGGCAAAATCGTCGAGTACGTGCACGGGCTCATCGATTCGAAATGCCGCGCGACGAGGCTTCCGATCAACTTTGGCTCCGTGCCTGATGGCATCGCCTTCGACAAGGAGGGCAACCTGCTGGCCACGGACCCGGATAAAAGCGTCGGCGACATCGACGTCATAGCGCCACCGTACACTAGCATCACCCAAAAGATAAACGCGAGAGTGCCTTGGCCCGTCTCCGTCACGCTCAATAAGGCTAACACGCGAGTCTATGTGAGCGACTCGTCCTCAGATGTGGTTCAGGTGCTGAGCTATCCGGCCGGCGCGAACGTGGCGACGCTGGGCAGTAAGGAGAATCTCACCGAACCTCTCTCGGCAGTCGACAGCGCGAACTACGTTCCTTAGAGCGCGGCGGCGAGCGCGGCCAGCGCGTCACACAAAAACACGAGCGCCGGGTCGTACCCGCGCGCTCGTGCGTTGTTCGGGCGAAGCGATTATTTCTTGACTAAGGGGTATCCCGCAATGCCCAGGGCACTGCTGGCGCCGCCGAGCGTTGAGAACGGTGAGGTCTGCATGCCCTTGTACCCTACGACGTTGAGGGCTTGATTCGTTTGGAAGTACCTTCCGGAGCTTGCGAATCCACCGAGCGTCGGCCCGAAGCTTTCGATGCCGCTGGTGATCGTCGCGGATGGACTCGTCGAACCGTAGGCGTAGACGTTGACGTTCGAGGCTGCAAAGTTGGAAACGTAGATCACGTTCTTCTTTCCAAACGAAACGCCGATCGGCCCGTCGAGATTGGTCAGTCCCGAGTTTTGGACGGTTTGCGATCCGGCAGGTATTTCGAAAACGCCGTTGCTCGAGTCGCAAGCTACCCAGACGTTGTCGCTGCCGTCGACGCCGACGCCTACCGCCTGACCGTAGTTGTTGAAGTTGATGGTCTCGAACGGCGACGTGGCACCGGCCGCGTATCCCGTTATGTTATTGGTGTTAAGGTTGCTGACGAAGACATTACCGCTCGAATCGACCGCAATTCCGTACGGGCCGCTGATTCCGGTACTGATCGTCAAACTCGGCGAGCTGGCACCGGGAGGGTAGACCGTAACCGTGTTATTCCCCTCGTTGGTGACGTACAGCGCGCCCGACTTGTCGATGGCGACGCCGGCGGGAGCGCTCACGCCGTCGGTGATCGATCCCTCGGGGGACGCATTCGGCGTCTTCGGAGAGTACATCAGGACGCCGCTCGAAGCATCGGCGACGAAGAGAATCTGCAGATTCGGCGCGGCGGCCGGCCAACCGCGCGGCGCGTTTGGCTGACGCGGAACGAGCGGCACGATCCTGGGGCCGGCAACCGCGGGCCCTGGAAGAACGCGCATTCCCGTCCCAGCTTGACGCGAGGATGGTGTAAGCGGGGTGGATTGGCCGGGGGTGAGGGAGGCCGGGTTGCCGGAGCATCCGGCGGCGAGAGCAACGGCCACGGCTGCGATCAGCACGCGGCTGGGGGTTTGGCGCATCAAACTTACCTCCAAGACGGTGTGATTAGGCCAGCCAATTTTCCGTCTCGCAGCCGTCGCACCCTCGGCGTCCGACTAGCACTTTGGTGTTATTCTGAGTCAGGGCAAGGCCGCCAGACGCTCAGGGTGTCAACTTGAAGACCGTCCCCGCCATGCTCGTGCCACCTTCGCTCGTCGTGCCGTACAGCGCGCCCTTTACCGCGATCAGGCTTCCCGCAGGGTATCTACCGCCGTACGGAAGGCCGGTGAAACTGTAGATGACCTTTTCTACGCCGGACGTGCTCACTTTGAAGACGCCTCCGTTGCCGCTGTTACCACCGGAGTATGTCGTACCATAGAGCGTGCCGTTTAAGACTTCCAGACCACCATACGGGTTTGCGCCGTCCGGCGTGCCCTTGAAACTGTAGAGGACGTGTTCCGCTCCCGACGTGCTTACCTTGAAGACGGTTCCATTGCCGTTCGCACCGCCATACTGCGTTGTGCCGTAAAGCGTGCCGTTTAATGCGAGCAGGCCCGCGTATGGGTTCGCGCCATCTGGAGTACCGCTAAAACTGTAAACGACGTGTTCCGCGCCCGACGTGTTCACCTTGAAAATCGTTCCGTTACCGCTCGCACCACCGTACTGCGTCGTGCCGTAGAGCGCGCCATTTACGTCAACTAGGCCCGCTACCGGGTACCGACCATCCGAGCCTGTGAATGCAAAACTGTAAAGGACGTGTTCCGCGCCGGATGTGCTCACCTTGAAAATCGTCCCGAGGTCGTTTCCACCACCGTATTGCGTCGTGCCGTAGAGCGTGCCGTTCATGTCAACCAGGCTCGCTTGCGGGATATTGCCGTCCGGCATAGCTGAGAAGCTGTAAAGAACGTGTTCCGCGCCCGACGTGCTCACTTTGAAGATGGTTCCGTTGCCCGCCGTGCCACCGTACCCCGTCGTGCCATAAAATGTGCCGTTTAAGGCGACGAGGCCCGCTATCGGATACTTGCCGTCCGGAGTATCTGCGAAGTTGTAGAGGACACGTTCCTTGCCGGACTTGCTTACCTTGTAGACCGTTCCGATATGGTTTTCGCCACCGTTCAGCGTGGTACCGTAAAGCGTGCCGTTCACCGAGAGCAGGCTCCCAAACGGGTTTGCACCGTCGGGGGCGACGGCGAAGTCGTAGAGCGACTTGAAGCTGAGGGCCGTCCGCAGTTGTCGCGTGAGCGAGGGTCCCAACCGAAGCGAGGAAGTCGTCGTGCCGCTCTGCGCTTCAGAGGGAGGCAACGATGAAACACTTCGTTGCGAACAGCCCGCCACGAGACCGAGACAGAGCGCTAAGAGAATGGAAGAACGGCGCATCTTGAAAACCTCCAGTTGCGAAACGTCTCTGACCTTGGTCAGCGAGGCGCCCGCCTTCTCCTCTTTTCGAGTGCATGACGACATCGAGATGAACTTGCGTGAAGCAAGTCGACCCAGCGCGGCCGGAACGCCAAAGGAAGGTCTGAAGTAGCGATCATTTTTGTGCGAAATCAGATCGCTCACGGCACGATCGAAAACACGGTACCATTACCGCGAAGGCCTCCGCCTCCTTGGTAGGCGGCACCGTAAAGCACGCCGTCCGCAATGCTCAGTCCTACCGGCTGCGTTCCATCGGCGCTCTCCAGTGATTCCACGAGAGATTCCTGGCTCGTCTTCGGATTGAAGGCGAAGATCGTTCCGCAGCCCCAACCGAAGCGACAGCCGTAGGCGCCTCCGTATTGTGTCGCACCGTAAATGACCCCGCGCCGCACGACCAGCGTGCCGCGCGGGTTCTTGCCGTCGTCCGGTGCGCACCCAAACGTCCAAGCCGTGCGTTCGCCGCCACTGGAGCCGATGGAGAAGATTGTTCCGCAAAAGCCGCGGTTTCCACCGGAATATGATGTGCCGTAAATGCTGTCGCCCACCTGCACGAGATTTGACTGCGGGTTACCTCCATCGTAACTGCCACTGAACGCGTACAGGGTTCGAAGATTTCCGGACCGATCGATCGCAAAGACGGTTCCACAGTCGGCGCACGGGGCGGAGCCGTTTCCGCCTTGCGAAGTGGTGCCGTACAGGTTTCCGTTGATCACGGCGAGACCGGCCTGCGGAAGAGCGCCGTCGGCACCGCCGGTAAAACGGTGAACGACGGTCTCCTTACCTGCCGCGTTGATGGCGAATACGGTTCCACACGCCGCCCAGCATGTATAGCCGCCCTGACCGCCGCCGTAAATTGTAACGCCGTACAGTTTTCCGAGAAATTTGATTAGGTTGCCTGCGGGCCAAATTCCGTCGCTACCGCCTTGAAAACGATAGATGATGTGCTCTTTACCGGACGAGTCGATGGAGTAAACCGTACCGCAGCCCGGCGTGTCTCCGTGCGGGCACGCCGCCGAAGGATCGAAGTCTCCTCCGGCAGAGGTTGCACCATAGAGCGATCCGTTGAACTCGACCAAACCGCTCAGCGGGTAGGCGCCGTCGCCGTCCGCCGGATGCTTCGCGTGCTTTGCTCCCGAAAAGGCGTGTACCGTTCTTTCCTGCCCTGACCCATCGATCGCGTAGACGATACCGCAGCCGCAGACGTTACGTCCGGTCCCGCCGCGAAATGTCGTCCCGTATACGACGCCACCGATAAGCTCGGCATCCGCCGACGGATCGGTGCCGCTTTGGTTTTCGGAAAAGACATGCAGTACCTGAAATTTTGTTGCATTGCCACTCGGACCTTGCGTTCCTGACCAATCGACTGGAGCCGGACCGGGGGCCGCCGTGCCCCCACTGCAGCCGGACAAAATGACCACGCCAAAAACGGCAGCGACGAACCAGGCCGCGATCAAACAGTGCCGCCGGTGAGGCCAACTCAACGACGATCGGTTTTCGCCAGCACGACTTCGCCGATTTTGCTGCGCATCGGCTCGGTAAACCACATGTTCCCATCGGTGCCGAGAGCGATGCCTGTGATCTGATACCGCGGAGCGCTATTCTTGATGGCTTTGGGAATGTTGTATTCGGTGACGACGCCTTGCATCGTTACTTTACCGACCTTGCCTTCCCATGGCTCCGTAAACCACATATTGCCATCCGGGCCGGCGGCGACCCCATCGCCCTGCGATTTGATCGGATATTCAGTAATTTGCCCATTAGGCGTGATCTTGCTGATATAACTTTGCGCGCTAAATGCACCGGCTCCGGTAAACCACATGTTGCCGTCAGGGCCGAGGGCGATGCCCCAGATGCCGTCGGCCGCCTGGACCGGGAAGTCCTTAATGTGGCCGTCCGGAGTAAAACGCGTGACGACCTGATATTGGGCGCTGCCGCCGATCCACAGCGTACCGTTTACACCAAGCGCGATCGTCTCTTGATATGCCCCGTTGAGCTGATAGGTGTTCACGACCTTGGGCGTCGTGTCGACTTCCGTCAAGACCGAGTAGCCGCCGGACAGCAGCACCCATAAGTGGCCGTTCGGTCCGCTCGTTAGTCCCGCCGAGTCGCCCCCGAGGGCGTCGAAGATGTCGTATTGTTTAACGCGGCGCGACTTCGTCACGGTCCCAAGCGCCCCGTGATAGTCGGTAAACCACAAGTGGCCGTCGGGTCCCAAGGCGATCTCGGCCGCCCGTGCCGGACCGGAGGGTCCGGTCTTGATCCGTAAGTTGCGCGCTTCGAACTCTCCAATTGACGACATGAATCCCAAATGCGGTGACCACGGGGTAAACCACAACTCGCCGCGCTTCGTAAAGGCGAGTTCGAACGGCGACACGAGTCGAGGGTCTACGGTCTTAAAATCGACGATCTTGGGGGCTTGGCCGCTGCGCTGCGGGCCGGTCGCTGCGGGCATCACCTGATTGACCCCCGGCGAGATTGCCGTCGTGCCGCCGCCACAGCCCGACCAGACGGCGATGCAGGCGACGGCCGCGATCCACCTTGCGCGAAGTGCACCCAACGTCATGGCGTCACCCGGAACACTGTTCCGGCATCTCGTGCGCCGCCTTGGTTCGTCGTCCCATAGAGCGCGTTCTTGTATAGCGTGACGCCGGTCAGCGGCCACGCTCCATCCGAGTTGTGAAAGACATGCACGGCATTTTCCCGTTGTGAAGATGGGTTAAATGAAAATACGGTTCCGCATCCTTGGTCGTTGAAACACTTTGTGTTCGCGCCTTCTTGAGTCGTTCCATAGAGTTTTCCGTGCCAATAGGAGAGCGTCCCTAGCGGATACGTCCCGTCTTGGTTGCCGCCGAATAGCCACACAGGACGTTCAGTGCCCGCTGCATCAATCGTGTAGATGGTGCCGCATCCGCTTCGGCATCCGTTGCCGCCGTAATACGTGCTCCCGTAGAGCGTCCCGTTGACGTCGACAAGGTTCGACCACGGGTAGCTGCCGTCGCCTCCTTTGAAATCGTGCACGATTGTGAGCTTACCGGATGGTGTAATCGTGTACACCGTCCCGCACTTCTTCTCATCGCAATAACCGCCGCCCGTCGTCGTGCCGTAGAGGACGCCGTGAAGAGCCGTCAGGCCGGCCATTGGGTACGCGCCGTCTTTTCCGTTGCTGAAACGATAGATCGCGCCGCCGCCGCCGGCTGGGCTGATGGCAAACACGGTGCCGCAACCGAATGAAAGGCACTTATGCCCGCCATATACGGTGATGCCGTAAAGCATGCCGTTGAACAAGACCAGATCCCCTAGCGGGCCGTTACCGTCGGTCCCTCCGTTGAACGTGTAGACGACTCGCTCGTGCCCGGCCGCGTCGACGGCAAACACCGTCCCGCACCCGGCTCTGGAGCCCTGTCCACTGCAATAGTAACCGGCACCTCCGAAGGCAGTAGTTCCGTAGAACGTTCCGCCGACGTACGTGAGGCCGCTTTCCGGCCCGGCACCGTCGCTGCCGCCCTTGAAGCGGTAGATCACCTTTTCCTTGCCGGAGGCGTCAATCGAATATACCGTTCCGCACGAGCATTGCGGGGAGCGACCACCGCCTCCGACGGTCGTGCCGTACAACAAGCCGTTGACGGCGATAAGATCGGACTGCGGTCCTCCCCCGTCTTGCTTCGCATGAAATGCGTACAAGGTCGTGAAGCCGGCCAGCGAACCGCGCTCGACGGTCGCGTTTGTCGGCGTTGTTCCGGAAACGCTCGGCAACGTCGCTTTCTCTGCAGCGCAACCCGACCAGGCGCAAACGAATAATACCGCCGCGAGACGATATACGAAACGCATGCGTCCAGACTTGTGGCTGGTGAGTCACAAAGCCTGCAAGCGGAGCAAGGTTTACGCAACGACTGTTGAACTCACGGTTACATGCGCACTACGGCTCTTTCGTTCTGCGGCGTCATTGCGTTGCTGGTGCTCGCGGCGGCATGTGGCGGCGAGTCGCAGCTCCCGCCGACGCCTTCCCACGCCGCTTCGTCAACTCACAACGCGTCGTGGATCGATCCGAACGCGGTACACCAGGACCTCATGTACGTGTCGAACTGGCGCACCGGCGTGATCAGCATTCTCACATATCCTCAAGGGAAATCGGTCGGGGCGATCACCGGCTTTAGCGAACCCGAGGGAGAGTGCGTCGACGCGCACGGCGATGTGTTCATCGCCGATCGAGCGCGCCATCAGATTCAAGAGTACGCGCATGGCGGCACCGTAGCAATTCAAACGTTGAGTTATTTGGGAGCTTCTCCGTATGGCTGCTCGGTGGACCCGGTCAGCGGCGACCTTGCCGTAACCAATGGTGGCCGCAGCAAACATCAGCAAAGCGTCCTCGCGATCTACGCCAAAGCGACTGGAGCTCCTAAGCTCTACGACGATGACGGCTTCAACGCGGAATTCTGCGGATACGACAACCAGGGCAACCTCTACGTCGACGGCCAAAGCACTGAAAAAAATAGCTTCAAGTTCGCCGAACTACCGAAAGGCGACAACGCAATCGTGCCGGTTACGCTCAACAAGTCATTCGGATATCCGGGCAGCGTCCAGTGGGATGGAACGTACCTCATGGTCGCCGACTCCTTCCCGCCGGTCGCCTATCGATTCACTTTTTCGAGCGGCGGTGGCACGGCCGTTGGATCTCCGACGAAGTTCGGGAGTTTGTACGAAGTCGCCCAACTCTGGATTCAAGGCGACAAAATCCTCGGAGCCGACGGGAACGTATTTCGCTGGAACTATCCAGCCGGTCGCACGAAACTCAACACCTACGAAGGCTTTTCCGATCCGGTCGCGGCCGTCGTCAGCCCAGCGTCAAAGTAGGAGATCTGACGCAGGGCTGGTTTAGAACACGCGCCGGAATGCCTAGGATTATACGGTTCACGAACTGAAGGCCCAGTGCGGCGAAGCTCGCCGAGGTCTCCCGGGCGTGCCTTGGTTGGATGGCGCTCTAAGCTGTAAGGAGATCCGATGACTAGACAGCGTGTTAGCTTTGCGGCTCGACCACTCATACAGTTGACGCTCGTCGTCGTGGCGAGCGGATGTGCGCAAGATTCGCCGGTTGCCTTGTCGCCGTCCTACCTCGGGCCGCCGCAGACGTTATCCGGCCCGACTGCGCATTTTTATGGCTACGACTGGATGTACTCGTCTCAGCCCTCCGGCAACGACGTCGTCGTCTACAAACGCAAGAGGAACGGCTTCACGCTGAAGCGCGACGAGAAGCTGACTTCTGGATTCTCGGAGCCGATGGGCATGGTGACGACACCTGATGGCCGCTGGTACATCGCGAATTCCGGCGATTCAAACGTCCTCGTGTATCGTACGACTCGTACCGGGCCGAACGGCCCGAAGGCAACGCTCCGGGATGATGGCGAGGTGCCGGTCAACGTAGCCGTAACGCCCAGCCGGGAGCTTATCGCCGTTTCGAACGGCTCGACCACCGGAAGCGGCGCGGGAAGCGTGAGTGTCTATCTGAATCAGCAAAAGAAGCCGTCGCGCACGCTGACCTACGGAAGCGATCCGATCCAAGGCGAGGGAATCGCAATCGATTCAAACGGCAACTGTTACTGGAGCTTCAACGACCCCACCACGACGACCGGATCGATCGTGGAATTCGCCGGCTGCAACGGCAGCGGCACGCTCTTCAAATCCGGAATCTTGAAGGCCGGAGGAATGGCCTTCGACCTGAGCGGCAATCTGTATTACGTGGATCAACTGGCGGGCATCTACAAATGCAGCGGTTCGGCATCGTGCAACCCCTTTACACCCATCGGCGGCTCCGGCGGCCTCATCCTTCCGACGAACATAAACTTCGATAACAGCTCCCCCCAGAATCTATGGGTCGCCGATGCCGGCGGATACATCGAAGCGGTGAACATCAACGGTTCGATCGTATACAGCCTGCCGACAATCGGCGGAGCGACCGACCCGCCAATCGGAATCGCGCCCGCACCGCGTAACTAGGCGCGCCGGCCGATGGTCCCGCCGCTTGAAGCGCCGATGCCGGTGGACCCAGACCTAAGCGCCCTTCTCAAGAAGTTTCGGGCGCAAGCCGGTCTTTCGCAGCAGAAGCTCGCAGACCGTGCGCTCATCAGCGTGCAAGCCGTCAGCGCCCTCGAGCGCGGATATCGCAAGGCGCCGTACCGCGCGACGCTGGAGCGCATCGCCGATGCGCTCGCGCTTTCGGAAGAAGCGCGACGGATGCTCGAGCGTTCCGCCCAGCGCTCGCGCGGTCCGCGCCACACCGATCAAGACCTGGCGCCGGCGCACAATCTGCCGCGACAGCTCACATCGTTCCTCGGGCGCGACGAGGTCGTTCGAGAGATCGCCGATCTGCTCGAGACCGCCCCGCTCGTCAGCATCGTCGGGACCGGCGGAGCCGGGAAAACTCGCAGCGCCGTTGAGGTTGGAATGCGGTCGCTCGACCGATTTCCGCACGGCGTCTGGTTCGTCGAACTCGCGCCGCTGAACGATCCGGCCTTGCTGCCGCATGCTCTTGCCGGCGCGCTGCGCGTTCAGGAGTCGCCGCAACGGTCGCTGCTCGAAACGCTGTTCACCTATCTCGCGCAGAAACGTCTGCTCATCATTCTCGACAATTGCGAACACCTCATTACGCAGGCGCGCATCGTGGCGGGATCGCTCCTGCGCGAATGCCCGAGCGTCGCGTTATTGGCGACGAGTCGCGAGGCCCTGAACATCACCGGAGAGCGAACCTATCGGATCCCGTCGCTTGCCATTCCCACGCAACGCGTGGCGTCGCCGGATGAGGCGGTGAAATACGGCGCCGTCGCGCTGTTTGCAGACCGCGTCCGCGCCGCCGACTCGCGCTTTGAGGTGACCGCGGAGAACGTAAAGCCGGTTGTTGAGATCTGCCGCCGTCTCGACGGCTTGCCGCTCGCGCTCGAGCTTGCCGCCGCACGCGCGAGCGTGCTGTCACCTCAGGAGATCTGCGATCGCCTCGATCGAGTCTTTGACGTGTTGACCGAAGGCCGGCAAGCGTCGGTCTCGCGTCACGCCACGATGCGCGCGGTAATCGACTGGAGTTACGAGCTACTCTCCTCCCAGGCGCAGCTGCTCTTCGATCGACTCGCCATCTTTGGCGGCGGCTTTACTCTGGATACCGCGACGACCGTCTGCGCCGACGAAAACATTCCGCGACAAGACATATTAGAAGCGCTCTCGTCACTGGTCGCCCAATCGCTCGTCATGGTCGACTTCGTACACGGCAGCGCGCGTTATCATCTGCTCGAGGCCACGAGGCAATTCGCGTTGGAGAAGCTGGCGCAACGGGGCGAACGACACGCGCTGGCACATCGCCACGCGCTCGCGCTTCTTCAGGTCGCGGTGCGCCTCGATCGCGATTGGTACGGCGCTACCGAGCGTACCTGGTTCCGCGAAGCCGAGGCCGAACTCGATAACTTCCGCGCCGCGCTCGGCTGGTCGCTCGGGGAGCGGAGCGATCTGCGTTCGGGATGTCTTCTTGCCGGAGCGCTTGCTCGGGTGTGGTATTCGCTCTCCCCGGTCGAGGGGCGACGGTGGGTTCGTTTGGCGATCGACTCGATTACCGAAGAAACTCGGGCCGATGAACTGGCGCAGCTCTACATCGCCGATGCGGAACTCTGTGGTGCGCTGGGTGAATCGGGGACGTCGCTGGTGTCGGCGGAACAGGCGTTACGGCTGCGTTCCGTGCTCGACGATTTGCAGGTGGCTCGTGCCGAACTCGCGGCCGGAAGTGCGCTTGCCGCTGTTGGAAAGCGTTCGGAGGGCGAAGCATTTCTGCACGAAGTCCTGGCGGCGGCCGAGCGGCTTGAGAATCGCCGCCTGCAGGCATTAGCATTGAGCGATCTCGGGACCGCTCGCTCGCGTGGCGGTGACGTCGACGGCGCCCGCCGATTCTACGCCGAAGCGCTCGCACGGTACGTCTCGCTTGGTCTTGAGAGACCGGCAGCGTCGATCGCCGGGCACCTTGCCGAAGTCGAATTTGAGGCGGGCGACCCGGCTGCCGCGTTGCATCGGGCAGAAGAGGCTCGTGCCGGTCATGCCGCGACCCGGAATCGTCGTTCGGAGGCAACCGACTTGAGCAACATGGCGGCGTATCTCGTCGCACTGGATTGCTTTGACGATGCCGGCACATGCGCATTGCAAGCACTGGAGGTAGCGCGCGACGTCCACGCGCCCGTACTGACGGCATTCGTGCTCCAGCACGTTGCCGCGGTCGCGGCGTTGCGGGACGGTTCGGGCGCGGCTCACCCGGCAAGAGAGCTGGAACGGGGGGCCATGCTCTTCGGCTTCGTCGAGGCACGTCTGACCTCGCTTGGGGCCTGCCGCGACTACACCGAACGGCAAGAGTGCGAGCGCGCCGTGGCGGCGCTTCGAAGCGCCCTCGGAGAGCGCCTCGACGAACTCATGGCGCTCGGCGCGCAATGGAGCGAAGAACGCGCCGCCGCCGTCGCTCTGGAGCTGTAACCGGCGGTGGGCGCGGCGCGCTCCTCACACAGTTTTGTAACACAGTCGCGGCTGTATATGGGCGAGCCTCGGTTCGTCCGCTACCGTGGTTGCATGCTTTATTCGGAGGATGAGCGATGAATAGAATCTCTGGACCCGGCCTAGTGGTCGCCGGTTTCTTTCTTGCGTTCGCGGCGGGCTGTCACGGTGCGCCGGTCGGTTCGAACGCCATTCCCAACGCCGCCGGCGGCATGGTGCCTCCGGCGCTGATTCCCGATACGTCGCCGATTCATGCATCCTGCCACGTGCCTATCACCGTAAGCGTCGGGCACGAGGTCATCTGCCGGTTCAACGAACCGGGGTACGACGGCATCATAACGATCGAGGATCGTCTGAACGGCGCCGCCGTCGTGCGGCCGCACAGCGCGAAGGCGGGCGATCCCTTCATCGTCCGTGGAGTGCATCCAGGCAGCGGAGCGTTTTACGCGCACGATAGCATGCACCACAGTCTCAAAGTCGACGTGACGGTGCCGCCGGAACCGGTGGTGTCGAGCTGCGGCCACAGCATCCGCATTCATATCTTGGGAATCCTGAGATGTCAGTTCCACGAGGAGGGCTACGACGGGAACTTTACCATCGATCCCAGCCATCTCTCGGGAATCGCGACGATTTCCCCAGAATCAGGCGACAAACACACGCAGTTCACGGTAACCGGCATAGTGGAAGGCGGCGGCTATTTCATCGTCACCGGTGTGCGCAGCTTACGCGTGCACGTCCAAGTCACGACGCCATAGTCCTCAGACCTGGGAGGGAACGGAGCACGGGCGTTCGCGTCCGTGCTCTCGTTTATTAGGGTCCAACTCGCACCGACATTGTGGTCTCACTCACACAGTTTTCCGACACAGTAGCGGCTGTAGGTCGCATTAGGTGACCCCAGCTTGCTACGCTACCGTGGATGCATGCTTACCCACGGCGTGCGTATCCATACTGATGAGGAGTTAGAATGAAGAAGTCGCTACTACTCTGCGCCGGCGTGGCTGTAGGACTATGGACGGCCTCGTGTACCGGAAACACGACGTCGCCCTTTACGCCGAGTGCATCAATGCCCGCTCCCAACGGCGCCTCCGCCGGAGTTACCACACCCGAAAGCGCCCCGCCAGGGTGGGCGGCTACGGCTACGCGAGCCGTTCCGATGAGCAAGTTCGCCGGAAGAGCCGTCGGCAACGTTTCGGCGACGATGCCGCTGCACATCGTCGTCGGTCTGTACATGCGTGATCCCGCCGGTGCCCAGCAATTCGTGCGCAACCAATACACGCCCGGCCATCCGTCGTTTCGCAAGTGGTTGAGCCCGGGGCAATTCACCGCCATGTTCAACCCTTCATACGCGAAAGCAGCCGACGTCGCGACCTACCTCAAACGGCAAGGTTTCACGCAGGTGCAGATCGAGCCGAACCATTTGATCGTGAGCGGCACCGGCTCGGTTGCGCGCGTTGAGGCTGCCTTCAACACGTCGATCCGCGGGATCGCGTCGAACGGAAAAGTTGTGTATGGCAACGTCAAGCCGGCCCTCGTACCCGCCAAGTTGCGCGGGGTCGTGGCGGCAGTACTCGGCTTGACCAACGCATATCAGATGAACGTCCATATCATGAAATCGAGATACTCTCGGATTGCCGGCGGACCCGGGATCCAGCCCGGCGCCACCCAGGCAGCCGGTACTCCGCCGCCCTGCCTCCAGGTCGTCAACGGCGAATGCATCGGCGGTGAATACGGTCCGTCGCAATACCAAGTTGCCTACGACGCCACCGCGTGTCCCTCAAACTGCAGCACCGGGGTGCAAACGTCGGTTGCGGTTATGGCTGAAGGCGACGTGAAACAGGTCGTCAAGGATTTGCGCACGGCCGAGACGTTCTGGGGACTTCCGAAAGTGCCGTACACGGCGGTGCAGGTCGGCGTATCGAGCATCGATACGTCGGGCCTCGATGAATGGGACCTCGATACGCAAATCTCGAGCGGGATGGCGCAAAAAGTTGCTCATCTCTACGTGTATCACACGACCACGCTCACCGACTCCGACATCGCGCTCGAATATAGTCACTGGGTCAACGATGACCTCACTCAGGCCGGCAACTCATCCTTTGGCGAACCTGAAACCCTTGCGTATGCCGATGGATCGATGACGCTCGATGACGAGGAACTCAATCAGGCCGCCTCTCAGGGCATGACCATGTTCGCTTCGACCGGTGACAACGGCTCGGGCTGTCCGGTACTTCTGGCGACCGGGCTACCCAACAGCGGAGTTCCCGAAGTCTGCTATCCCGCATCCTCGCCCTACGTCGTCGCCGTCGGGGGGACGACGCTGGACACCAACGCCGTCGGCAACGAGCCCGGAACGTATTACGGCGAGCACGTCTGGACGGGAACCGGAGGCGGGTACAGCGCGTCGGAAACGGCCCCCTACTGGCAGACCAACGGAATCTGCGGTGCCGGATGCACGGCGGGCCGGGGAATCGCCGACATTTCAATGTGCGCCGACAACAACGGCTGCCCGATGGACGTCTTCGTGAATGGAACGCAGGAAGGCGTCGGAGGAACGAGTCTTTCTTCGCCCATGTCGATGGGGTTGTGGGCACGCCTGCAGACCCATTTCCACAACCGGTTGGGCTTCGCCGCTCCCGTTTACTACGGCGTGTACGGTTATTACGAACCGTGTCCGCTGGGATCCACGGCGTGCGTACCTGCAGGGGAGCCGGGCAACGATACGCCCGCTCTACCTCCGGACACGACGGCTCCGATCGGCGGTTTCCACGACGTCCTGTACGGCTCCAACGGAATCCCGAGCGCCGCAACGCCGGGATGGGATGTGCCCTCAGGACTTGGTTCCGTCGACTACTACGTTATGCAGCAGGACATCGCGAACTCGATTTTCTCGGGTCACTAAGTCCGCGGAACGGCCTACTCGAAAGCATCGTATGATGCGATGGTCGAGCGATTGCAGCAAGGAGGCGGCGCTACGGTGCCGCCTCCTCGAGTTCACTGTCTATTTAAGCGATCGCGTTTCCAAGAGGAGTCGCTATTCGGCAACGCAATAGCTCTTAATCGCATTTGCGGACCGCACGAGTATATCGTGCGGATACTCGATTTGAAGGAATGGAGCACTTCATGAGAGCCTCGAAGGTTTTTAAGCCTGCGGGCATCGTCCTATGCGCAGCGGCCCTTTTGAGCGGCTGCAGCAAAGCCGGAAATCAGTTCGCGCCGCCGGCCGGATCGGCGCCGATGGCGGCGCCAAACCGCCAGCACGGCGCACATCCGGCGAATTGTACGCCCACGCTATGGGCATCGGGACGAGCACAGGGACATCCTGGTGGCGTCAACGGATACGTTGCTGCAAATTCGGCGCCCTGCATCACACTACACGGATCGTACAATGGACTGCCCTTAACCGGCTTGTACACGCTCGCGATCGGCAGCAGTCCGAACTATCTCTACGTCCCGGATATCTACAACTACCGTATCGTGGTCTTCGATTACAGCGGAAACTACGTCAAGTGGTTGAGCACGAAGCTGGGAAACACGAACTACGAACCCTGGGGCGTATGCGTGAGCAGCCAGGGCGTGCTCGGAGTTGGAAACATCCAAGAGGGTGCAGCACAAGGTAACGTCGAGTTCTTTCCACCCAACGCTGCGAGCGGAAGCCTGCCGACCGGCGACGCGACGGGCCAGTTGCAGCGGCAAACGGATTGCGCCTTCGACAGTGCCGGAAACTTCTTCGTCGAAGACGGCACGAATACCGGCAATTCACATATCGATTACCTCGCCAGCAGCAACGTAGGGTTGCCCGGTCAAACGCTCGTCGACTCCGGTCTTGGGAGCGGTGAGTGGGTCGGCACGTATTCGAGAGTCGACTCTCCTGCCGACCAGACGCTCAGTGTGGGCATCAACACGCCAGATAGCGCGACGCAAAAGGTCTACACCTGGACGGTAAACGGTCCGGCGACGGGCCCGCTCACGTTTACGCCATGCGCGTGTTCGCCGTACACGTTCCACCACTATCCTCACAATACGGGGAACGCCATGGACGACGTTTCGCCGAGTACCGGCGGTGCAAGCGGTGTGCTCTATATAGCAGACTACGGGAAAGGGAGGATTCTTCAGGGCCCTGCGAACGGCGGGCACGTCACAACCTACGAGACGTTGCGCGGAGCACTCGGAGTCGTGACCAACCCCTCAGGGCAGTACTAACGCCGGCACCTCGTACGAGGATGGCGTAGAGATCGAAAGAGCAGGCTCGCTCCGGCGGGCCTGCTCTAAGGTTACGCTTCGAGATCCGCGAAACTCAGGTCAGTATAGGTTTGGAACGGCGACGATTAAAGTCGCCCTCACCCTGCAGGTTGAAAAACACCGGAAAAACGAAATCGGTGCGACCGTGCCGTTTGACTTTCAGCCGACGCTCGTGGGCACGCTTGTCGAATTGAGGCCGCTTCGCCCGGAGGGTGCGGCCGAGTTATTTTCCGTCGCGTCCGACCCACTCGTTTGGGAACAGCATCCGGATCGCAAACGGTACACGCCTCAGGTCTTCGACCGGCTCTTTCGCGAATCGCTGGCGTCCGGCGGCGCGCTGGCGGTGCACGATCGCAGAAACGGCACAATCATCGGTTCCTCTCGATTTCTCGCCTACGACCCGGAGGTCGCTGAAGTCGAAATCGGTTATACGTTCCTGGCGCGATCGTACTGGGGTGGAGCGTACAACGGCGAAATGAAGCAGCTCATGTTGCGCCATGCGTTTCGATTCGTGCAACGGGTCCTGTTCCTCATCGATTTTCAGAACCTGCGCTCGCAACGGGCGACTGAAAAGCTGGGTGCCGTGCGCGTCGGCTCTCGGCCCAACGCCGCAGGGCGTGAATCCTACGTGTACGCAATCGCGCGGTCGGCCTGGCTCGGCCACGACCTGACGCCGGCGAGTTCGTAAGGCATTATCGGCGAGTTCTTCAGCTACGAGATTCCATTCGACTCCTCGTCGCCTCCAAGCGCTTGCTTTGGAAGCGCCGCGATGATATGCGGGAAAACCAGTACGACCGCGAAGTGGCACGCGACAACGGTTAGTGCGAGAATGGGGAGGCCGGCTCCGCACGCCATTCCAATTCCGGCCGTCACCCATACCGCCGCTGCGGTCGTTAGGCCCGAGACATCGCGGCCGCCACGAACGAAGATCAACCCGGCTCCGATGAATCCGATTCCGCTTACGACTTGTGCGGCGACTCGTGACGGGTCGAGAACGACTTTGTCGGCTACGAGCACGTTAGTGAAGCCGTACTTGGAGATAAGCATCATCAGCGCCGCGCCGGTTCCGACAAGCGTGTGCGTGCGTAAGCCGGCACTCTTGCCTCGGTGCTCTCTTTCGAGTCCGATGGCTGCCGCGAGAAAGAAGGCGAGCAGCAGCTCGGCGATTTGAATCCAACCCTGTCCTTTCGGTTCCATTGCATCGATCCCTCACGAAAGTGCGCCCATTGTGGCGATGCTGAACCGACAAGTGATGACGGGCGCTCGGACCAGCTTGGGCGAATGCTGGCGACTATAAAGGCTTAGGATTCGACGTTTGCGCGGTTCTCCTTCGATCCGACGCGAACGATCGTCGGTAAGGGCGTCTTCTTTCCGGCAGCAAAGAAAGGCGTCACCGCGCAGGTCGCTGTGTTATTCGGTCAACCTTCGATGAGTTCAATGCGATTCCCAAACGGATCGTTGACGTAACAGTGCACCTTGCCGCCGTAGGGCAGAGGGTCCACCGTCACGGCAATATCCTGGGATTCAAGTCGCTTGACCAGTCCTTTGTAGTCGGTGCAGCTAAACGCGGGGTGAGCCTTTTTGGCGGCGTGGAACTCAGGGTCGACGCCCAGGTGAATCAACACCTCGCCGCTACGAAACCACACTCCCCCGCGCGCGGCCAACTCTGGCGGCTTGGGCAGCTCCGTTAAGCTGAGAACGACTCCGTAGAACTTTCGAGCTGCCTCCTCCTCACCCGCCGGCATCGCGAGCTGCACGTGGTCGATTCGACGAAGCGGATTCGGCGAGAACATGCGGATGAATCTAGAGTGGCTTGCCGTCGTCGGCGCTGCCTAGGAGTATCGGCCGCAGCAGGGGCAGTGGGGGATCGCCGTGCGAGAGCAGCGCGTCGTGGAACTTCTCGATGGTGTACGCGCCGCCGAGCTTCTTCTCGTAGTCTGCGCGCAGCTTTAGGATCATCATCTTGCCCAGGGTGTAGTATCCATACATCGGATCCTGGGTGCCGCGCATCGTCTCTTCAAGTGCGACGGCGGGCGTTTGGAAACACTGAGTCGTGAATAGGTTCTCGGCTTGCGTGAGCGACCAGCCCTTGGTGTGCAGATTGACACCCACGACGTAGCGACATTCGCGCAACAACGCTTCCTCCAGCTGAGCCAACCGCACGCGAGGATCTCCATTCCCCCAGCCCTCATCGACCACCATCTGTTCGCCGTAGTGCGCCCAACCTTCGCCGAACTCCACGTTCCACAGCAGCTTGCGCGTAAGGCTCAGGTTCAGCTGCCGGTCGATTGTGAAGTTCACGAAATGCCCGGGGTAGACTTCGTGAGCCGAAATGATTGGGCGCTGGTAGTTGTTAAACTGCGCGAGGTATCCATCTTGGCGCGCACGCGACCATGATGGATCGACCGGTGTGACATTGTAATAGGCCTGAGTCGCGACCGTCTCGAGAGCTCCAGGTGGATCCATCTGCGCGGTGATGAATGCGCGCTGGAACGGTGGGGTCTCCACCACCTTGATGTTTGCCTCCGCAGGCAGCGTGATGATGTGATTCGAGATCAGAAACGCTCGCAGGTTGGTCAAATCACCACTCGCCGTGGAGACGAGTTGGCCGGCCGGCGGATGATCGGTCGCAAGCGATGCATACACCTGCTCCGGCGTTTTGCTCGCGTCGATTATCTTGGCCGTCGCAACGAACTGGGCTCGCGTGGCGGCTAACGCGTTCTCTCCGACTTGAACGTATTGATCGACGGGCATGTTTAGCCAATCTTCATACTGGAGCCGCTTCTCGTAGGCGTCGCTGCCGATGGCGAAGGTTCCCTTTGGCGCGATCGTCTTGATGAACGCAGCGTACGACGTCAGCGATTTGACCGCCACTGCGGTGCTGGCACGCAGCCGGCTCTGAAGTGACGGATCGTGAACCGAAGCGAACGCCTGCGGAACGTCGTGCGCAAAGAAATCGATCGAGCCGGCCGCTTCCTCGTAGGCGATGTCCTTTGTAGCGGCATCGACGGTACTCAGGTTCACGCGCGCTTCCTTGAAGAGCCGCGGAAACTGCTGCTCGCGCGCAATCGCCGCGCGCATGCGCGTGGGAAGTGGGGCAAAGGCACGCTCGATCAATCCATACACGGCATCGCTCGCAGTCGACGTGTAGATATCGGGGTTGTGTTTCCACTGCTGCAGCGTCTCGGTAAGAAGCAGGTCGTCCTTAATGCGGTTTACCAACATCCCATAATCGAGTGCGACGCCGGTCGACAGCGTGCTCGGATCGATCGCTTGCAATTGCGTTAGCGTGCGATGATCTTGTGTGACTTGGGTAGCCACCGCGGTGGCCGACACGTCGTCGAGTTGCGCGTCGTAGGTATGCACGCCGACATTCGTTGCGGTTACCGGCGATGCGGCGAACCCATCGTAGAAGAATGCCTTTGCAATCGCCTCGTATTGAACGTCGCTAGAACCGGCCGCTTGCGATATGGGAGAGCCG
>JBAUZB010000285.1:0-4511 GCA_049585095.1 Candidatus Tumulicola sp.
GCATTACGCCGTCGCAACTGCGCGCGCTTGCAACGTACGCCGCGCGCTTTCACGTCGCGTTGGTTCCGGAGCAGCAGACGTTCGCGCACATGCACGGCACGCTGCGCGTCGAAACGTATGCCTCCGCCGCCGAACTTCCGCACGGATTCTTGCTGTCACCGAACGTTCCGATTGCGACCGGCTATCTGGAGCGGATCGTCTCGCAGGAACTCGCCGCAGTGCCGCATCCGCCGTTTTTCCACATCGGATCCGACGAAACCGCGACGCTCGGCTTGGGGCAGACGCGCTCCTACGTGGAGCAGCGCGGGCGCTCGCAGGCGTTTGCCGATCACGTTTTGGCGATGAACCGTTGGATTGCGCCGTCGGGGGCGCGTCTCATGCTCTGGGACGACGCCATCGAACAGGATCCGGGCATCATGAAGATGATCCCGCGCAACGCCGTCATCGCCAACTACCATTACGGCGCCGAAAGCTCGTTCGACCCGTACATCGAGCGCATCGAGCGCGGCGGATTGGAACAGATGGTGGCGCCCGGGGCGAGCAACTGGGACGAAGTTTTTCCGGCGGTCGATACCGCCGTCGCCAACGAACGCGGATTCATCGACGCCGGAAAGCGGGCGCGCGTGCTCGGGCTGTTCGAAACCGTGTGGCACGACGACGGCGAAACGTTGTACGAAGCGACCTGGTATCCGGTGCTCTACGCCGCGGCCGCGGCTTGGCAAAGCGGCGATCTCGATCCCGCGCAATACGCGGCAGACTTTCCGGCGGCTTTTTTCGGCGTCGACGATTCGCGCTACGCTACCGACGTCGCCCGGTTAGCGACGATCCTACGCACCCTCGAGGCTGCCCCGTACGATCGAACCGGGGCGCTCTTCTGGACCGATCCGTTCGATGCCGCCGCCGGTGCGCGGATGGCGAAGATCGATTTGCGCCAGGTGCGGCTGGACGCCGAGGCCGTTGAAAGCGACCTCTACTTCGCACGTCCGCCGCTGCATGCCAACGCCGCCAACGTGATGTTCGTGGCGGCGCGCCGCTACGACGCGCTCGCTCGGAAGTTTCAAATTGCGGCCGAAGTGCGCAGCATGTATGCCGACGCGGTGGCCCATGCCGGCGAGCCCAACGGACCGACGCTTCGCGACTTGTTCTGGTGCCGGTACTGGATGTGGGAGTTGCGCGATGCATACGAAGAGCTGGCACCGTTGTATGCCGGCCTGTGGCGTTACGAGAGCCGCGATGGCCATCTGCCGTCGAATCTCGAGCGCTATCACTCGGCGGCGCAACGCGCAATTCGATACGCGGATGCTTTCTACCGGGCAACCTACGACGGCTACGCGCGCACCAAGACCCTACCGCCGTTCGACTCGGTGATCGCTCCATGAACGGCGCCGGCGCCGTTCTCATTCTCGTCGTCTTTGCCGTTTTTGCAGCGTCGATGTATTTGCGCTGGCTGCCGGCACTGTTGGCCGTGCCGCTGATGGCGGTCGCGATGTCGCTGACCGCGGGGGTACCGGTCGCCCAACTCGGCACGGTCGTTGCCGGCGGTGCGGCGGCGCTGGCGCCGGTCTACGTTGCGGTGGTGTTCGGCGCGCTCCTTGGCCGGGTGACGCTCGACACCGGCATCGCGCGCGCGATCGTCAATTTGGCCGCCGAATACGGCGGCGAACAACCCTTTCCGCTGGCACTGGGACTCTGTGCGGTGGTCGCGCTGCTGTTCACCTCGCTCTCCGGATTGGGTGCGATCATCATGGTCGGTACGATCGTGTTACCGGTCTTGATGACCACCGGCGTGCCGCGCACGATTGCGGCGACCCTCTTTCTGATGGCCTTTGCACTCGGCTTCATCTTCAATATTGCCAACTGGACGTTTTATACCAAATACTTCGGCGTCGTTCCGGAGCAATTGGTTCGCTTTGCCGTCGTTTTGGCCATCGTCGACGCCGTCGCACTGGTCGCATACGCGGCTTTCGCTTTTCGGCGCGATCGAGGCTATGCGACGTGGGCGGTCGAAACCGGCGACGCACCGGCCACGACCCCACGCGTGCCCGCGATCGCGCTGATCACGCCGCTGCTTCCGTTGATTCTCTACTACGCGCTGCATTTCGAAGCGGCACCGGCATTCATCGTTTCGGCGATCTTCGGAGTTCTGGTGACGCGGCCGCGCGACGCCGTGCAAACGCTCTTGGCGGCGGCAATTCGCGGCATCGAAGACGTCGCTCCGGCGGTGCTCCTGTTCATGGGTATCGGCATGCTCCTGGTGGCGACGAAGCAGCCGCAGTTTGCAACCGCGCTGGCGCCGCTGGCTGCCGGCGGCTGGGCGCGCAACCCGATCGCCTACGTCGTGGTGTTCGGACTCGCCAGTCCGCTGGCACTCTACCGCGGTCCGCTCAATCCGTTTGGCGTGGGAATCGCGATCTTTACGGTGTTGCTGGCTTCGAACGCGGTCGCGCCGGTCATTTTGGTCGCCGCCATCATGGCGGTGGTTCAAGTTCAAAACGTCTGCGATCCAACCAACACGGCCAACGTTTGGGTAGCAAACTTCACCGGCGTTCCGCTCGACACCATCACCAAACGCACGCTCCCCTTCCAGACCGGCGTTGCCGTCGTCGCGACGCTGGCGGTGGTGCTGGCGGC
Source organism: Candidatus Tumulicola sp. (assembly GCA_049585095.1). GTDB lineage: Bacteria > Vulcanimicrobiota > Vulcanimicrobiia > Vulcanimicrobiales > Vulcanimicrobiaceae > Tumulicola. The sequence continues at coordinate 2,632 of JBAUZB010000285.1, forward strand.
ACCCGCGCTTTTCGGAATGAATCCGTTTTCCGCCGTCACGCCGCCGGCTCGGGCCGACGCTGAAGTCCTCACCGGTTTTTACGCGCCGCCGGAAGCGCGCAATCGCATTGCGGTCGGCGGCGATGCGACACCGCTCGGGCGCGCGGCGACCGATGCGACCCTTGCCGGGCTTCAATCGTCGGCTTGGCACGCGTTCGCTTCCGCCGACGATCCGAATTCGAACGATTGCTCGCGTAAGCCCTATGCCGCATACGTGCACGTGACGACCTCGAACTTTGCGCTGGTCGAAGGCACCGACCTCGACGTCGGCCTGCGCCTTGAAGATTGCGGCGGCTGGATCGTCGACGAGTGGCACGACCATGCGGTTTCGACGCAGCCGCCGACCGCTACCGACGCGCGCGACCTCGCGCTCGCGGGCGTTACTCGCCTGCGCGATTGGGCCGCAACCCAACCCGCGCGCAGCGCCGGCCTGTTCGAACGGGGCGTAGCGGCGACGCCCGCCGATAAACCGACGTACTTCTATGCGCTGTTCAAGACGTCGGACGGCTACATGCGGGCGTACGTCCGCGGCGGCGGTCCGGCGTATGCTGCTGGGCTGCGCTCGGGGGACGTCGTCGACAAGCTCGACGGCAGATATTGGTGGGAGTACGGGACGTATCAAACCCAACAGCGCGCCTACGACGGAGAGCCGCACGAGTTCGTCATCGAGCGCGATGGAAAAACCCTCGAAGTTCGTCTCGGCGAACCGTTTGTGGAAGGACGGTCGTAATGCTTGAAATCGATCCGGCGCTGGCAGAATTTTGCGATCGCAGCGAATCCCGTCATCTCGAAGAACTCAAACGGCTGATCGCCATACCATCGATTAGCGCCGATCCGGCTCATCGCGACGACGTTCGCCGCTGCTGCGGGCGTTTGGTCGAGTGCATGAACGAGGTCGGGTTGAACGCGCGCGTGCTCGAGACCGGCGGAAATCCGCTGGCCTACGGAGAGTGGTTGCAGGCGCCGGGAAAACCAACGGTGCTGGTTTACGGGCACTACGACGTTCAACCGGTCGATCCGGTCGAGTTGTGGCACACTCCGCCGTTCGAAGGAACCGTTCGCGAGGGAAAAATTTTCGGCCGCGGCGCGGTTGACGACAAGGGACAGGTGCTGATGCATCTTGCGGCGGTCGAAGCGCACTTGCGCACGCGCGGTCGTCTGCCGATCAATCTGAAGATCGTGGTGGAGGGTGAAGAAGAGATCGGTTCGCCACACTTCGACGCGGCGGTGGAACGCTACCGCGAAGCGTTTGCCGCCGACGTCGCCGTGATCTCCGACACCGCGGTCTATGCCGAGGACGTTCCGTCGCTGACGACCTCGCTGCGCGGTCTGGTGCACTGGGAGATTACGGTTGAAGGCCCGGCACAAGACACCCACTCCGGATACTACGGTGGCGTCGTCCGCAATCCGATCGAGGCGCTTGCCGCGATCGTTGCGGCGCTCAAAGACGCCGACGGGCGGGTGACCGTTCCGGGCTTCTACGACGGAGTTCCAGAATTGGACTCCGCGCAGGTCGCCGAATTAACGGCGCTGGCATACGACGAAGTGCGTGAAGCGGTCCGGCTCGGCGTGCCCGAACTGTGGGGCGAGCGCGGACGCTTCCCGCTCGAACGCATGTGGTTTCGACCGACGTTGGAATGCAACGGGATTTGGGGCGGCTACAGCGGGCCCGGTAGCAAGACGATCATCCCGAGCTTTGCAAAGGCAAAAATCTCGGCGCGATTGGTCGGCGATCAGGATCCGGCATACGTTCGCCGCATCGTCGCCGGCTACATCGAGCAGCTCGCTCCCGCCGGCGTCCGCGTGAGCGTCAGCGACGACGGCGCGGTTCGGCCGATCGT
>JBAUZB010000286.1:0-7561 GCA_049585095.1 Candidatus Tumulicola sp.
GTTTCTGAGGTGCTCCACCGGCGGTTGCGAGCGTGGCGATGACGCTTCCTTGCGAAACGGCGTCGCCGGCTTTTACGGTAACGGTGGCGATCGTGCCGGCCGCCGCTGCCGGAACCTCCATCGATGCCTTGTCGCTCTCGAGGATAATCAGCGCTGCTTCTTTCGCAATCGTTTGGCCGGGCTTCACCAGCACTTCGACGATCGGAACGTCCTTGAAATCGCCGATGTCCGGTACGACGAGGTCGATCGTTTGCGTTGACGCCGGTTGTTCGGCAACCGCCGGCGCCGGCGGTTTTTCGGCAGCCGCGGACGGCGTCGAACTTTCGGCGGCTGCAACCGCGCCATCGGGTGTGCCGCTCAACGTCAGCAGCACCGCGCCTTGCGAAACGCGGTCGCCGACGCGCACCTTCACGTCTTGCACCGTGCCGGCAGCGGTGGAGGGAACCTCCATCGATGCCTTGTCGCTCTCGAGGACGACCAGCGGCACTTCCTTGGCGACCTTCTGTCCGGCGGTGACCAGCACTTCCACCACCGGCACGTCTTTGAAATCGCCGATGTCGGGAACCCGGACGTCGATCGTGCCGGCCATCACGCGCCGACCGGATTGGGTTTATTCGGATCGATGCGATATTTTTTGAGCGCTTTGGCGACCGTGGCAACCGGAACGGTGCCGTCGTCGGCCAGGGCTTGGAGCGCGGCCAGCGCGACGAAGTGCCGGTTCACTTCGAAAAACTCGCGCAGTTTGCGCCGGTAGTCGCTGCGTCCGTAACCGTCGGTTCCGAGCGTTGCGTAGCGCCGTCCCACGAACGGGCGAATCTGCTCGGCAAACGTGTGAATGTAGTCGGTGGCCGCAATCCCGGGGCCGGGCCGGTCGCCGAGCGATTCTTCGACGAAGGAGCGCCGCGGCGGATCCTGCGGGTGCAACATGCTCCACCGCCGAGCCGCCACACCGTCACGCTGCAATTCGTTGAAGCTGGTGACGCTCCAGACGTCGCTGCGAACGTTCCATTCATGTTCCAATAACTCGGCGGCGGCGAGCACTTCGCGAAGGATCGCGCCCGAGCCGAAAAGCTGTACGCGCGGTTCGTTCTTGGCCGCCTCGCCGCCGTCGCGCAAGAGGTACATCCCGCGGAGAATTCCGTCGCGAGCGTCCGGCGGCATCGCCGGGTGGGGGTAGTTTTCGTTGAGCAGCGTGATGTAATAGTATGCGTCTTCCTGCTCGGTCAGCATCCGGCGCAACCCGTCGGCAATGATCGTTGCGACCTCGTAGCCGTACGTCGGATCGTAGCTGCGGCAATTGGGAATGAACGAGGCCGCGACCTGACTGCTGCCGTCCTCGTGCTGCAGGCCTTCACCGTTGAGCGTCGTCCGGCCCGAAGTCGCGCCGAGCAGAAAGCCGCGCGTGCGGCTGTCGCCGGCGGCCCACGCCAGATCGCCGATACGCTGGAAACCGAACATCGAGTAGAAGATGTAGAACGGAATCATCGGCAAATCGTGATTCGAATACGACGTGCCGCCGGCGATCCACGACGAAAATGCTCCGGCCTCGTTGATGCCTTCCTGAAGGATCTGGCCGAGCTTGTCTTCGCGATACCACATCAGCTGCTCGGCGTCTTGGGGATGGTAGAGCTGGCCGACCGACGAGTAAATGCCGAGCTGCCGGAACATGCCTTCCATGCCGAAGGTTCGCGACTCGTCGGCGACGATCGGAACCACGCGCGCCCCGATGTTCGGATCGCGCACGATCGTGTTGAGAATGCGCACGAAGGCCATCGTCGTCGAGATCTCGCGCTCGCCCGTTCCGGCGAGCTGCGGCTCGAATGCGGAGAGCTCGGGCACGGTCAGCGGCGTAGACTTGCGGCGGCGCTGCGGCACCTGGCCGAGCGCTTCGACGCGGCGTGCCAGATACTGCAGCTCCGGACTGTCGTCGGCCGGCTTATAGAACGGGATTTTTTCGATCTCAGCGTCGCTGACGGGGATTTTGAAGCGGTCGCGGAACGCGCGCATCGCTTCGACTTCCATTTTCTTGGCTTGGTGCGCGATGTTGCGCGCCTCGCCGGCGACGCCCATGCCGTAGCCTTTGATGGTTTTGGCGAGCACGACGGTCGGCTGGCCACGATGTTCGACCGCGCGTTTGTACGCGGCATAAACTTTGGTCGAATCGTGGCCGCCGCGTTGCAGATCCCAGATTTCGTCGTCGGTCCATCCGGCGACCAGCGCCGCGGTCTCGGGGTAGCGCCCGAAGAACTCGTCGCGTACGTATTTACCGTTTCGCGATTTGAACGTTTGGTAGTCGCCGTCGACGCACTCCGTCATGAGCGCGACCAGCCGTCCGCTGGAGTCGGCGCGCAGCAGCCCGTCCCAGCGGCTTCCCCAAATCACCTTGATGACGTTCCAACCCGCGCCTTTGAAAACGCGCTCGAGTTCTTGAATGATCTTTCCGTTGCCGCGGACCGGCCCGTCGAGCCGCTGAAGGTTGCAGTTGATCACCCAAATGAGGTTATCGAGCTTTTCGCGGCCGGCCAGCGAGATGGCGCCGAGCGATTCGGGTTCGTCCATTTCGCCGTCGCCGTGGAAGGCCCACACTTTCCGGTCGGCCGCGTCGATCAACCCGCGGTCGTGCAGATAGCGCATGAACCGCGCCTGATAGATCGACATGATCGGCCCCAAGCCCATGGAGACCGTCGGGAACTGCCAGAAGTCGGGCATGAGCCAAGGATGCGGATACGACGACAGACCTTTGCCGTCGACTTCCTGGCGAAAATGCTCGAGCTGCTCCTGCGTGATGCGTCCCTCGAGAAACGCACGCGCGTAGAAGCCCGGTGCGGAGTGTCCCTGCAAGAACACCAGATCGCCGCCGAACGATTCCGACGGTGCGCGGAAGAAGTGGTTGAAGCCGACGTCGTAGAGGGTTGCCGCCGACGCAAAGCTCGCGACGTGTCCGCCGAGTTCGGAACTCACCTTGTTGGCGCGCAGCACCATCGCCAGCGCATTCCACCGCACGTAGTGCCGCAGCCGTCCTTCGAGCTCGCGATCGCCGGGCATCGGCGTTTGCGATTCGACCGGAATGGTATTGACGTAGGGCGTTTCGAATCCGAGCGACACGATGGCGCCGCCGCGCTGGGCTTCGGCGACGAGCCGCTCGATGAGCGCGCGTGCGCGGTCGGGCCCCTCGGTCGCCAGTACGCCCCGCATTGCATCGACCCACTCTTGCGTTTCCTGCGGATCCGGATCGTGAAGCGACGTCGCCATAGGTTGCGCACCATTCCGCGCGCCGGGCCAATCCCTTTCAGAGGGACTCGTCGGCAACGTTGGAGCCCCGGTCTTCGCGCAAGACGACGGCGATCGAACCCAGCAGCACGATGCCGCCCGCGACTGCCGCCGGTGACAACGCTTCGCCGAAAATGGCGAGCGCAAGCAAGCCGGCGGCAATTGGCTCGATCAGATTCGCAAACGAAACCGCGCTGGGCGAGAACCAACGCAAGCTCGCGTTGATCGCCGTGTGACCCAGGAGTTGCGAGATCAAGGCCATGGCGACGATTCCGCCCCACGCCGCGCCGTCGGCCAAGTTCGGAGGCGACTGCCGCGCAATCGCAGCGGCGGCAATCAGAACGATCGCGGCCCACGCGTAGGTGCGCGTGACGACGGCGCGCGTGCCGAGCGAACTGCGGACGTCGCGTACGAGGATGAGATAGACGGCCATCCCCACGCTTCCGAGCACCGCCAGTGCGGCGCCGAGTAGTAGGTGGCCGCCGACGGGAGGCGGCGTCGCGTTGAAACCTACGATCGCCGACACGCCGAGGCCGCCGGTGACGAACGCAACCAACGCTGCACGCGAGAGAACCTGGCGGCGGAAGATCGCGTCGTAGAGTGCGGTCCAAATCGGCGTCGTCGCGACCAGTAACGTCGACGCGGCGACGGTGGTGTACTCGAGCGACGCGATCCAACCGCCGAAATGCACCGCGAGCGCCACTCCGGCAGCGGCAAGCGTTGCGGCTTGCCGCCGCGTCGGCCGCGCGCGCGAACCTTGCAGCCGGTAGCGGACGGCCGCAATCGCCAACAAGACGAATGCGGCGATCGCGAGCCGCGTCGCGGCAACCGCCAGCGGCCCCGCGCCTTCGAGCGCAAAGCGCGCGAAAATCGCCGCCGCCCCGACGGCAAGCTGCGCGCCGCCCAGCAGCAAGTAGGGGCCGAGCGGTGACCGTAATTCCTTGCTCAGTTCCCGGCAAGAGTAGCACGCGGCATGAGGTGGCTCCCGCGCGTGTAAGTATTCGGCAGCGGGAGCTCCTGATTTCGCGGGGGCTGAGAGGGCGAGCGCAGCACTCGCCGACCGCAAGCACCTGATCCGGGTAATGCCGGCGAAGGGAGGAACGTTCATGAAAACCTACGTGCAGGGCTCGGACCCGTCGATTCGGGTTCCGGCGCGCGAAATCGCCCTCACCGATGGAACGTCGCACCGCGTGTACGACACCAGCGGTCCGTATTCCGACGCACGGTATGCGTCCGATTATCAGCGCGGCCTGCCCCCGTTGCGCGAGCAGTGGATCGAAGCCCGCGGCGACACGACCGCTTTAAACCAGCCGACCTCCGTGTATCGCCGCGGCCGCGAGGCGATGCCCCAGCTCGACGACATTCGCTTTCCCAAGCGCGCCCCGGTGCGGCGCGCCAAGAGCGGAGCGAACGTGACGCAGATGCACTACGCGCGGCGCGGCGAGGTCACGCCCGAGATGGAGTTCGTCGCGATCCGCGAGGGCATGGCGCCCGAACGGGTGCGCGAAGAAGTCGCGCGCGGACGCGCGATCATTCCGAGCAACGTCAACCATCCCGAAAGCGAGCCGATGGCGATCGGACGCAACTTTCTCGTGAAAATCAACGCGAACATCGGTAACTCCGCGGTGACGTCGTCGATCGACGAGGAGGTCGAGAAGATGACCTGGGCGACCCGCTGGGGCGCCGACACGGTGATGGATCTTTCGACGGGCAAGAATATCCACGAAACGCGCGAGTGGATTTTGCGCAACTCGCCGGTGCCGATCGGCACGGTTCCGATTTACCAGGCGCTCGAGAAGGTCGACGGCAGGGCCGAAGCGCTCACCTGGGAGCTTTTCCGCGACACCCTGATCGAGCAGGCCGAACAGGGCGTCGACTATTTCACGATTCACGCGGGAGTGCTGCTGCGGTACGTGCCGCTCACCGCTACCCGCGTCACCGGAATCGTCTCGCGCGGCGGATCGATCCTCGCAAAGTGGTGTCTCTCGCATCATCGCGAGAATTTTCTCTACACGAATTTCGAAGAAATCTGCGAGATCATGAAGTCCTACGACGTCGCCTTTTCGCTCGGCGACGGATTGCGCCCCGGCTGCACCGCTGACGCCAACGACGCAGCACAGTTCGCCGAACTGGAAACGCTCGGCGAACTCACGCAAGTCGCCTGGAAACACGACGTTCAAGTCATGATCGAAGGCCCGGGCCACGTGCCGATGCATCTGATCAAAGAAAACATGGACAAGCAGCTCGAGATTTGCGCCGAGGCGCCGTTTTACACGTTAGGCCCGCTGGTGACCGACATCGCGCCGGGCTACGATCACATCACCAGCGCCATCGGCGCGGCGATGATCGGCTGGTACGGCACCGCCATGCTGTGTTACGTCACGCCCAAAGAACATCTCGGGCTTCCCAACAAAAAGGACGTGAAGGACGGCGTCATTGCGTATAAAATTGCCGCGCACGCCGCCGACGTCGCCAAAGGTCATCCGCGCGCGCGCCACTGGGACGACGTGCTGTCGAAAGCGCGCTTCGAGTTCCGCTGGGAAGATCAGTTCGATCTGTCGCTCGATCCCGAGACCGCGCGCGAGTTCCACGACGAAACGCTTCCGGCGCCGGGTGCGAAAGTAGCGCACTTCTGTTCGATGTGCGGACCGCATTTCTGTTCGATGAAAATCACGCAGGAAGTACGCGAGTTTGCCGAGCGCGGCATGGAAGAGAAATCGCGCGAGTTCGCGGAACTCGGCGCCGACGTCTATGTACCGGTGTCACCCTGAGCGGAGCTGAATGTCTGAGCGCAGTCGAAGGAGAAGTGCAGTAGAAGGACTGCGCGGCATCAAGGCGATCCTCTTCGACCGCGACGAGACGCTCGTTGCCGACGTGCCGTTCAACGGCGATCCGGAGCGCGTCGAAGTCCTGCCCGAAATGCGCGTGCTGCTCGACGATTTGCGCGCCGCTGGATTGAAGCTCGCGGTGGTCAGCAATCAAAGCGGCGTCGGGCGCGGATTCATCTCTGTGGCCCAGGTCGAGGCGGTGAACCGGCGCATCGACGAACTGCTTGGACCGTTCGAAGGCTTCTTCGTTTGCCTCCATGCGCCTGAAGATGGTTGCGAATGCCGCAAACCAAAACCGAAATTGATTCTCGACGCGGCGCGCGCGCTCGGGGTCGCACCGGATGAGTGCCTCGTCGTCGGCGATCGCGAGAGCGATGTTCAGGCTGCGCGCAAGGCCGGCGCGATTCCGCTGAAGGTCGACGGCCCGAACGACGCCGTTCTTCGACTGCGCTCGCGGAGCTTGTCCTGAGCGGAGCGTGCGCAGCACGCGTAGTCGAAGGGTTCAGAATGACAACGAGGGATTATCGCGTGGAGGCGTTTAGCCAGTAGTCGACGTCGGGCGCGCGAGCGTATGCCAGGGCGTCGTCGGGAACGCGTACCGTCTTCGAGAGATGCTGCCACGCCGTCATCACGCGCACGACGTAGTGCTGCGTTTCGCCGTACGGCGGAATGCCGCCGTATTCGGTGACCGCTCTGGGTCCGGCGTTGTATGCCGCGAACACCAGGCTATAGTGAGTCGACCCGAATCGCCGCATGAGGCCGCTGAGATAGCGCGCGGCACCCGATAGATTCTCGCCGGGATCGTGCGGATTGACTCCCAAGCGGGCGGCCGTTCCGGGCATCAGCTGGCCGAGCCCAATGGCGCCCGCGCGCGACAGAGCGTGGGTATGCCAGCGCGATTCCACCGACACGATGGCGACCAGCATGTTCGCGTCGAGCCGCCAGCGCTCGGCGTTGACCAGAACCCGGCGCGCGAGATCGCGGCTCTGCCACCGCGGCATTTGCGGATTGATGTGGTGCAGGACCGACGCGTACACTGCAATGGTGGTCGGCGTGGTTTGCAACGGAGCTTGCGCTGCCGCTCGGGCCGGCGCTCCCCCGGCGACTGCAAAGCCCAAAGCAAGCGCTGCCGTCGCCAGCGAAAAGGCAAGCATCTTCTGCATGAGCTCTCGGGGTTCAAGCCGGGCTTCGAGCGCGCCTCCCGGGATCGCCGCACCGGCGGAGAAAACGGCAATATCATGCGAAGCCGCACTGAAACGTCGCATCGGACCCGCCGTAGGTGGGCGATCGTACTCGTGGCGCTATTCGTCGTCATGTGCGGCGCGATCGCGTTCTCGCAATGGTGGGCGATCCACGTGAACGTTCCAAAGTACGAATCTAAAATGCACGCGGCAAAGCACCCTGTTTGATGCATCTTTGAGCGTTTGCGCGCAGGAGACTTTCGTGCGCGCAGGGGACCGACG
>JBAUZB010000287.1:0-13274 GCA_049585095.1 Candidatus Tumulicola sp.
CTTCCCGGGTGCGCGCGTGGCGGTGACGCACGACGCGCACATCGCATTGCGCGCCGCCGTTCCGGCCGGCGACGGCATCGTCCTGATTGCCGGTACCGGTTCGTTAGCCTATGCCGACGTTCGGGGAAAACGCTTTCGCGCGGGCGGCGGCGGTTACGCGCTCGGCGACGACGGTTCGGGATATGCCATCGGCTCGGCGGCGTTGAAACTGCTGCTGCGGTATTTCGAAGGACGCGCGCCGCGCACCGCGCTGGTCGAGGCGCTCGCGGCCCACAGCGGAGCGGAAAACGCCGGCGATCTCATTGCGTTCGTCTACGGCACCGGATCGCCGGTCGCGACGGTGGCCGCGGTCGCGCCGGTGGTGCTGGAGCTTGCGAATGCCGGCGAACGTGCCGCGACCAAAGTGGTGCAGGCGGCGGCGATGGAGCTTTTCGAACTCGTGCGCAGCGTTTGCGCGTTGGCGCAGGCCGGCGAAATCGAACTGCCGCTCGCATTTTCCGGCGGCCTCCTGAACGAAAACGGCATGCTGACGTATTTGATCGAGACCCGCATCGGCAACGACTTGCCATACTTGCGCATCATCAAAGGCGGCCCGCCACCGCATTTCGGCGCGTTGGCACAGGCTCGCGAATTGCTGCGTAACGGTTCGCTCGGGTGAGCGCCGGCCTTCCTCCCACCGAACGTCCAAATCCGCGCACGGCCGGTCTCGATTTGCTCGACACGCCGGCCTTAGTCGCGATGCTGGTCGACGATCAGCGCGGCGCGGTCGAAGCGGTGTTGTCGCAGGTCGGCCGAATCGCCGAAGTGGTCGACGCCGTAGCGGCGCGCATCCAACGCGGAGGGCGGTTGCATTACGCGGGCGCGGGAAGCAGCGGACGTTTGGGCGCACTCGACGCTGCCGAAATGCCGCCGACCTTCGGAACTCCTCCGGAGATGGTTTGTGCGCACGTTGCCGGGGGAGTCGACGCTTTAGTGCGCGCGGTCGAAGGAGCCGAAGACGATCGCGAGGCGGGCGTTGCGGCGATGTCCGGCGTGACGGCGAGCGATGCCGTCGTCGGAATTTCCGCCGGCGGAAGTGCCGCGTTCGTGGTTGCGGCGATCGCACGCGCACGCACCGTTGGAGCGTATACCGTCGCGCTGACCAGTGCCGCAGGTTCGCCGCTGGCACTCGAAGCCGGCATCGCGATCGTTTTGCCGACGGAAGGCGAAGCCTTGGCCGGGTCGACTCGGCTCAAGGCCGGCACCGCGCAAAAGATTGCGCTCAACGCCATCTCGACCGGCGTGATGGTGCGCCTCGGCAAGGTCTACGATAACTTAATGGTCGATCTGGTCGCCGGAAACCGTAAACTTCGCGAGCGGGCGCTGCGACTCGTATGCACCGTTGCCGGAGTCGACGAGGCTCGCGCCGGTGCGTTGCTCGCTGAGGCGCACGGGCGCGTGAAAGTCGCCGTCGTCATGGCGCGGCACGGCGTCGATCCGGAAACGGCGCGCGCATTACTGGCGCGGCACGGCGACGCGCTCCGCCCGCTGTTGTAATGCTTCCCGCGCTGCTGCTCGCCGCGATTGCCTTCGTGCCGCTCGACGACCGGCCGGTCACGGCGCAACTGCCGGCGATGCTCGGGCGGATCGCAGGCGTTCGCGTCGACGTTCCGCCGCCGAGCCAACTCGGACGGCACTTGACGGCCGGCGATTCGGATGCTCTGGTACGCTGGCTCAATCACGCGACGCACGACCGCGAAACTTCCGCGTTCGTGGTGTCGAGCGACATGCTGGCCTACGGAGGCCTGATTGCGTCGCGCGCACCGGGCGCGTCGTACGGCGACGCGCGTGCGCGCCTCACGCAGTTGCGAACGACGCGCGCCGCGCGTCCGGATGCGTGGATCGCCGTGTTCGGAACGGTCATGCGTCTCGCGCCGACGGGGGCTCCGAGTTCGAGCGGGTTCTTCGCAGCGTATCCGGTGTGGACGTATCTGCAGCAATACGCGAATCTGCACGACCCGCCGCGGCCCAACGAGGCCGCGACCGCGCAGCGCCTTCGCGGCGAGATTCCGCCGGCAACGCTCGATGCCTATCTCGCAACGCGCGCGCGCGACTATGCCGTCGACCGGTTCTTATTGCAGCTGACGGCAGACGGCGCGATCGACCGCCTCGTGCTCGGTCAAGACGACGCCGGTCCGGTTGGGTTGCACGTGAAGGAGGTGCACGCGTTGCAGTCGGTCGTGCGCGACGCTGGTATCGGCGCGCGGGTTTCGATCGAGCCGGGTGCCGACGAACTCGGAATGGCATTAGTTGCCTCTGCCATCGCCCGTAGCGCGCACTGGCAGCCCCGCATCGCGGTGCGGTATTCGACTCCCGACGGCGCCGCGTATCAAGATCCACTCGAGTTTCTGCCGGTCTCGGGCGCGATCGAGAGTCTGGTCGCGCTGTGCGGCGGCGTGCGCGTCGACGACCGGCCGGATATCGTGCTGTACGTCCGGCTTCCCGCCACCGGCGCCGAACAAGACGATGCGTTCGCTGCCGCGATGTCGAGCGACGTGTCGAGCGGACGCGCGGTCGCGCTCGCCGACCTTTCCTTCCTGCAATCGTATGCCAGCCAAAAGTCTTTTGCCGAACGCCTGCTGCGCTCGGGGTTGGCTTCGCGGCTGGAAGCCTACGCCGCTTGGAATACCAATGCAAATACCGTAGGCACGGCGCTGGCCGAAGCCGTCGCGGCCGGGGCGGGCCGTCGCACCGGCACCTACGACGATCTGGCGCACCGCACGTTTACGTTCGTCCGTTTTCTCGACGACTACGCCTTTCACGACGACGTTCGCATCGGTCTCAATGCGTTGCTCGACGCATCCGGCACGGTCGATCGGAGCCTGTTGCCGCCCGAGGTTGCGGCGCCGCTCGCCGAGCGCAACCGCGCGCTGCTGTGGAATCGCGCCGAAACGCTCCTGCGCCAGATCGATCCGGGATACCATATCGCGGCGATGACGATCGAGTTGCCGTGGAGCCGCACCTTCGAAACGCGCATCGACGTCGGCATCGCCCCCGATCTCTAGATGTGTCATAACGATTACGGTTTGAAATCTGACGGCAGCGTCATGTTCAAGCTTTTCAACAAGAACGCGTAGATATCGGCGAATTCGTCCCAGTCCTGCGAGCGGGTCGTCCCGCCGCCGTGTCCGCCTTTGAGCTGAACCCGCAGCAAGATCGGAGCGGTTCCGGCCTGATCGGCCTGCAGCCGTGCCGCGAATTTGAAGCTGTGCGCCGGAAAGACCCGGTCGTCGTGATCTGAGGTCATAACCAGTGTGGGTGGGTAAACGGTTCCCGGCCGGACGTTGTGGTACGGCGAGTACTTGTAGAGCCACGCAAACTGGTCCGCGCCGCAGGTTGCGCACCCGTATTCCGGGCTCCAGTACGTCCCAGCCGTGTATTTGTCGAAGCGCAGCATGTCGAGCACGCCAACCATCGGGACGGCCGCGCCGAAGAGATCGGGCCGTTGCGTGAGCACCGCGCCGACGAGCAGGCCGCCGTTCGACTCGCCGCGGATCGCCAGCTTGGGTGTCGACGTGTACTTCTGGGCGATGAGGTACTCTGCGGCCGCAACGAAATCGTCGAAGACGTGCTGCTTGTTCGCGCGCATTCCTGCGGTATGCCATGCCTCGCCGTACTCGGATCCGCCGCGGATGCTTGCACGCGCGTAGACTCCGCCCATCTGCAGCCACGTTACGCCGGTAAACGCGGGCGTCACGGCGACGTCGAAACCGCCGTAGCCGTAGAGCATCGTGGGATTGCTGCCGTCGAGCTTGATGCCCTTGCGGTAGGAGATCATCAGCGGCACGCGCGTGCCGTCTTTGCTCCTGTAGAAGACTTCCTTCGTTTCGAACTGGTTGGGATCGAAATCGATGCCCTGCTTCCAGTAGAGCGTGCTCGTGCCGCTCGCGATGTCGTACGCGAAGGTCGAATAAGGCGTGGTGTAGCTGTCGTAGTCGTAATAGACAGTGCGATCCGTCGACTCGCCGCCGAACCCCGACGCCGTCCCGATTCCAGGAAGCTCCACGTTGCGCAGCCAGCGTCCCTCTTCGTCGTAGACCTTGACCACGGTGTGCGCGTCGATCAGATAGGTGAGGAAAAGCCGCCGTCCGGCCGCGGTTGCGTTATTCAACGCGTTCCTGGTTTCGGGGACGAGCGACGCCGGCGCGTTCGGGCGGCGAACGTCGAAGGCGATCACGCGCGTGTTGTGTGCGTTCTTGTTGGTCGTAAACAAGAAGCGCGAATCGGTGTTGTCCACGTACGCCCAACTCGCGTCCTCTTTCCAGAAGAGTTCGTGCAGCGCATAGCGCGGATCGCGCAGATCGACGTACCCGACGCGGTTATTCGTAGACTCGCCGCTGCCGACGTAGACGATCGCGTAACGCCGGTCTTCGGTGACGAACGCCGAGTATATCCACTTCGGATGGCTTGGATTGGTATAGAAAAGCCGGTCGGCCGATTGCGGCGTTCCTAAGCGGTGGACGTAGATCGCATGGCCGGCAATGGCGGCGCGGTACATCGCTGCGGCGTTCTGCGACGGATAGCGCTCGTACATGAACGAGCGGTCGTCGGGCATCCACGAGGCGTTGGCGTACTTGCTCCAAGGCAGCACGTCGGGCAAGTCCTTGCCCGTCGCGACGTCGCGCACGTGCCACGTCTGCCAGTCGGAGCCGGATTGCTGCGTGGCGTAAACCAGCAACGATCCGTTGCGGCTCGGCACCTCGCCGGAAACGGTGATCGAACCGTCCTTCGAAAGCGCGTTCGGATCGAGCAACATGCGCGGGGTACCGTGCGGACCGCGCATCGTATAGAGAAGCCCTTGCTCCAGCGTGCCGTCGTTCGCCCAATAAAAGTACTGGTTGCCTGCGTGCGTCGGCGCCGTTTGTGACGAGTAGTTGGCCAGGCGCTCGAGGTGCGCGCGAATCGCCGCGCGCTGCGGAATCGCGTCGAGATAGGAGCGCGTGAGCGCCGCCTCCGCTTCCACCCACGCGCGCGTCATGGGGGAGTCGAGATTCTCGAGCGTCCGGTACGGATCGGCGACCTTCGTGCCATAGAAATCGTCGACCGTACCGCCGGTGGGTGGAACCGGATACGTCAGCGGCGTCGCAACGACCGCCGCGGCAAAGACTGAAGCGACGAGTCCGCGGATCATGCTCTCCACCAGCGCTTTTCGACGCGTTTGACGGGTTGTGTAGGTGAATACTACGTATGGCCGACCTCTTCGAGCCACTGCCAGGCGCCTCCGCCGTTTCTCCGACTAACTCCCAAATCACGGAGCATGGAAATGGACGACCGAGCTAGGCCAGAGCAAATACCGCGGGTTATCGCCAGCCTGACGCGGCCCGCGCGGAGCCGGGATCAGCGAATGATACATATGCTATGATGGGCCTGATGGACGTTCGCTTTGTCGCCACGGCCTTCGCCACCGCGATCACGATCATCGATCCCATCGGCATGATTCCGATGACGCTCGGCGCGACGGCGCGCGTTTCCCCGCAACGCCGCAATCAGATCATCGACCAAGCGGTCTTGGTTGCCGCCGGCATCATTCTATTTATGGGTTTGGTGGGGCGCGCTTTGCTCGACTACCTCGGCATCACCCTTCCGGCGTTCATGATTGCCGGCGGTATTTTGTTGTTCCTCATCGCGATCGACATGCTGTTCGCGCGCCCGACCGGCGCCAAGCGAACCGAAGCCGAGGAACGCGAAGCGGCCGCCGGTGAAAATCCCGCCGTTTTCCCATTGGCGGTCCCAATGATTGCCGGGCCCGGCACGATTGCGACCGTGCTGCTGCTGGTCAATCTTTCGCATGGCGACCGGCTCGATCTGGCCATCGTCGCCGTCGCGTACGCGGTCGCGCTGCTCGCGACGTGGTTGTGCATGCGCGGCTCGACGCTCTTATTGCGTCTCATCAGCACCACCGGCATTCACGTAACCAGCCGTCTCTTAGGAATCATCCTGGCTGCCTTGGCGGTGCAGTTCGTCATCAACGGCCTGATTCAAACGCCGCTGCTCAAGCACTGACGTAAGACGTCAAACGGTGGTCTACGCAGCGCTTTTTCTAGGGCGACCGCCTTTTGCGCCGTTCGCTCTGGACGCAGAGGCGCGCGCGGGTGATTTCTTCGAGGCATTGATCCGGGCTCCAATCGTTCCAACCGTTCTCTCGCCGGCAGCCAGAACTACCAATTGCTCGAGAAGGACGCCGTCGTCGGCGCTGCCCGACCAAAGACCCTCATTACCGGGAGTGATTTCAATATCGGCAAGCGCGGCGCGTCCTACTCCTGCAAAGCCCGGAATAATCCGACGTGGCACGGCTAGAATCGATCCCGTCGATAGTTCGGCTATGATAGTGTCGCGCCTCGGATCGTACCGGGCGTGACGGATCTTCGTCGCTCCCTTCTCGCGCCGACGAGCGTCCGCTAAGGCCTTATTCATCTCGGCTTGGGTGCTGAGGATTCTTGCCTTCCGTTTTCTAGTTGACACTAAGCATTAATCTAAACCTAGGCCTAGGTTTTGTCAATCAAACACAAAATCCCCATGCGATACGTCTTCAATGGGAATTGGCCGCGGCCCACTCGTCGTAGACTTGTTTTTCGAGCGGAGGCATGTCGGTACCGGGCGGCAGCGTGTAGCCGGCTCGCGGCAGAGGGAACGGCATCGGGTGGGGCGGCTCGTGAAACGGATCCGAAGTGGGATCGAAGCACACCGGCCACGGTATCGTTCCCTCTTCTGAAGCGCCGCCGGGATACGTGTATTCGTAGCGTGCGTAGTAGCAATCCATGCCGTGCTCCTGCCAGCTCCGCATCGGCGTGATGATGCCGTTGCCGTGTGCGTCGCCGTTGTTCGACCGCGACGTATCAAAGGAATACGACTTCGACGATGACTGCGCGGACGCGGGGTCGATCGTCGGAATGGCGTGCGGATCGTTGCGTTGGTTGAGTTGCGCGACCTCGTTGGCAAAGGCCGTGCGATCGCGTTGAATCGACGACACCACGATCTTACGCGGAACCTCCGGTGGCTGCGGCGTCGCGTCGGGTACCTCCTTTGCGAGTTCGTGACGGGCGGGAGCCGGCGGTGGCGGCACTTTCGGCGGTTTGCGCCGTTCGTGATGCTTGGGAACGGGTTTCGGTTTAACCGGTGCCTCGATGGAAATCGCGGTTTTCTCCGACACGCTTTCGCCGGCGCCTTCCGAGATCGTCAGCATCCGCGTGAAGGCGTAGAAGAGCAACGACAATACGGCAACGTGAAGCAGCGCCGAGACGATAGCCGACCAAACCATCGCGCTTCGACGCCGCTCGCGGGTGCCCGAGATCAAGCTGTGCTCCTTCGGCGCCACCTTACGCGTGGTCGCTGAGAAGCCTCTGATAAGAAGGCGCCTCCTGGGAGTCCCAGGAGGCGCTGCGTCGAGGTGGAGGTCGAACCGAGGAGTGTTTACGCCGGTGGATGGTGGCGACCGCCGCCGTCGCGGCTGCCGCCGGTATCGCGACTACCGCCGCCATCGCGGCTGCCTTGTTGCTGTTGCTGACGCGGAGCCGACGCACCCGGTGCATAGCTGCGTTGGGCGGATGCCGGCGGAGCGTAGCTGCGCGGAGCTGCCGCTTGCGGGTTGTAGCTGCGTTGCTCGTAGGAACGCGGAGCCGTTGCCGCTTGCGGGTTGTAGCTGCGCGGCTCGTAGGAACGCGGAGCCGTTGCCGCTTGCGGGTTGTAGCTGCGCTGCTCGTAGGAACGTGGCGCGGTATCTTCCTGGTTGTAGCTGCGTGGCTCGTACGATTGCGTCGCGCTTTGCGGTGCGAAGACGTGCGTTGCAGTCTGTGGCTGGTAGCTGCGTCCGAAGCCCTGCGGGGCCGCCACACGAGGTTCGGAGACCGCCGAGTGGTTCATCGCAGGATTCGCAACGCGAGCCGCTTGCGGAGCTGCGAAGTGCGCGGTTGCCGGAGCTGCGACGCGCGCGGTTGCCGGAGCGAAGCGCGCGGTTGCCGGAGAGGTCACGTGTGCCGTTGCCATGTGCGTCGCGGCGAAGTGCGCGGCTGCCGGAGCGGCCGTGCGTGCCGTTGCCATGTGCGCAGCGGCGAAGTGCGCGGTCGCTGGAGCGACGTGGGCGGTTGTCAGACGCGTTGCGGCGTTGCGGACAGGCACGTTGTTGTGCGCCAGATCTCGTCCGCGTTCCTGATTGCGGACGTTGTCGGCATGACGCTGCCAAGCGATGCGATGCTCGTTGTACGCGATGTTGTTCTTGACGTGGTTGATCTGAGCTTGGCTGCCGCCATGCGACTGCAGGTAGGCGAGGCGCGACTGCTCGCGTGCGATCCACATATGCTCGTTGAGAATGCGGCGATGGTTGGCATCGTTGAGGCGAGAAATCGGGCCGACGCCGGGATGCATTTTCTGCGATCCGCTGCCGTTGCCGGTGTGGTTATGGTTGTGGTTGCCGTAGTAGTAATACTTGTAGATGTTGTACGTATTACCGCCGGTACTACCGTAGTAGCCCGGATAGCTGCTCGGGTAACCGTAACCGGTGCTCGGGTAACCGTAGCCGGTGCTGGGGTAACCGTAGCCGGTGCTCGGGTAACCGTAGCCGGTGCTCGGGTAATAGCCCGTGCTGGGGTAACCGTAGCCCGAATAGCCGCCGTAGCCGTACTGCGGCTGGAAGGCCGACGAGATCAGCCCCGTAGCAACCATTCCGAGCATCATGTCGAGGATCGGACTTCCGGTAATCGAGCCGACTCCGGTCGACGGGTAACCGTAGCCGCCCGGGTAACCGGTGCTCGGGTAACCATAGCCACCCGGGTAACCGGTGCTCCGATAACCGTAGCCGCCCGGGTAACCGGTGCTCGGGTAACCGGTGCCACCCGGGTAACCGGTGCTCGGATAGCCGCCGGGATACCCGTACGCGGTCGGGTAGCCGCTGCTCGGATAACCGTAAGGCGACGGATAACCGCTGCTCGGATAGCCGTAAGGCGACGGATAGCCGCTGCTCGGATAACCGTAGCCGCCGGGATAACCGTAGGCGGTCGGATAGCCGGTGCTCGGATAGCCGGTGCCGGGATACCCGTACGCGCTCGGATAGCCGTAGGCGCTGGGGTAGCCGTAACCGTACGGATTGACCGGCGGCGTGTATGGGACCGGCGTGCCGTAAGCATACGGCGAACCGTAGGCACCATACGCGTAGGGCGAGTTATATCCGTACGTCGCGGGATAACCGGCGACCGGCGCGTAGGCGTACGGTGCCGGAGGCGCTACCGCGATCGTGGGTGGCGGCATCGTCGCGCCGTAGCCGTAGTAGCCGGAAAGCGCGGAGAGACCGACCGGGGGAGCAACGACGGCCGAAGTCGGAGGACACCAAACCCAGACGTTATTGCTGAAGGCCCACTGGCCGTTTCCATAAAGGGGACAACCGGCCGGCTCCATCGAGGCCAGCACCGGCGTATAGGGAGAAATCGGTGATGCGCTGACGACCGGCGTGTAGCCGCCGCCTGCGTAGACCTGAGCACCCGCGGGGGCCGTTGCGATCAACGTCGATGCGGCGAACGTCGTCGCAGCGAGCAGGCCGAGAAACCACTTGTTTGTCATGTGTTGCATTTACCTCTGCGCCAATTCTGCCCTAGCCGGGCGGAAACCGCGCGGCAATTACGATTAGGCCGTCGTTAGAGCAGGGTTAGAAGGACTTTTGTACCTTCGGCTGCGGCTGACAAAGCTCGATGAGCACGCCGCCGGTCGACTTCGGATGAAGGAAAGCGATCAGGTTGCCGTGCGCACCCTTGCGCGGTTGCTCGTCGATCACACGCACGCCCCGCGATTTCAATTCCAGCAGCTTGGCGCGGATGTCGCCAACGCGATAGGCCGTGTGATGCAGTCGCGTCGCGGCGTCTCCCCGGAATCGCGCGATCGGCGACGTTTCGTCGAGGGGGCGCAGCAGCTCCACGATCGAATCGCCGGCCTCCAAGCCGACGGCCTCCACGCCTTGGTCGTCGATGACCTCGCGATAGACTTCCTTAAAGCCCAGCGTTTGCACGTAGAGACGCACCGCTTCGTCGAGGTCGCGAACCACGACGGCCACGTGATCGATTTGCATCACGCCACCACTTCGCCGGCGCGATAGACCCCGAATACGTCGCGCAGCACGTTGCAGATCTCGCCGAGCGTGGCGCCCGTGTCGACGGCCTCGATGAAGTGCGGCATGAGGTTGTCTCGGCCCGACGCCGCTTCGCGGATACTTTCGAGCCGGCCCGCGACGGCCGCCTCGTCTCGCGACGCGCGGAAAGCGCGCACGCGCTCGGCTTGTTCGCGTTCGATCCGCTCGTCGACGCGGTGCAAGGGAATTTCGGCGTCGTGCACGTCGCTCTCGGAAAAGGCGTTGACTCCGACGACGATCGCGGTACCGCGTTCGACGGCTTGTTGCGCGGCGTAGGCCGAGTCGGCGATGCGCGACTGCATCCAGCCGCTCTCGATGGCGGCGATGCTGCCGCCCATCGCATCGACTTCGCCGATGAGCGCCCGCGCCCGCTCCACGAGTTCGTTGGTCAGGGATTCCACGTAGTACGAGCCCGCCAGGGGGTCGGCGACGTCGGCAACGCCCGATTCGTAGGCGATAATCTGCTGCGTGCGCAGAGCCACCTTCGCGCTTGCCGCCGTCGGCAGCGCCAGTGCTTCGTCTTTGCCGTTGGTATGCAGCGACTGCGTGCCTCCAAGCACTGCCGCCAGTGCCTGCAACGTGACCCGCACGACGTTGTTATCCGGTTCTTGCGCCGTCAGCGTCGAACCGCCGGTTTGCGTATGGAAGCGCAACGTCTGCGAGCGCGGGTCGCGGCAGCCGAATTCGTCGCGCGTAATGTGAGCCCACAAATACCGGGCCGCGCGAAATTTGGCGACTTCTTCGAAGAACTCGTTATGCGCGTTCCAGAAGAACGAAACCCGCGGCGCGATGGCGTCGAGATCGAGACCGGCCTCGCGAGCGGCACCCAAATACGCTTTTCCGTTGGCCAGCGCAAACCCGATCTCTTCGACGGCGGTCGATCCGGCTTCGCGAATGTGATAGCCCGAAACCGAAATGGCGTTCCATTGCGGCACCGAACGCGCGCAGTACGCCATGACGTCGGTCACCAGGCGCATCGACTGCCGTGGCGGATAGATATAGGTGCCGCGAGCAACGTACTCTTTAAGCACGTCGTTTTGAACCGTACCTCCGAGCCGGTCGAACGGGGTGCCGCGCCGGCGAGCGACCGCCAACAGCAACGCCAGCAAAATCGCCGCCGGTGCATTGATCGTCATGGAAACGGTCACGCGGTCGAGCGGAATATCCTCGAGCAGCGTTTCCATGTCGGCGATGGAGTCGATCGCGACCCCGGCTTTCCCGACTTCGCCGTGCGCTTGCGCCGCGTCCGAATCGTAGCCGAGCTGCGTCGGCAGATCGAACGCGACCGACAGGCCGGTTTGCCCGCGCTTCAGGAGATAGCGATAACGAGCGTTCGACTCGGCCGCGGTCGCAAAGCCGGCGTATTGCCGCATCGTCCACAGCCGGCCGCGGTACATCGTGGGATAAATGCCGCGCGCATATGGAAACGATCCCGGCTCACCCAGATCGTGCTTCGTTCCTTCGACCGCATCGTAGACCGGCCGGAGCGGAATGCCCGACGTCGTAAATTCGCGCGGCATACTCTTGAACGAGACGTCCTTAGATTCCCAACGGATAGGCCTCTTCGCCGTGCAGCGCGATGTCGAGGCCGCCCTCCTCGGCGGTTTCTTCGACCTTCACTCGGGTGACGAGGTTGATCAGCCACAGCATTCCGTAGGTGAAGCCGAACGCCCACGCGCTGCATACGAACGCAGCCACGAACTGCTTGCCCAAGAACGACGGGTTTCCACGAAGCAAACCGTCGGCACCGTTCGGATTCCACAGTGTCGAAGCGAAGACGCCGAGCAAGACGATTCCAAGGAAACCACCGACGCCGTGAACCCCCCAGACGTCCAGCGCGTCGTCCCAGCCGAGCCGGTTCTTTAACGCCACCGCGTAGTAACAGACGGCGCCCGCGGCTACGCCGATGATGACGGCGGTGGTCGGCGAAACGTAACCCGCGGCGGGCGTAATCGTTGCGAGTCCGGCAACGGCGCCGGTCAGCAGGCCGACGAATTTCGGCTGGCGTCCGTGCATCCATTCGACGAACAGCCAGGTTACCGCCGCAAACGACGCGGCAATGTCGGTGTTCAAAAACGCCGAAGCGGTGACCGCATCGACGCGGAGTTCGGATCCGGCATTGAATCCATACCAGCCGAACCAGAGCAGTCCGGTTCCGAGCGCGATCAGAGGCACGTTGTGGGGTTTGCTTTCCACCACGTGACGCCGTCCCACGTAGAGCACCGACGCGAGAGCGGCGAAGCCCGCCGACGCGTGGACGACGATTCCTCCGGCGAAGTCGAGAGCACCCCATTTGGCTAAGATGCCGTCGGGACTCCACAGCATGTGGACGAACGGGAAATAGACGAAGATCAGCCAGCCGGTGAGAAACCAGAAGTAGGCCTTGAAGGTGACGCGATTGGCAAACGCTCCGGTGATCAGGGCCGGGGTGATGATGGCGAACATCATCTGATAGGCGATGTGCACGATCAGCGGGATACCGGCGTCGTTCCCGGTGAACATCGTTTTGAGCGTGACGCCGTGCAAGAATGCATACGTCGTCGGATTGCCGATGATGCCGTGCCACGTCGGACCAAAGCTCTCGGAGTATCCGAACGCGAACCACAGCACCGTGGTCCAGCCCAGCGACATGAAACTCTGCATCATGATGGTCAGCACGTTCTTGCGCTGCACCAGACCGCCGTAGAAAAATGCGAGCCCGGGGGTCATCAACATGACCAGGCTCGCACACAGCAACATAAAAGCGGTGTTTCCGATATTGAACGCCGGCGCACTACTCATCGGGATACCTCCGTGCGCCGATTTTCGGCGGTTTCACTCGTAACTCCGCTTCGTGCCGTCATGCCATCGTGACGAGCGCCGACCCCGATTCGATGGCGTCGCCGACGCCGGCGTGAACCCGCGCGACCGTGCCGCGTCGATGCGCGCGGATTTCGTTCATCATTTTCATGGCTTCGATGACGGCCACGACCTGGCCCTCGCTCACCGCATCGCCCTCGGCGACGTTCATTGCAACGATGATGCCGTGCATCGGCGAGGCCACGACGTTCCCGTCCGCGTTCGACCGCGACGTTTTGGCGGCGCTCAGGCGCGGCGCGAAACGCGATACCGGCGCGGCGTTGGC
>JBAUZB010000288.1:0-12766 GCA_049585095.1 Candidatus Tumulicola sp.
CACCAGCACCGCGCCGCACGAATCCGGCACGGCGCGCAAGCCGTTGCGCACGCTGATCTGTCGCGTGGCTCCGCCTTCCACCACAGAGGTCGCGCACGTCGCCGCCGTTGCGGCGCAGAGTTCGCGCATGGCATCGAGCCATGCGGATTCGGTCACCACGACGATGTGCGCGATCTCGGGCATCTCGGCAAAAGCGCGGATCGACCATCCGGCCATCGGCAGGCCGGCGAGTTCGAACAGCTGCTTGGCACGGCCGAAGCGTTCCCCGCGCCCGGCCGCCACGATGACGGCCGCCCAATCGCAGCGGGCTTCGGTCAATACCTCGCCTCCGGCGCGTTTTCGCGTTTTGGTCGCGCAAAGATCATCCGGCCGGCAACCGTCTGCAGCACGCTGGTCACGACCACGTCGGTCTCCTCGCCGATCAAGCGGCGCCCTTGCTCGACGACGATCATCGTTCCGTCCTCTAAATACCCGACGCCTTGATGCGTCTCTTTTCCCTCTCGAATCACCGCGACGTGCAATTCTTCGCCCGGAAGCACCACCGGTTTGACCGCTTCGGCCAGTTCGTTGACGTTGAGTGCTTCGACACCTTCGACGTGGGCGACGCGGTTGAGATTGTAGTCGTTGGTTATGAGCTTGGCTCCCAACTCCTGACTCAACCGTACCAAACGCGCGTCGACGTTTCCGGGCGCCATGTCGTCGAAATCGCGTTCGCTGATTTCCACTTTCGCCAGCTCTTGCAGGCGGCTGAGCACGTCGAAGCCGCGGCGCCCGCGAGTGCGCTTGAGCGGGTCCACTGAGTCGGAGATCGCCTGCAGTTCGCGCAGCACGAAGCGCGGAATGATCAGCACGCCTTCCAAAAAGCCGCACTCGACGATTTTCACGATGCGGCCGTCCACAATCGACGACGTATCGACGACCTTCGTCACGATTCCCGGACCGCCGGCCGCCGGTTCCTTTGAAACCGGCACCAGACGAATTTTCGCACCAACGCGCGCGCCCAAGTATGCGGCAAAGATCGCGAAGATGAGATACAGCACGATCGCAACGTAGGTGCCGGCCCGGCCCATTCCGGTAACGATTTCGAAAATGATGCTCTTGATCAAAAAGGCGACGATCAGCCCAACGATCAAGCCGACCGCGCCCCCTGCGACTTCGGCCGGAGTCAGACGCTCCATCGCGCGCTCGGCCACATCGAGTTCGCCCTCGAAGAGCGTTTGTGCCAGCGGGGCGAGGAACGCACCGATCACCGCGCCGACCACCGGCGACAGAATCAGCAGCGCCAACTGCAGCCCTTCGCTGGCAAGATGGAGCGAGAACAGATGCAAGTACGCTTCGCGGCCCAGCAAGAAGCCGGTGACGCCGAACACGACGATGAACGCGCCGCGCAGCACGGCGCCGGCTATGTCACCTTCAAAGAGCCTGCCGGCTTTAGGCTCCATAACGTCTCCGGGTCGTCTTCGGCCTAAACCTTCCGCTACTCATCGGCCACGAAGCTTCGGCTTGGGTCCCCGTTCGCGCCTCGTTTTCGAAGCAAAATCGACACCGATCCGAATCGGCGCCCAATTCGAGAAGCACTATTCGAATGTTACGAATGCTCCGCAAACGTCGTTGGCGACGAAGCGGCCGCGGTCGCTCAACCGCAGGCAATCCTCGGTGCGTTCCAGCAGTCCGGCCTCCGAAAATCGCGATACGACCGGTGCGTAATGGCGAACGACATCGATACCGTAACGCGCCTTAAAGGCCCCCAGGCCGACTCCTTGCACGGTGCGCAACGCGAGCATGATCGCCTCGCCGGCGCGCTTGGTTCCCTCGAGGCGCTCGGATTCCGATGGGATCGCTCGCCGTGCCAGCGCCGCCTCGACGTAGGTTTCGAGCGAGCGCGTGTGCACCGACCGCTCACCGTTGCGATACGAGGCTGCGCCGACTCCGAGCCCGACGTAGTCGCCGTTAGCCCAATAGTTGCAGTTGTGCCGGCAGCGATGCCCGGCTCGTGCGAAGTTACTGATTTCGTATTGCTCGTATCCGGCTGCCTGGAGCGTATCGATGGCGATTCGATAGAACTCGGCTTCGGCCGTGTCGTCGAAAAACGCCTCCGGTTCGCGTTCGCGCCGTCGCTCGTAGGGCGTACCCGGTTCGACGGTAAGACCGTAGGCCGAAACGTGATCGACTCCCAATTCGATCGCGGCCTCCAGCGAGCGCCGCCAACTCGCCGGGGTTTGGCCCGGGACCGCAAACATCAGATCCAGGGAGATCGACGCAATGCCGGCCGCGCGCCCTTGGGCAACGCCGCGTTCGACGTCTTCGCGCGTGTGCTTGCGGCCGAGCGTCTCGATCTCGCGCGACTCGAACGATTGCACCCCGATCGAAAGCCGCGTAATGCCGGCGTCGCGATACTGCACGAAATCGCCGTCGCGAATTAGGTCGGGGTTGACTTCGATCGAAATTTCCTCGAAGTCGCCAAACCGCGCGCGTAGGCGCGCGACGATTTCGGCGACGACGGTTGCATCGTAGGCGTTGGGAGTCCCGCCGCCTAAGAACAGCGTTGCGGCCGGCACTCGGGGTTCGCCGGCGATCTCCGCGTAGAGCGCCTCGAGATGCGTGGCGGCGCTGCTCGCGCGCATCGGCCATTTTGCAAAATCGCAATACGGGCAAATATAGGGACAGAACGGAAGGTGTACGTAAACGCCCAGCGCCATCGCTTGAAAAACCGCGCCTACCCGCGAGCGACGAAGATGCCGACGGCGCCCGGTCCGCCGTGGGTGGCGATCACCGGTCCGGCTTCCCAAATTTCCAGCGAGGCGGGCTCGGCGCCGCCGAGCCGCTCGCGCAACTTGCGTGCCGCGGTTTGCGCGAGCCCGGGCGCGTTGGTATGCATCACCAGAAATTGCGCCTCGGACGGCGGCGGTGCGCCTTTCAGAATCAAGTCGAGCATCGTCTCTTGCGCGCGGGCAAAGGTGCGCACTTGGGCCTCGGCGGCGATTTGCCCGTCGCGCAGACACAACACCGGAACGATCTTCATCATCGTGCCGAGCGCCGCGCGTGCCCGTCCGATGCGACCGGTCCGCTGCAAATGCGAAAGATCCGGCAGGCACGCATAGAGGCGTTCGCTTTCACGCCAGCGGTCGAGCGCCGCGACGATGTCGCTCAACGACGCGCCGCGCCGGGCCAGCGCGCGCGCATGCAGCACCATCATTCCCAGGCCGCCGGCGACCGTTTTCGAGTCGTAGATCTCGATGCGCGCCTGCGGGAAGCGCGCCGCCCCAACTCGTGCCGCATTCATCGTCCCCGAGAGCTGCGACGAGATCGTGATGCAGAGAGTTTCGTCGGCCGCGTCGAGCGACGCGGCAAACGCTTCTTCGAACATCGCCGCGGTGGGCTGCGACGTGCTCGGCAACACAGTTTCGGACTGAAGCTTACGATAAAACTCCTCGCGCGACAGCTCGACGTAGTCTTTGTAGCTGCGATCGCCGAAAACGACGAACAGCGGAACGACCGTGATGCCGGTCTCGCGCGCCTTCGCGGGCTCGATGTCCGACGTCGAATCGGTCACGATCGCGACCGGCAATCGTGCTACGCTTCTTCCGCCGCCGGGTGCGAGGATGCCATCATCTCGCTGATCTTACCCACCACGTCGTGGTTCACTTCTTGAACCGCCGCCAGCACGGCATGTTTCATCGCGTTACGGCTCGCCCGCCCGTGCGTTACGATGCAGTTTCCGCGCAGTCCGAGCAGCGGCGCACCGCCGTAGGTTTCGTAGTCGAATTTTCGCCGCAACCCACGCAACGCGGGAGCCAGCATCGCCGTGCCGAGTTTCGTCAGCAAGCTTCCTCCGAGCAGGGTTTCGCGCATCACCATCGCGAGATCGGCGATCATTCCCTCACCGGTTTTCAGCACCACGTTCCCTACGAAACCGTCGGCCACGATGACGTCGGCGACGTTGTGAAAGAGGTCGCGGCCCTCGACGTTGCCGATGAAGTTGATCGGCGCCGCTTCGAGCATCCGCGCCGCCTCGAGCACTTGCTGATTTCCTTTGGTTCGTTCTTCGCCGACCGACAGCATCGCGACGCGCGGATTTTCGACGTTGAGGACGTCTTTGGAATAGGCGGACCCCATGATGCCGAACTGCACCAACCATTCCGGGCGGCAGTCGACGTTCGCTCCCGAATCGAGCAACACGGTCGGGCCGTTGAGCGCGGGCCACACGGTCGCGATCGCCGGCCGGGAAACTCCTTCGATGGTTCGCAGCTTGATCAGTGCGATCGCCAGAAACGCGCCGCTGTTTCCGGCCGACACCACCGCGTCGGCTTCGCCGCGTTTCACCAGCCCGACCGCGATGCCGAGCGAGGTCTTCTCCGCGGAGCGCAACGCCGCCGACGCGCTTTGCGCCATCGGTACGGCTTCGGGAGCGTGCGTCACCGAGATGTTCCCGGCACCGGGACCGCGCAACAGCGCGCGCACGCGCGGCTCGTCGCCCACCAGCACGATCTCGGCGTTGGATTCACTCGCGGCGAGCAGGGCGCCGGCGACGACCTCTTCGGGGGCATGGTCGCCCCCCATCGCATCGACCGCAATCCGCGGCCGGCTCCTAGTCATCGACCGACAGCCAGTATTCGGCGTTTTTCATACCGCCGTAATAGTATTCGACGGCGATACCGGGAAAAGCCGCCTGCAGCTCTTCGCTCAAGCGCTGCGCGTCTTTTTCCTTTTGCGATCCGCCGTAGTACAGCGTGATCAGGCCGCCGTTTTGGGGCCTCATCGCCGCCAGGGCGGCGCGCGCCGCCTCCGCCGGACTCTCCCCGCCGACGAGGGCGCCATCGTACCGCGCCGCCGCCTTTCCTTTTGTAATCGTCGTTCCGCGCGCCGAAGCGTCTTTGGCGGCGACAAACACCTGCGCGCTGCGGACGCGCCGGGCCGCGGCCAGCAGCACTTCGTCGTCGGGCACCGCCCCATCGCAGGCCAACCCGAACGCAAAGAGGCCGGCGATTCCGGCCACGACGTCGCGCGTCGGAATCACGTGCACCGCTTTATCGGTGAGCCGCGTCACTTCGGTGGCCGCCAGCGTCACGTTCTTGTCGTTGACGAACATGTAGACGTCGTCGTTGAGACACTTGTTTACAGCGAGCAACAAATCGCGCACGCTTGGATTCTTCGCATTCGATACCACGACTTCGGCGCCGAGTTCGCGCACGATGCGTTCGAAGCCGTCGCCCGGAACCAAGGCGACGATCGAATGGCTGCGTTCGGGTTTGTCGACTACCAGCAGCGTGTGCTGGCGTTCCATGTTGTCGACCTTGACTCGCGTCAGCGTGCCGTGCCTACCGGCGGCATCCTGCACTTTTTCGGGGTTGTCGGTGTGAATGTGGACTTTGATGGTGGGCGCGTCACCGATGACCAGCAGCGATTCGCCACGGGGTTCGAGCAATCGGCGCAACTCCGGCACGCCGATCCTCGCGCCCTCGAGAACGAACTCGGTACAGAACTTGTTCTCGCCGACTTTTTGCTGCGGCGTAAAAACGTTGGGCCGCGACGAGCGGCGTGGAAATGCCGTCGCGCGCACCTTCTCCTCGGGTAAGAAGCGCAGAATTCCCTCGAGAAAGTAGGCGAAACCGGCGCCCCCTGCGTCGACCACCCCCGCGTCTTTGAGCGCCGGCAGTTGGTCGGGTGTGCGATCGAGCGCCTCGTTCGCGGCCCGCAACACACCGGCGATGAAGCGGTAGAAATCCGGTTCTTTAATCGCCAACCGATAGGCGGCATCCGCAGCCGCATCGGCAACCGAGACGATCGTCCCCTCGACCGGGCGTACCAGCGCGTGACGCGCCGCGGCGGCCGCTTCGCGCATGCCGGTTGCCAGCACGAAGGTATCGATCTCGCTGCGATTGCGAACGTGATGTGCGAAGCCGCGCAGCATTTGCGAGATGATGACGCCGGAGTTGCCGCGCGCGCCCATCAGGCTGCCCTGTGCGGCACTCGCGGCCACTTCGGAAAGAGGCGCGTCATGCAGCTTCGCCATTTCTAGCGTAGCCGCGCGCAGCGTCAGGTACATGTTCGTGCCGGTGTCGCCGTCGGGGACCGGAAAGACGTTGAGCTCGTTGAGAACCTGCCGGTACTTCCGTAGAAAATACGTGCCGGCGGTCAGGAACTTGGCATACCCGCGCCCGTCGAGGACGGTCACGTCGGTCACCGGGCGTCGCTCGCCGGCGGGCGGGTCTTGTCGGCTCATGGTCATGTTCGAAATCGGCGGCGCGGAGGCGGCCGGAGGCGTCAATGTTCCATAACCCGGAAGACTCCTAGCGGCGCGTAAGCAGACTCCGAGTGCCGTAAGTCAGTTTAAGTTGCGGCCGCTTGCCTGCCCGTTTATATCTGTAACGTTGCCGCAGGCTGGCGTGCGTTGAAGCACGGGCCCATGCTTTGCCGCTTTTGGCGAAGCCGCTTCACGGTAACAGCGAGAAGACCGCTCCCTGGTTGTTCGCGCCCCCTTGTGTCGTGGTGCCGTAAAGCGTGCCGCCGACGACGATAGGGTCGGACTGCGGGTGTGCGCCGTCCAGCTGATTGCCGAAGGCCCAAATAACGGCGTAGTTGCTGGGAGGCGTAGGCGAGATCGTGAAGATCGTTCCCTGGTTGTACGCGCCGCCGTTGCGGGTCGTACCGTAGAGCACGCCATTGATGACGGCAAGCCCCCCATACGGCGCGGTGCCATCTGTGCCGCCTGTGAAGGAGTGGAGGACAGTCTCCGTGCCGGAGGGCGTGATCGAGAAGACCGTTCCGCAGCCCTCGTCACTGGCGCATCCCGAGTTGCCGCCGGAGGAGGTCGTACCGTACATCGTGCCGTTAAGGGTGATGAGCGCCCCATATTGCGGGGCGCAGCCGTCCGGCGAGCCGCTGAAGCTATGGAGCACCGTCTCCTTACCTGAGGACTTCGAGACGGCGAAGACGGTTCCGCAGCTGTTCGCGCCCCCGCTCATCGTCGTGCCGTAGAGCGTGTCCTGGCCGGCGCCGACGTCGAGCAGCGGAGCCACCGGGTCGGTGCCGTCG
Organism: Candidatus Tumulicola sp.; assembly: GCA_049585095.1. Taxonomy (GTDB): domain Bacteria; phylum Vulcanimicrobiota; class Vulcanimicrobiia; order Vulcanimicrobiales; family Vulcanimicrobiaceae; genus Tumulicola. The sequence continues at coordinate 7,036 of JBAUZB010000288.1, forward strand.
CCCGCGCCGCCGAAGCTGTGAAGCACCGTCTCGGCGCCGGAGGTCGTCATCGAGAAGGCCGTTCCGGCGTTGTATACGCCCCCCGTCGAGGTCGTGTCGTAGAGGGTGTTCCCATAGGAAATGAGGCTGGCAATCGGGGCTGCGCCGTCAGAGCCAGGGTAGAAACTCTGGAGCACGCTTTCCGTGCCAGAGGTCGTGATCGAGTAGACCGCTCCGCCGTTGTACGCGCCGCCGATGACGGTCGTGCCGTAGAGCGTGCCATTGACGTTGGTCAGGCCGGCATACGGGTTTTGACCGTCCGGACTGCCGGCGAAGGCGTGGAGCACGCTTTCCGTGCCGGAGTGCGTGATCGAGTAGACCGTTCCGCTACTCGACGCCCCGCCGCTTAGGGTCGTGCCGTATAGCGTGCCGCTGACGCCGAGGAGCGGCCCATAGGGTGTGGAGCCGTCTCCAGAGCCGCCGAAGCTATGGAGCACGGTCTCAGTCGGCGGATGGTAGGCTATTGAAAAGACCGTACCCTGGTTGTTTGCACCGCCGCCCGCCGTGGTGCCATATAGCGTGCCGTTGATGTCGGCGGTCAGGCCGGCATGCGGGTTTTGACCGTCGGGGTTGCCGCCGAAGCTATAGAGAACGCTTTCAGTACCGGACGTCGTGACGCTGAACATCGTCCCGCGATTCCTCGAGCCACCCTGATAGGTGGTGCCGAACAACGTGCCGTTGAGGTTGATCAGCCCCGCTTCCGGGAAGTCTCCGTCCCCCGAGCTGCCCCCGAAGCTGTAGAGAACGCTTTCCGTACCCGACGTCGTGACGCTGAAGACGCTCCCCTCGCTGTTCGCACCGCCAAAGTAGGTGGTGCCGTACAACGTGCCGTTGACGTTGAGGAGGCTGGCCAGCGGCTCTTTCCCGTCCGTTCCGCCGCCGAATCTGTGGATTACGCTTTCCACCCCGGATGTCGTGACCTGAAAGACCGTACCAAAATCGTTGGCACCGCCCTGACGCGTCGTGCCATAGAGCGTGCCGTTCACGTTGGTAAGGGTAGCGCAAGGATTCGCGCCGTCGGTCCCCCCGGCGAAGCTGTAGAGAACCTTCTCTTTACCGGCGGTCGTGACCTTAAAGACCGTGCCGTTACCGTGTGCACCGCCGCCTGCGGTCGTGCCGTACAACGTGCCACTGACGCTGATGAGCCCCGCGACCGGAGCAGTGCCGTCGCTGGGGCCACCGGCGAAGCGATAGAGTACAGTTTCCATGCCGGAGGTCGTGATCGAGAAGACGGTTCCACACCCTCCAGAGGGGCCGCATCCCGACCCACCGGAACTCGTCGTGCCATAGAGCGTGCCGTCGACATTGACGAGGTCGGCCTGCGGGCGGTAGCCATCCGTGCCACCGGCGAAGCTGTAGAGCACGGTCTTCGAGCCCGACTTCGTGATAGAGAAAACGGTGCCGTGGTTGCTTGCGCCGCCCGCGGACGTCGTGCCGTAAAACGTCGTGCCTACTGGGGTCAGGTCGGCAATCGGGTCGCTGCCGTCCGAACCGCCCGCGAAGCTGTGCAAAACGCTCTCCCTCCAGTCCGCCGGTTTTACACGATGCGACCCGTGCCGGCCCTGCGCCGAATGTCCGATCGCAAACGGTGCCGAGGGGGAGAGGCCGTCACTGCCTCCGCAGCCGGCTAACAGCGCGGCGCTGAGGCACGCACCGGCGAACCTATTTAGGCGTTTCCTCATCGGTCTAAACCTGCTTTCTGAAGGCATGGCCGCAGCCACGCGATACGATCTGGGGAGGCTATGCCGCTTTGATGCTTTTCAGCAAAGCCGTCTCAAATCGAGAGCAGCGAGAAGACCGTACCCTGGTTGTTGGCGCCCCCGGCTGTCGTGGTGCCGTAAAGCGTGCCGTTGACGACGATAAGGTCGGACTGCGGCTGTGCGCCGCCCGGCTGGCCGCCGAAGGCCCAAATAACGGCGTACGCGCCGGAGGGCGAGGGCGACATCATGAAGACCGTTCCCCGACCGTACGCGCCGCCGGCGCTGGTCGTGCCGTAGAGCATGCCATTGAGGACGGTGAGGCCCCCATACGGAGTGGCGCCGTCTGTGCCGGCTGCGAAAGTGTGCAAGACGGTCTCCGTGCCGGAGGGCGTGATTGAGAAGACCGTGCCGCAGCCCTCGTCAAAGCCACATCCGCCATTGCCACCGGATGAGGTCGTGCCGTACATCGTGCCATTGAGGTTGATGAGCGCCCCATATTGCGGGGTGCAGCCGTCAGGCCGGCCGCTGAAGCTGTGGAGCACCGTCTCGTGACCGGACGACTTCGTGACCGCGAAGACGCTTCCGCAGCCGTTCACGGTGTCGTTGACCGTCGTGCCGTAGAGCTTTTTGCGGACGTTGAGCAGCGGGGCCGCCGGGTCTGTGCCGTCCCCCGAGCCGCCGAAACTGTGGAGCACCGTCTCCGCGCCAGAGGTCGTCATCGAGAAGGCCGTTCCGGCGTTGTATACGCCCCCCTGAGAAGTCGTGCCGTACAGCGTGCTCCCATTGGCGATGAGGCTGGCAATTGGGTTTGCGCCGTCCGAGCCCGGGTAGAAACTCTCGAGCACGCTTTCCGTGCCGGAGGGCGCGGGCGAGACCGAGTAGACCGCTCCGCCGTTGTACGCGCCGCCGCTGCTGGTCGTGCCGTAGAGCGTGCCGCCGATATTGACCAGTCCTGCATACGGGCTTGCGCCGTCCGGGCTGTCGCCAAAGGTGTGGAGGATGGCGTACGTGCCGGAGGATGTGATCGAGTAGACCGTTCCCCTGTCTTCATAGATGTTGTCGTCTAAGGTCGTGCCGTAGAGCGTGCCGCCGACGCTGAGGAGCGGCCCATACGGCGCGTAGCCGTCAGAGCCGAAACTATGGAGGTAGGTCATCGTTTCGCTTGCCTTTTTTACTCGATGCCGCCCGTAGCTGATCGACACGGAGTGCTTTTGAACTAATTGCGGCGCGACCGATAAAGGCGTTGACGAAGGAACACTGCTGCCGGCGCACGCGGCGAGGAGCGCAGCACTAAGGCACGCTCCGGCGAGCTTGTATGATGATTTCATTTTTACCCCTTAACCCCGGGAGCCGGAGTACGCGCCTGCGGCACATATTCCGAAGCAATGGCGTTTGAAGCCTTACAAAAAAGACAACGGGACTAACGCGAGGGGCTGGGGCTGCCAGGAGAGAGCGTGCGAGGAGGCCGCAGCTGCCGGGCACAGGGTTGGACCCCTACGCGGCGAGCATGCGCCTTTCTGCTGTATTTGTCAATCGATCGAAAATCGAACTTCCTTGCGATCGCGCGACGGCCCGTGGTACTATTCGTGGGTTGTCGTCGCCTCGGCGCCGGTCGTGCTGCGACGTTTATCTCATCTGTTTACCTGAAAAAAGGAAGTTCGATGGCGAAGCGCTGTGAGGTATGTGGCAAGGGCCCGCGAGCGGGCAACAACGTCAGCCACGCCATGAACAAAACGAGGCGCCGCTGGCTGCCTAACCTGCAGAAGGTGAAAGTCGACGACCACGGCACGCATCGCACCGCCAAAGTGTGCACGCAGTGCATGCGCTCCAAGCGCATCACCCGTAAGGCCTAGCCTAGCGAATCAACCCTTCCCTAATGAAGGGAAACGCGACGAATCCCGTGCAACCAGGCGTTAGCTAGGCCCCGCAAGAGCGACCGGCACGGAGGAAGCATGCGACGCGCAATCGGCACCACAATCGCGCTTCTCGCGCTTGCGGCGGCTGCCGCCTGTTCGGGCGCACCGCAACCGTCATTCGCCCCGCAAAGCGCGGCGCCGTATCATCGAGCACTGCCGGCCTCGATCGAAGCAGTGGTGCACAGCTTTCCGAACTCTACCGCAGACGGCGCAACTCCGTGGGCCGGTCTTACCGACTTCAACGGTACGCTGTACGGCACCACCACGCTTGGCGGCACGAGCGGCAACGGAACGGTCTTCACGGTCACCACGTCGGGTACGGAAAAAGTGATCTACAACTTCGCAGGCGGACCCGACGGCGCGTCTCCGTATGCGGGCCTCGTCAAGGTGGGCAACACGCTGTACGGCGCGACGGCCTTCGGCGGCACGAGCAACAACGGCACGATCTTCAAAATTACGAAATCTGGTGTAGAAACGGTGCTCCACCGCTTCGCCGGCGGGACCGACGGCGCGAATCCGTACTCTACCCTTACCAACGTGAACGGCACGCTGTACGGCACGACCGACCACGGCGGCGGCAGCGGCAACGGCAACGGCACGATCTTTAGCATCACGACCGCGGGCTCGTACAACCAGTTGCATACCTTTCTCGGTTCTCCGACGGACGGCTCACATTCGTATGGCGCGCTGACGAACGTGAATCGCGTGGTATACGGCGCCAGTTTAGACGGTGGTTCGAGCAACAACGGCACGATCTTTAAGATCACGACGGGCGGCGCGGAAAGCGTGATCTACAGCTTCGCCGGCGGAACCGACGGGGCGCTTCTGTACGACGGTCTTACCAAAATCGGAAAGAAACTCTACGGTACGACGGCCTTTGGCGGCAAAAACGACGACGGCACGGTCTTTAGAATCACGACCGGAGGCGTAAAAAAAGTTCTCTACCGCTTCGCCGGCGGAACCGCCGATGGCGGACATCCGTACGCCGGCCTGACGAACGTCAACGGCACGCTCTACGGTACCGCCCAACAGGCGGGCGCGAGCGGCAACGGCACGATCTTTAGCATCAGCACTTCGGGCGCATACCACCAACTCTACAACTTTAGCGGTGCCCCGGACGGTTCGACTCCGTATGCGACCCTCCTCGACCTGAACGGCACGCTGTACGGTACCACCTACGCCGGCGGCGCGGCCACTGGGAGCGCCGGCACGGCGTTCTCCTTTTCGCCTTAGCCGATCGTGGGCAGGCGCGCGAGGTCGTCGAGAGTTCGCGAGATGTCCCGCGGTTCGAGCGCGATCATGAACTCCAAGCGCACGTGCGAGGCGTCGATGTTCTTCAGTAATACGGCACAGAGCACCGGGCCACGCCGGCTCGGAGCAAATGATAGATTCAACAGGCCGCCGGCCATCGCAAACGCCGCCGATGGACCGTTTCCCGAGTTGATCTCCCCCAAATACGAACGCAGTTCGAACAGTTCGTTGACGCGCACCGCATAGGCAAAACTCGCCGTGACGGGCTCGGCAGTTGCGTGCGCCCGGCAATCGAGCAAATCGAAACCCTGTGGTTCGGCAACCTCGGGATGCAGGTATCCGGCAACCTCCACGCGCAGGTGCGCGGCGTCGCGGCTCCCTAAACGAACCTCGAACGCACCCAAATTATGCACGGGTCATGGCGCGAAATGATCCCAGCCCGATCGCTCCAGCGGTTCGCCGCGAAAGTCGATTCCGGATTGCGCGCGCAAGCTGCCGATGCGCTGCAGCGGACGCCGAAATCGCTGCGCAAATCGCCGCGCGAGATGTGCGAACGCGCGCGGCGCAATCGCGACCAGCAACTCGAAGTCCTCACCGCCGCCGAGCGCGTAGCGTTCCGGGTCGGTACCTTTTTGCGTCGCCACCGCGCGCGCGGCTTCGGCGACCGGCACGCTCTCGACGACGGCCCCGCAGCCGCCCGCGGCGCACAAGCGGTCCAAATCGGTGGAGAGCCCGTCGGAAATATCGATCATCGCTTGCACGTTCCGGCTGGCTCCGAAGAAACGCCCTTCGTCGCAGCGCGCCTGTGGCCGGCGAAACGCGTGC
>JBAUZB010000289.1:0-3676 GCA_049585095.1 Candidatus Tumulicola sp.
GCCGAGCGGTTCTCGGCCGCGGGCCAGGTGGACCGTATGGTCGCCTTATACCAGGATCTCCGGGGTCCGGCTGCGGGCGCCTTGACAGCGAACATACGTTCGCACTAAAATTGGGCAAGATATCATCATGACGAAGCGGCGAACGAACTTGCGAACCCTCCACGCGGCGGCGGCAATCGGCTTCGCCGCCGACCGGCGCGGCAGTGGAGTCGCCTACGCTAGAGTGACCGCCGGCGGCGAGCATCTCTTGCGCGTGCCGTTTCACACCGGCCGCACGTTGCCGGAGCGCGAAACCGGCTATGCCGCGCTTACCGCGGTGGCTCGCACGTTGCGCGAACGGGGCTTTGGGTGCATTCGCTTCGCGGTCGACGATGCGGCCCTCGTCGAAGACCTGGCGGGGCACGCGATCCTGCCCGACGCCATCGTGCTTCCCTACGTCCGGTTGCGATGCGCCTTGAATCAGCTCGACGATTTTAGCGTGCACTTGGCCGCGGAAAGCGACCTCGCGGCGCGGGCTCGTGCGGAGATTGCGCTGAACGTCGCGGCGTGATCGCCTTACGGCGCATCGCCCGCGGAGAGTTGCCCGAAGAAACGCAAGCGCTCGCCCGCGCTTTGCTCGGCTGCGTGCTCTTTCGGCGTACGAGCGAAGGCGTTACCGCCGGACGAATCGTTGAAACCGAAGCGTATCTGCCGGGTGACCCGGCATGTCACGCGTATACCGGAAAGAGCGAGCGCAACGCCACCCTGTTCGGTCCGCCGCATCGCGCCTACGTCTATCAAATCTATGGAACGTCGTTTTGCTTCAACCTCTCCAGCGAGATCGACGGGCTCGGCGCCGGCGTGCTGGTGCGCGCGCTCGAGCCGCTCGAAGGTTTAAATCTTATGCGGCGACGGCGCGGGGTCGAATCGCTTCGCGAACTGTGCCGCGGACCGGGGCGCTTGTGTCGCGCGCTGGCGATCGACCGCGGCCTCGATGGTGTGGACCCGGTCGCGCATTCGGAACTGTGGTTGGCGGCGCCGAGCCGGCTGCCTGGCCGCGTTCGCACAAGCCGGCGCATCGGTATCCGGCAGGCGGCGCACCGCCGGCTGCGTTTTTACGAAGCCGGGAGTCCTTACCTCAGCGGCCCGGCGCGATTGAGTCCATAACTCGACAGGCACCAGGGCCTGTGGTATAGTGTGGGCGTCGCGCCGCTGGCACCTTCGTTACAGCCGCGACGCCTTGACATTCCCCACGTGCGCGCCACCGATCCGATTGCGAGGCAGCCTCGCCCGACAATCGACGCTGTTCGCGCGTGCGGCTCTTCGAGAGAGATACTCCTCTGCAAACCGAACATCGCCCCGTCAACGATATGCGCCCTCCCCAGGGAGGCGGCCGCCGCCGCCGTTCGCGCCATCGGCGCTTCGGCCAACATCCGGGTCAGTTCCACGATCAGTTCCCGCAGACCGATTTATCGCCGCCGCCACCCACGGCGGCCGAGTTAGCGGAGAAGACGAAAACCGAGCTTACCGCGATCGCCACCGAGATGGAGATCGAGATTCCAAGTCCCGCCAAGTTGAAGAAGGACGACATCGTTGCGTTGATCCTATCGACGCAAGCCGCTCGGTCGGGACTCGAAATGGCGAGCGGCATTCTCGACGTGCTGCCCGAGGGATACGGCTTCTTGCGGCGCGAGGGTTACGTGATCGGCAACGACGACATCTACGTGAGCCAATCGCAGATTCGCCGCTTCGAGCTGCGCCGTGGCGATATGGTCGAAGGTCAAGTACGCCGTCCGAAAGAGAGCGAGAAGTACTACGGCCTGATTCGCGTCGACAAGGTCAACGAGCTGGAACCCGAAGCGATCAAAGGCCGGCGCATTTACGAAAAAGGCACGCCGATCTATCCGCAGGAGCGCTTCAAACTCGAAGTTCGTTCCACTCAGCTCTCGACGCGCGTGATCGATCTCTTCTGCCCCATCGGCAAGGGGCAGCGCGCGCTGATCGTCTCGCCGCCGAAAGCCGGTAAGACGACGCTGCTCAAAAACATCGCCAACTCGATTTCCATCAACCACCCCGAGGCGCATATCATTGCGCTACTGGTCGACGAGCGGCCCGAAGAAGTCACCGACATGCAGCGGACGATCGATGGTGAAGTCGTCGCCTCGACCTTCGACGAGCACCCAGAGAACCACACCGCCGTCGCGGAGCTCACCATGGAACGCGCCAAGCGTCTCGTCGAGCTGGGGAAAGACGTCGTGATCCTGCTCGATTCGATCACTCGTCTCGCGCGCGCCCACAACCAAGTCGTCGCGAGTTCGGGACGCACGCTCTCGGGCGGTCTCGACACGGCATCGTTGCACAAACCCAAGCGTTTCTTCGGTGCCGCGCGGAAGATCGAAGAGGGCGGTTCCCTCACGATCATCGCGACGGCGCTGATCGAAACCGGTTCGAAGATGGACGACGTCATCTTCGAAGAGTTCAAAGGCACCGGCAACATGGAACTCAACCTCACGCGCAAACTGGCCGAATCGCGCGTCTTCCCTGCCATCGACATCAAGCGTTCGGGAACGCGTCACGAAGAGCTGCTGCTCTCGCCCGACGAGATGCGTAAAATCTGGATGCTTCGCCGCGCCACGGCGGTGCTCAACACCGGCGACATCACCGAGATCATCCTCGATAAGATGGCCCAAACGCGCACCAACGACGAGTTCCTGCAATCTGTCACCAAGGAAGCACTCTCGATGTCCCGCGGCTACGAGGACGGCAACGGCAAGCACTAGCCGCAAAGAACGATTCGGCCCCGAGCAGCGCGGCGCGGCCGGCGGCCTAAGGTTGAACAAATATCTGGCGCAGGCCGGAATCGCCTCGCGGCGTGCCGCCGACGAGCTGATCGAGCGCGGTCGCGTGCGAATCAACGGACGGGTGGTGCGCACCCTCGGAACGCTGGTGCACGCCGGCGATCGGGTAGAGTTCGGCGGCGCACCGGTTTCGGCGGCGGAAGACCGCACCTACCTGGTGATGCACAAACCGGCGGGGGTGGTGACGACGATGCGCGACCCGCAAGGACGGCGCACCATCGCGCAACTGCTTCCACCCGGACCGCGAATCGTTCCCGTCGGACGCTTGGATTACGACACCTCGGGCGTCATGCTGCTCACCAACGACGGCGAACTTGCCAACCGGCTGTTGCATCCCCGTTTCGGCGTGGAGAAAACCTATCGCGCGACCCTCGGCGGGCGGTTGTCCCCGCTCGACGTGCAGCGCATCGGCAGCGGCATCACGCTTGGCGACGTTCGCGCGCGACCGGCGAAAGTACGCGTCGTGTCGGTGCGGCGCGATCATAGCGTCGTCGACGTGAGCCTTCACGAGGGACGCAATCGCCAGGTCCGCCGGATGTTCGAAGCGCTCGGCCATCGCGTGGTGCAATTGACGCGCCTGCGGTTCGGCCCGATTGCGCTGGGCGATCTCGCTCCGGGAGACACCCGGCCCCTCACCAAGAAAGAACGCAGCGCGCTCGAAGCACATCGGACCGAAACGATGCGTTCAGAGGTTCCATAGAGCGCACGGCGCGAACCCAAACTCGTGCCTCCGAAAGACCTGCGCTTGGCGCGTCGCGACGCGCGCGCCGACCGAACCGTCGTCGACTTGCCGAACGGCACGGCGTTTGGCGGCGAACTGCTGGCGCTTTGCGCCGGAC
>JBAUZB010000290.1:0-13257 GCA_049585095.1 Candidatus Tumulicola sp.
GGCTACCCGCGCGGCGATACCCTCGACGGTGGGATCTTCGGAGGCAAGGATGATGCGCAGCAATGCGGTTTCGAGTTCCAGCCGTGGATTGCCGCCGGCGCGCGCCAACGACGCGGCTTCGGTCAGCGCGCGCAAGACTCGGACGAGCGCCGCTTGCGACACGACCGTGGCGCGGGCTTGCGCCTGCTGGGCATCTTCGGCTGCGAGGTCGCGTGCCAGCAGTTGGGGATCGACGCGGGCGATCAGCACGTTGCGAAATGCCGCGATCGACGAGCGAATCAGCACCTGCATGTCGGCCCCGGCATCGCTGGCCGCTTCGATGGCCGCCAGCGCTCGGGCGGCGTTGCGTTCGAGCGTCGCATCCACCAACTCGGCAGCGACGGCGCCCCCGGTCGTGCCGAATGCGAGATCGAGGGTCGCCACCTCGATCGCTCCACCCCCCGCGAACGCGGCGGCTTGTTCGAGCATCGTCAGCGCGTCCCGCAGTCCGCCGTCGGCGCGATAGGCAATGGCGGCCAAGGCGGCGTCGTCGACGAGGATCCCTTCGGAACGCGCGATCGCTTTCATTTTGTCGATCATCACCGGTATGGCGATGCGCCGGAAGGCATAACGCTGGCAGCGAGAGAGAACGGTGAGCGGCAGCTTCTCGGGTTCGGTCGTCGCCAGGATGAACACCGCATGGGGCGGCGGCTCCTCGAGCGTCTTTAAGAAGGCGTTCGCACCCTCTTTGGTGAGCATGTGGGCTTCGTCGATGATGTAGACCTTCATCCGCATGCTTGCGGGCGCGAACTTGACCGCATCGCGAAGGGCGCGTATTTCGTCGATTCCGCGGTTGCTGGCGGCGTCGATCTCGAGCACGTCCAGAGCCGTTCCCGCGATCATGGCCCGACAGTTCTCGCAGGTATTGTCCGGAGTCGCGGTCGGTCCGCCGACGCAGTCGATGCATCGTGCCAGAATTTTAGCCGCGGAGGTCTTTCCCGAGCCGCGCGGGCCCGAAAACAAATACGCGTGAGCGAGTTTTCCGCTCTCGATGGCCGCGGTAAGCGTGCGGACGACCGCATCTTGGCCGACCAGGTCGACGAACGAGAGCGGGCGCCAACGGCGATAGAGGGACACGCTCAGGACTTACGAGGAGGGTTTCGGCGCGCCTGCCGACGGGTAAAGTGAAACGGGTTCGCAACGGGAGGGGTCTAAAGGATTGCAGGAGCGTTTTCATGGACGCTTCGGCGTTTCCGATTACAAAGGCACCATCATGGACCTTCGCGCGTCGCTGCGAGCGAATTTTGGGTTCGAAGATTTTTATCCGGGCCAAGAAGAGGTCATGACTCGCGTCTTGACGGGCCAGGACACCTTGGCAATTCTCGCCACCGGCGCCGGCAAGAGCCTCACCTATCAGTTGCCGGCGTTGATGCTCGAGGGGACCACCGTCGTCGTAAGCCCGCTCATCGCGCTGATGAAAGACCAACTCGACGTGCTGCGCGAACGAGGTATCGGCGACGTTATCGCCTTGAACTCGACGCTTTCCGAAGAACAAGAGACCCGAGCGCGCGCACGCATCGCGTCGGGAGCGATCAAGATCGCGTATACGACGCCGGAAAAACTCGAAGACGAAAGCTTTTTGAATCTGCTTCAATCGATTCACGTGCCGCTGTTCGTGGTCGACGAGGCGCATTGCATCAGTCAATGGGGTCACGATTTCCGGCCCGCCTACTTGGCGCTCGGAGGCGCCATCGTTAAGCTTGGCAGGCCTACCGTTCTCGCGTTGACCGCCACCGCGACGCCCTCGGTGCGCGAAGATATCTTACATCAGCTCGGCATCGAACACGTCAAACCGATCGTCCGCGGTTTCGATCGCCCGAACCTGGTTTACGAGGCCCGGAAGGCGCAAAAGGCTACCGACAAATTCAAGATTCTTACCGCGCTGTTCGCCGGCGAAGACGCACTCGAAGGCACCGGCATCATTTACACGGCGACCATCAAGAACGCTCTCGAGGTTCAGCACCATCTTACCCACGAGCTCGACATACCGGCGGCCGTCTATCATTCGAAACTCCATAAAGAGGACCGCACCTCGGTTCAGAACTTGTTCATGGGAGAAGCCATTCGGGCGGTCGTGGCGACCAACGCCTTTGGGCTGGGAATCGACAAATCGAACATCCGTTTCGTCGTGCACTACGATTTGACCGGATCGCTCGAGGCCTACACGCAGGAGGCCGGCAGGTCCGGCAGAGACGGCGTGCCTTCGCGGTGCGTTCTCATCTACCGCATGAGCGACACTCGCGTGCAGAACTATTTCTTGACCGGCAAATATCCCGACATCGAAGAAGTGCAGCGGGTGTTCGGCACGATCGAGGTCTTCGGAAATCAAGTCGGCGGCGTCTCGATGGCCGATTTGCGGAAGATCTTGCAGCTTCCGCTGACCAAACTGCGAGTCATACTCGCGCTACTCAAGAAATCGGGCTTCATCGAAGGCATCGCGAAGTCCGCGTATGGTTTGACCGAAGCGGTTCGCAAGAATCGGGAACTCGTGCTGAGTTTGACGAACTACGAAACGAAGAAGTCCTACGACCAGAGCAAACTCGCGATGATGCTGCAGTACGCCGAGACCACGTCGTGCCGGCGCCGCTTCATTCTCAACTACTTTGGCGAGGACTTCAATGCAGTCAATTGCGGCGCGTGCGATAACTGCCTTCAGGCGGCGCGGCGAGGGGTAGACGAGGGAGCGGCTACCGGGGGGTTCAAAATCTCCGACGTGGTGCAACATCCCAAGTTCGGGCTCGGAACGGTAGAACGCGCCGAACGGGACCTGGTCACGGTGCTCTTCCCGAACGTCGGGTATAAGACGCTCCTGGCCTCGGCCGTCGTTCGCCGCGAACCCAAAATTGCGTAGCGAAGCTCGACGTTGCGCCTGCATCGCGATTCTTCTGCTGTTCGTTGCTCCATTGGCCGCTCGGGCGGATCCGGAGCCGACCGCTTCGCCCTCTCCGGTACCGAGTTCGCCGGCTAGTCCGTCCCCGACTCCAAGCGCGCCAACCGGGTCGCCCGGGCCGGCGCCGACGCTGCCGCCGATCACGGTCGAACCGGCGAGCGCGTCCGTCCCGATCGGGAGCCCGGTTCGAGTGACCGTCGGCTCGGTGCTCGCTCCGATCGGGGCCGTCGTTCACGATCCTTCGATCGCAGACGCCGCCGTCGATCAAGCAACGTCGACGGTAACGCTCTCCGGCAAGAAACCCGGAGTGACCGCCGTGACCATCTCCGACGCGCGCGGATTGACCCGCGACGTGCCGGTTCGCGTCGCGTACTATGCCGGGCGCGTCGCCTCGCAGACGACGCTTTCCATCACGGGGGATCCCGCCTCCGCCGACTTCGTTCGCCAAGAGGTTGCGGCGGCGGTTATCCGAGCCGCGCAGGCACGACCCGGGGCGCAAATCGTCGCCGGGCCGGACGACGTGCCGTTCAACGGTAACCTCGCACAAGACCGCGTCGCCGTCGTCACGGTTCCCGTGCTCGTCCAAGGAACCGATTATTTCGAGGTCGACGGTTCTACCCGCGTCGACGTGCGCAACGTTGCGGCTCCGCGGATTTCACCCGATTCGCTCATGGTCAGCGACTATCCCGAGCGCCTCGAGGAGACCGGCTCGCTTTTCGCCGCCGATCTTCGCAACGAACAACCGTCGCGATTTCTTTACTTTCACTACAACCCTCCGGGACAGCCGGCTCGGCGGATCGTGCTGCGAGTCGACAATCACTCTCCGGAACCGGCGAACGTGCAGTTCATCAGCGGCCGCGGCGGCCCGACCTCCAACGAAATGGAAGCCGGGCACGTCGCTACTCGGGCCTTTCTCATCGACATCGTACAGAACCAGGGCCGATTGATCACGATTCCGGGAAACACGTCGCTCAACATCGCGGAACAAGACATGCCTCCGGGAACGATCGTCTGCAACTTATTGCAACTTCGCGTCCTCTCGGGCAGCGGGAGCGTACATCTCACGCTGTTCGCCCAACCGGCCGACGCCGATCCCGCGGCCGCGCCCGATGCGGTGGAATTGCTCGAAGGAACCCACAAGCACGCTCGCGGGATTTATCCGATTCCCGAGTTCTACTACGCTACGCAGTGGAACGTCAACGACGACTATCTCGAGGTACCGATCGGCCAAATACCGCTGCCCAATGGATTACAGGGTCAAGCGCTTTCGGGCGACTACGGCGTTTTGCAGTCGTTTGTCGTGACCGTGCACAACCCGCTCTCGACGCCGCAGTCGGTCGCGCTCTACGAAAACCCGCGTGGCGGACGTGCTACCGGCACGTATCTGATCGATGGTTTGCTCGTGCAGTCGCACCAGGTCCCACCATTTTCACGCTACAAAATTCGACAATACGTGATACCCGCACGCGGGTTCGTGCGAGTAACGATCGTGACGATGCCCGAAGCAGGGTCGAGCTATCCGCTCCGGCTCATCTTCGCACCGGACGACGGCAGCGTCGCGCCCGGCGCTTCCGGCTCGCCGGTCTACTAGTAACCGTTAGGCGTCGAGCGCCGCGCGATACAAACCTTCCATTCGGCGAGCGCTTACGGGCCATGAGAGACGCGCGATCGCCCCCGCACGCGCGCGCTCGGCGCGAGCGTCGCCTCCGCCGCATAGTGCGAACGACAGCGCCCGCGTCCACGCCGAGGCGTCGCCGACGCCGACGACGGGGGCATCGGTTCCGACGATTTCGGGGAGTGCGCCCCGGTCCGAAACGACGCAGGGAGCACCACTGCAGAGCGCCTGCGCGGCCGCATAGCCGAAGCCTTCGTAGTGCGACGGAATCGCTACGACGGCGCAAACCGCATACAACTGCAACAGTTCGCGACGCTCCACGTAGCCTCGAAATATCATCCGATCGGCCACGCCCAACGTCCGCGCAAGCGCCGCACACTCCTCTTGATACGGCGTCGGCGGCCCGACCGAAACGATGCGCGCACCCTCCAGCCCCGGCAGCAGTCGAATCAGCGCGTCCAGATTCTTGCGCCGCTCGACGGTTCCGACAATGAGAATGGTGCGGCCGTCGCCGCCGCGTCGCGCCAACGTGCAAAAATCGGCGGCGACGCCCGGATAGACGACGCGCACGCGCCGCGCGTCGTAACCCGTGAGAACTCGGAGCAGCTCTCCGCGAGAGAATTCCGAATCGACCGCGATCGCCGCAACCTTGCGGTAGCGGTTGACCGAAAACGCGCCGAAATAGTAGCGTGCGTACGCCGGCGCGTGAGCTTGCACCCGGAGCCAGGCAAGGTCGTGCACCGTCGCCACCAGCGGAAGCGCCGAAAAAAGCGGCACCGTTCCGGACGCGCAATGCAGCACGTCGACGCGCACTCGGCGCGCACGGCACGGCAAGAGAATCTGGTCCCAAAGGATGCGGCGGTCGAATCGCCACGGATCGAGTGAAGGCTCGCAAAGCTCGACGACGTCGACGTCACCCGCGCTCCGCAGCGCGCCGGCCAATCCGCGAACGTACTCCCCGATCCCGGTCGCCGTTCCGATCGCGAGCTGCGCGTCGAGGGCAACCCTCAACGGAGGTCGCGGTCCAACGCGCGGACCATCAACGCCCGTGAGTCCATCCGTCGCGCGCGGGAAAGATAACTGCGTGCCGACATGAAGTTTCCTCGCCGATAGGCCACGACGCCCAATCCCGCTACCGCATCGGCGCTTGCGGGATCGACGTCGGCGGCTTGCGCGAACAGCCGTTGCGCCTGGTCGAGGTCGCCGAGCAGCATCTCCTGATTGGCCGCCGATATCGCGAATTTTCCCGATAGCGGAGCCTGCCCGACCGCCGATTGAAAATGCGACATCGCAAGCTGAAGCAAGGCGACCTGGGCTCGGCTCCCCGAGATCTCGCGCCAAGCGCGCTCGTTCGCCAGCTCCCCCATTCGCCACGAGGATTCGGCGACCGCATCGGGGTGCGTCGTCTGCAACGATAGGCGAGCGTTCAGCGTTCGCTCCAAGGCGTAGGCGGCGGCCGGGCTGCGGATCTCGAGCGACGCAACCGCAGACTGCACCGCATCGACGTCGGGGGCCGCGAGAGAATACTCCAACTCAAGCATCGGATCGCCGCGCGCTTTGGCGATGCGGCCCAGCAGGCGATCGCGCGCCGGCGAGGCCGGCAACCGGAGGGCGTAGTGCAAAGCCGAATCGGTCTTACCCCCCGCGAGCGCTTGTGCGGCCAGCGTTGCCTCGACGTATGGAGCGGGCGCGACTGCGTCCAACGCGCGGTAGACCGCCAAACCGAAAACGACCGGGATTCGAGTGGGAACCGTCCCCGGCGCCGCCTCCGGCACGGTGAACGCGTACGAAGCGAGCTGAATCGAGGCAAAGGCCATCAAAAGCGCGATCACGACGGTTAGAACGACCGCACGCGCGACGACGTAACGCCGTTTCAAAGATTTCGCGATTTGCGAATCCCTAGAATTTAACGGTGAGATTGACGTCTTCGCGGGTCTGCGTCGACGTATTTGCCGGAATAAGACCGTCTTGGTAGCGCAACTGGCTAGCCGAAATCGAAAGCGTACTCGCCGAATGCGGGATTTCGAACGTCAGCTTTCCGCCGTAAGAGTTGTCGGTCGCGGCCACGTTCGTCAATCCCGGCATGCCGTATCCACCGAACATCCGGTCGGCCGCGTAGTTGAGATTCAAGGTCAAGCCGTTTATCACCGGTACGGCTACCGCCGCACCGAGCGACACCTTGCTCAAATCGGCATAGTTGGGGACGACCAACGGGACGTCCGCGTTGGGAAGCTGCCACGAAGAAGAAGTGCTCAGCGCCGTCGACGACAACCCGGATGCGTCGTTGCGCGTCACGCGTTCGTAGTTGCTCGACAGATCGACGTTGAGCTTGCGCGCACCGGCGCGCACGTCGAAGTTTGCGCCGGCGCCGTAGGCGTTGTCGCTCATTGCAATCGAGGGCGCTTCGAGCGACGCGCTTTGCAGCCGCGTCGCAAGTTGCAGCGGTCCGACTCGAACCGACCCGGGCACCAGCGTCGACGAACCGGCGGAGCCCGTCGGCATGGCGCTACCACCGAATGCCAGAGCCGTACTGTCGGGCGCGGCCGGTGTGCCGCGCGTTCCCGGCGCGAATGCAAACGCGACCGATTGCGCCGATACCAGCGTGACCGGCGCGACCGGCTGGTATTCACCGGCTGTGAAGGTCGCGGCCGGCACCGACGGCGCCACGTCGAACGCCTGCGACCGCGTGCCTTCGTCGGTATCCGCCGAGGGTGCTGCAAAGTGCACGTTGGCTGGCAGCAGGCGGCTGCGAATTGACTTTGCGACGTCGAACGCCGCGTCCGAACCGTCCGGCGAACGTCCGGCACGGGTCGCGAACGTCGGCGCCGACGCTTCGCGTTCGAACGTCGCCGGTCGATCGGCGGCGTGAATTGCGAAAGCGACATCGCGCAGCGGTGACTCACTCGCTGCGTCGCCGTACGCCCCCGCGAGCGCGGCGTTCGCATCCGACGATTCACCGAACAGGCGCAGCATGAGTTGCGGGCGCAGATCGAACGCCGGGCCGCCTTCGGGTGAAAGCGGTGATGCCAAGGCGACGCCGGGGGCTAGCGCTGCTGCGAGCGCTGCGGTCGCAAAAACGCCGACCAGGCGACGCACGTTCTCCTCCGGTCCTTCGAAGCTATCCCACTCGTTAACGGAGCGGCGCCGGGCGTCGTTCCCTTAGGGTGGGCGTTCCATCTTGGAGGCTACGGTTCGCGGCCCCTGGCAAGAAAGCGCCGAGCGATCAAAATTGCGGCGTAGTCGTCAATTGGGACCGGCGGGATCTGCAGCCCCAACGGAATCAGCCGCCGCCACCCCCGCGGGGCGTGCTCCTTGAAGTACAGCTCGCGCGCCAGACGCGAGGTGTCGTGCTCGTCGACGAGGTGGATGGGGATGCCAAGGTCGCCTAGCCGAGCGGCCAGCGCGCCCGCATTGGTGCCGCGCCCGAGCGCCAGCGCCGCGACCGAACGGCCGGCCAGCAGGGCCTGCAGACGCTCGCGCAGAGCGGAAACCGGGACGACTCCCGCCGCGATCAGGCTGCCGTCGTGGTCGAGCAGCGCAAAGCCGGCCTTGTCGTTGCCCGGGTCGACCCCGAGGACCGCGCCGGCCGCCGCCTTCACGACCCGGGTTGTTGGGTGAGGACGATGACGATTGGAATGCCGCCGATATGCGGATAGAAATCGTCGGCGGCAAACGCCGTCAAGAGATAGGTTCCCGGTTTGGAAATGCGCTGCTGCATTTGGCTCGCGGACGGAATGAGCTGCAGCGGCTGGACGTTGTCCGCCAAAAAAGGCCTCAGTCCTAGCCGGCGCGCCGAGGTCGATACGTAGTTTTGCAGCTGGCTGAGCGCGATGTTCACGCTGGCGCCGCTTTTCCCCGGAATCGTGAGCTGTGCGATCGCTTGGCCCTTCTGAAAGAACCGAATGTCGGGCGTTACGTTGATCTCAAAATGAATCTCGTCGTTCTCAAAGAGGTTTTGGTCGGAGGTGACCGTCAGCATGACGTTTGCCTGCGAGAGTTCCGCCGCAGTATTCAAGTTGTTGGCTAGGCCGACCAGCTTCTTGTCCGCATCCGGCGGGATCGCGTAGGGCTTCAGACCGAGCCGCGGATAGTTCGCGTTGACGAACTTGATCGCGTCGTAGTAAAAGGAGCGAATCGTCGAGAGGCGCTGCGAAGACGTCGCCGACTGGTCGATGACTCGATAAAACGGCACCATCAGCGCATCGACTTGAACGATCAAGCGCCCCGTGTTCACTTTGGTTTCGAGGTCGCGTTCCCGGCGAGTGAGCTCGGTGATTTGCTGGTTGATCGAATTAAGCTTGAAAAATGCGGTCTTGACTTGCTGCGACGCGAAAATCGCGACGAGCGTCACGACCAAAGCGATCACCATGCCGGTTCCGATCGCGATGATCGTCGACGTGTAACGCGGGCGAATGCCGAACAACGTGAGCCGCTGGCGCCCGACCCGATGTCCGACGCGATCGCCGACGTATGCGACCGCACCGGCGATGAGCATCACGAACACGACGTTTCCGATGCCGCGCACGATCTCGACGAAGTTCATCGAACGTTCGTTTTCTTATACCGTCGCGGCTCGGCGCAGACGGGACAAGCCGATGCCCGTGAAAAGCAGGTTGGGCATCCACGCCCACAGCCAGGCGACCCCGAGGAATGCTTCTCCAAGGAACGAGCAGACGGTCATGACGATATAGTAGACGAAGACGATTGCCAGCGACAGTCCGAATCCTAGGCTCGTGCTGCTGCCTCCGCTGCGAACCGACCGCAGTCCAAACGGCAGCGCGATCAGGATGAAAACGAAACAGGCGAATGGCCGCGCCAGCTTCTCCTGGTAGGTCGTGACGTATTTTCGCAGTTCGCTCTCCGTCAACTGACCGGAATGCACGATGCCGGCGATCTGCGCGCGGCTCATGCTATCCGGATCGTCGTTCTTGATTCGCTTGACGAGATCGGTTGGATTCTCTCCGATTTCGACCTGCTGTTGCGGGATCGGCGGCTCCGCCAGGACCGAGCCGTCGCGGTTGAAGCGATACAAACTCGAGTTTTGCAGGATCCACTTGTCGATCGTGAACTCGGCCCGCTCGGCGAAGACGATCTGCCGGGGCTGATTGCTGTTGTCGTACTGGATCAACGTTACGTGAAGCAGCGCCCGGGAGTTCGGCTCGTACGCCGTTGCTACGGTCACTTGCCGCCCTCCGCCGGGAAGCGGCGCGGAGACGGTCAGGTCGCGGTTGTAGGCGCTGGTGTGGTTGATGACGGCGTTCTCGATCTCGATCAGCTGGTCATTGGCGTACGGCACCAGCTCCTCTTGAAGGTACAGCGTCACGAACGACATGACGATTCCGACCGCCAGCAACGGCATTACGATGCGCGCGAAGGTGATGCCGGCCGCCTTCATCGCGGTAATCTCGCTGTCGCTCGAAAGCCGCTGAATCGCCAGGAGGGTCCCCAACAGGAGCGCCATCGGGATGACGAGCACGACGTAGGCCGGCAGGGACCACGCGAACACCAACAGCGCCGCCCACAATGGCGCGTGCTCGTTGCTCACGAGTTTGCCGATGTTCAAGATCTCGGTGGCCGCGAAAATCAGCGTAAACGCGCCCAACCCGAACCCGAACGGGCCGGCCAACTCGGCCAGCATGTATCGATCCAGGATGGTCGGCTTGGGCATGCGTTACGCTCGGGCGAGGCACACGGCTATAACCTAAAGCCTTCACCCAGGTAAAACGTACGGGCGATGGGCGAGTCGAGAACTTCCTGCGCCGAGCCCGAGACTTCGATCCGTCCGTTGTTCATGATATAGGCGCGATCGACGATCGCAAGCGTCTCGCGAACTTGATGGTCGGTAATAAGGATGCCGAGCCCACGATCGCGCAGCTGGCGAATCATCATTTGTATGTCGGCGACGGCGATGGGATCGATACCGGTGAAGGGTTCGTCGAGCAGCAAGAATGCGGGTTCGATGGCAAGCGCGCGTGCGATCTCGACGCGCCGTCGTTCTCCGCCGGACAGACTGTCTCCGCGTGCGTCGACGAAAGCACGCAGACCGAACTCTTCGAGCAGCGCGGGAAGCCGACGCTCCCGTTCGTCGTGCGGCACGCCGTTTTGCTCCCAGATCAACCGAATGTTGTCGCCGACCGAAAGCTTGCGAAAGATCGAGTTCTCTTGCGACAGATAACCGACGCCGTTGCGCGCGCGCGCGTACATCGGCGCGGCCGTGAGGTCGATCTCGCGCGTGCCGAGGTCGAGCATCACCGTGCCGCCGTCGGGCTTTATCAAGCCGACGACCATGTAGAACGTCGTCGTTTTCCCCGCTCCGTTAGGACCGAGCAGACCGACCACTTCGCCCGTGCCGACCTCAGCCGACACGCCGTTGACGACGGTTCGCTCGCCGTAACGCTTGACGAGGCCGCGCAGTTTAATCGAAGACTCGGCGTTCATTTCATTCGCATGTGTGTGAGGGAGATATCGGAATCAAAACTCGAACCGGTTCCTCGGAATCCGTTAGGATCGGTAATCACGACGTTTCCGTCGCCGTGCATCATTTCTAGCGTGCGATCGTAGACCAGACGCGAACATTCGAGCTCCATTCCGCTGCTCGTCCTGGCGTGGACCGCATCGACCAACGTCACGGCGTTGGTGTTCTCATCGACGATGGCTTGCGGGGCCGTCGCGGTCATCGTCGTGCCGTTACGATCGTGAAAGGTGACGCGCGCGTCCTCGAACACCGCTCGAGCCTTACCTTGCGCACCTCTGCTTTCGTACGATTTCGCAATCAATTCATACTGGATGCGGTTTTGTACTTGCTGAATGATCCGTACCGGTCGGCGCGCGCTGCCTTGCCCGGTGATGTGAAGCGGCGGCGCGGTGGCGGGCGCTCGCGGCAGCTTTCCCGTCGAAGCGGGCGTACCCGTCGCCTGGGGCGCTTGAGGATTGCAGGCACAGACGAGCAGGAGCGCCGTCAGGCCGGCGTTCCACCGCACCGCGCATCGCATCAGCGCCTCAATCCGTCGTCGGCGACCGGCGCCATCGGCTGCGCCGCCGCCAACGCCAAACCCATCGCGGGCAGCCAGAGACCGAATATGACGATGCTCATCGTATCGACCAGGCCTTGCACGGCGACGCCAACGAGTCCCGCCGCAACCGCAAGCGACAGCAGCGCGGGCGGTCGTCCGGCCGACGCGATGCGCGCGCGCAGAGTAACGGCAAAAACCCAGGCGGTCCACAGAAATGCCGCCAGCATCAAGATCCCACCCTCGGCAAGGAACGTCAAGTACAAACTATGCGCGTGGAACGCGGTTGGGTCGGCATCCGGCACGTGCACCAGCGCGTATAACCGCGGAAAATCGAACGGCCCCACGCCCGAGAGTGGGAACCGATCGACGATTTGCAACGCGGCTTGCCAAATCGAGACGCGCGTATAATCCTCGCTCGGGTCGTGATGACTGTTGAAAAGCACCAGTACCGCCGCCGCGCCGATGGCGATTGCCGACAATGCCGCGACGGCACCGCCGCGCCGCCGGCGCATTTGTATCGCGACGAAGAAGGCTACGGCAGCCGCGCATCCCATCCAGCCGGCACGCGAATACGTCATTGCGAGTGCCACGAGGCCGACGGCGATCGCGGTCCAACCAAGGATGCGCAGTGCTGCCGCGTGGGCCGTTCGCGCGATCGCGTAGGCAATGGGAAGCAGAACGACGAGATACGCGGCCAACTCACCCGGGAGCACGAACGTTCCCGTAGCCCGTCCGTGCTGGAGTGCAAACGCGGCCGCCGGCGTGCGGGTCGCGACCATCGCGACGGCGGCGGCGGCGGCGAGCGTCCCGGTGATCAGATACGACCAGAAAATCGCGTCGGCAACGTGGCGGTCGGAATAAAATCGCAATAGCGCGCAATGCCACACGATACTCGCTCCAAATACGCACAAGAACAACAACCCGCGCACCGGATCGAATCCGACCGCGGCGGAGAGCGCGGCCGCACCAAACCATGCAAGCATCGGCAATAGCAACGGCTGCGAACCGGGGCGGCGATAGCGCAGCAACATCGCCGACGAATAGATGACGAGCACGGCGACCAAGACCAGAACCGCGTATGCGATTGGTGCCGGAACGACGGAAACGCCGGGAAACGCCACGCTGGTCAGCGAGATAAAAGCCGGATACAGCGGCAAAGCTGCATAGACGGCGACGAATGCCAGGGGCAACTTTCGGCGCAGCACGTTACGCAATCTCCCGTGCAGTAGCCGCGATGCGCTCGGCAATTCGCCGCGCCGCTCCGGGTTCGCCCATTCGCATGCGTCCGGTTGCCGACATGTGCGCCCGCCGCTGCGGGTCGCGCAGCAGCGCCGATACTGCCGCCGTGGCGTCGTCCGGCCTTTCCGGAAAAACCGCGAGGGCATCGCCGAGTAACGCGCGCTGGCGACGCCGATACCACATCGGCTTGCGTTCGCGTGGATTCTCGAATGCGACGACCGGAACGCCCGCAGCCGCGGCCGCTTCGTTTGCCGTCCCGGCTTGCCCCAGTACCAGCACGACCCGTTCCAGCACCGGCCCGAGCGCACCGCGCCAGGCCCGCACCCGTTCGCGCCCGTCCATCGTCAGCGCGAAAGGAATCGCTGCGTCGCCGGCGGCCGGCGTGACATCCCAACCGGCACTCCGCGCCGATTCGATGAAGCCCTGCACCTGGAGGCCGGGGGCGAGCGACAGCACGGCTC
>JBAUZB010000291.1:0-19654 GCA_049585095.1 Candidatus Tumulicola sp.
GTTCAAGACCTACTCCGGTCCAGGCGGATGGGGCACGGCCAACGGAGATAACACTTTCTAACTCCGTCACCCTAATCCAAAAAACGCAGGGGCGGGCGCGAAAGCGTCCGCCCTTCGATAATTGGGCCGCGTATCGGGTTTGTATATTGACAGCCTTCGATACAATGCTATAGCATCGACGCATGTCGATGCAACGCTGCTGCCCTACGGCAAAGGTTGTGAGACGGGACTTTGAGCCCGCCGCGGAGCTTCTCAAGGCGATCGCGGACCCATACCGGCTCACGATGCTCGCCACCCTTGCCGCGAGCGACCATGAAGTTTGCGTCTGCGACTTTACCGAGGCTTTGCCTTTGAACCAACCCACGGTCTCGCATCACCTTCGAACCTTGCGCGAAGCGGGTTTGGTGACGTGCGAACGCCGAGGGACTTGGGTGTACTACCAACTCGCAGCAGAAACGCCCAAGCGTCTCAACGATGCACTGGGAATTGTTTTCCGGAGGACGGCATACGCGTGAAGACACATCTGAATTTTACAACAACGGACCTTGCGAGGAGTGTCGATTTCTACTCGACGCTCCTGAACGCGAGACCCAAGAAACTGCTGGCGGACTACGCCCTGTTCATCACGGATCAGCCCGGCCTTGAGCTGGCGCTCGATGCGGTTGATTCAGCGCCGCAGCTCAGTGGCGATCACTACGGTATTTGTGTGGAAACCACCGAGGAGGTTGAACGCGCCCTCACGCGCCTCGAGGAGGCGGGTCTCGCATCTTCAATCGAGCGCCAACAAACGTGCTGCTATGCCAACCAAACGAAGGTGTGGGCGACCGATCCGAGTGGAAGGCGGTGGGAAGTGTACACGGTCCACGCGGACACCGACGAGCGCGACGCCTCGGATTCCATGTGCTGCGCAACGTGACGCTGCTCAAGCGCAGCATCGCAGAAGCCCTCGGAACGGGGTTCCTGCTCGCAAGCGTCGTTGGTTCGGGCATCATGGCGCAGCGCCTCAGTGACGGGAATCAAGCGATTGCGCTCCTCGCGAACACGATTGCGACCGGCGCCGCGCTCGCGTGCCTGATCGCCGCACTCGGGCCGATCTCCGGCGCGCACTTTAATCCGGCAGTCTCGTTTGCCGACGCCGTGCGTGGAGGACTGCCATGGCGCGAGGTTCCGGCGTATTGGCTCGCGCAGGTTTTCGGTGGCGTCGCCGGCGTTGCGATCGCCAACGCGATGTTTGGCTTGCCGGTGTTGTTTGCTTCGCACCATACGCGCAGCGGGCCGCCCCAATGGCTCGCTGAGTTCGTCGCTACCTTTGGCCTGTTGGCCGTGATCTGGGGCTGCGTTCGATCGCGAACGGTTCTCACACCGCTCGCCGTTGCCGCGTACATCGTCGCAGCCTACTGGTTCACCTCGTCGACTTCATTCGCAAATCCAGCGGTTACGCTTGCCCGCACGCTATCGGACACGTTCGCGGGCATTCGTCCCCAGGACGCGCCGGCATTCATTCTTGCTCAGTTTGCCGGAGCGGTGTGCGCAACGCTTACCTTCATGTGGCTCGCGCCGATGCCGGCCACCGGCTTAGATCCAGTTCTGGTGCCGCATGACGGAGGCCAAGTCGCCTAGCATAAACTCGGCTAACGAGGGGAAGATGAAGCTCGAAGTATTGTTTGTCTGCGTGCACAATAGTGCAAGAAGTCAGATGGCCGAGGCGTTTCTTAACGCCATGTGTCCCAACGATTTCGTTGCCGAGAGCGCCGGCTTGGAGCCGGGGACCTTGAACCCGCTTGCGGTCGCCGCGATGCGCGAGATCGGAGTGGATGTTTCTTTAAACGCAACGAAGAGCGCATTCGATCTCTTTCGAGCCGGAAGGCATTTCTCGTACGTCATTACCGTGTGCGACGAAGCAAGTGCGGAGCGCTGCCCGATATTCCCGGGCACGGGGCGGCGCCTGCATTGGAGCTTCTCCGATCCCGCGAAGTTGCAAGGCACCTGGGAGGAGCGACTCGTCAAGACTCGAGAGATTCGTAACGCTATTCGAGCGCAGATTCTCGCTTGGTGTGAAGCGATGTGCGGCGCCGCCGCTCGCTAGGAGACTGACCTCGAAGGCTCGCGTCACGGCGAAAGGGAGAATAGCGTGCCGCAGCCTTTTGGTGTGGAGTCGCAGGCACTGTTTCCACCGTAATAGGTTGTGCCGTACAGCGTGCCGTTGACGTTAGTCAGGCCGCCCAGCGGCGATTGGCCGTCGCCGGCGGAGTTGCCGTCAAACCGGTACAACGGGCGGTATCTACCGGACGCGGTGATGCTAAAAAGCGTTCCGCATCCGGCAGAGCACGGGTCTTGGGGTCCTCCAGTATTACCGCCGTTCTGCGTTGAGCCATAGAGCGTCTTGCCAATCTTGGTCAACGCGGCTTGCGGGCTCCAGCCGTTGCTCGTACCGGCGAAACTGTAAAGCACGGTTTCTGCGCCGGCGGGCGTGATCTTGAAAATCGTGCCGCATCCAAAACCGGAGCAGGCTTGGCGATTACCGCCTCCGGTCGTGCCGTTGCCGCCGTATGGGGTCGTGCCATAGAGCGTGCCGTTGGCGTTGGTCAGGCCCGCAGTCGGGTTATAGCCATCTTGGCCGCCCTTGAATACGTGGAGTACCGTTTCTGCGCCGGAAGGCGTGACGCTAAAGACGGTGCCGCATTCAAAACCGGGGTGACAGCCTGTCCCGCCACCGTATGCGGTCGTGCCACATAGAGCGTGCCGTTGAGCTTGGTCAGGCCGGCAATGGAATAACGGCCGTCGCTTCCACCTCTGAAGTGGTAAATCGGGCGATACGCGCCGGCGGTTGTGACGCTAAAGACCATACCGCATCCATCACCGCACTCTCGCGTAACCTTACCCCCGACCGGGGTCGTTCCATAGAGCGTGCCATTCAGGTTAACGAGGCTGCCAGTCGGACCCATGCCGTCGTCCCCGCCTTTGAAAGTATAAAGCTGGCGATACGTGCCGTCGGTTGTGATGCTAAAGATGGTGCCGCATCCGAGGAAGTAACAGGCTGTGCCACCACCGGCCTCGGT
Organism: Candidatus Tumulicola sp.; assembly: GCA_049585095.1. Taxonomy (GTDB): domain Bacteria; phylum Vulcanimicrobiota; class Vulcanimicrobiia; order Vulcanimicrobiales; family Vulcanimicrobiaceae; genus Tumulicola. Next base: position 3,060 of record JBAUZB010000291.1, read on the forward strand.
CGTGCCATAGAGTGTGCCTTTCATGTTGGTGAATGTGAGGCCGGCATACGGCTGCGCACCGTCGCTTCCACCTTTGAAGCTGTAAAGTTGGCGATACGTGCCGGAGGTTGTGATGCTAAAGATCGTGCCGCACCCATCACCACCGCACCCCGTTCCCCCACCGTAGAGGGTCGTGCCGTAGAGCGTGCCATTAAGGTTGGTGAGCCCCGCAAAGGGGTTCGCACCGTCGCTTGGGAGGCCGGTATTGAAGCGGTAAAGCACGGTTTCGATCGACAACGGGGCGCGCAGATAACGCGCGCGTGCGGGCTGCGACAGTCGCGAGGACGTGAGCGACGGGCTGATCGGAGTGAGATTCGATTCGGGAGTGCCCGCGCATCCCGCGAAAATAATAGCGGTAAACGCAACAACTGCAGGGCCTGTTCGCGCGTTCATGTTTCCCCCTAGCCGGCGCCTGGTTGGCCACTCGCATTCTAACACACCTGCAGCTCCTCTCGGCGCGTCGCATTGCATCGACATGCAAGCTAGGAATGCGGTGATCCAGCGTCAAAGCGCTCGGTTGGTCAATGGGCGGCCGTCTAGGCCCTCGGCGCCGCGGTAGTTTTTCGAGAGGACGACTTGTGAAACAAGTTCAGAAACTCATGGGCGCGTGCGTTAGTGCAGCGCTCTTAGCCGCGTGCGGCGGCAACTCGCTGGTGGCCCCGGGCACCGGGGCGCCGCAGTCATTCGGCTCGCAGCACGTTTCGGGTTCGTCCGCGTCGCACGGTGTGAGAACGAACACCGTGACGGAAAGCGTGCTCTACAGCTTTGGCGGCGGGAGCGACGGCAGAGAACCGTACACTGGCGTGACCGAGTTGGGCGGTGCGCTTTACGGCACCACCCAGAACGGTGGTACCAGCGACGACGGCACGGTTTTTGAGATGACGCCCTCCGGCGCGGAAAGCGTGCTCTACAGCTTCGCAGGCAATAGCGACGGCCGAAATCCCCGTGGGGCCGGCCTGGCCAAGTCGGGCGGTGCGCTTTTCGGCACAACGTTCCACGGTGGTGGAATCGATGACGGCACGGTCTTTAAGATCACGACCTCCGGCTCGGAAAGCGTGCTCCACGACTTCGGCGGCGGGAACGACGGCGTAAACCCGTCTGCCACCCTGATCAAGGTGGGCAACGCGTTCTACGGCACGACAATTTTCGGCGGCACCAACGGCGTCGGCACGGTCTTTAAAGTCACGGCATACGGCACGGAAAGCGTAATCTACAGCTTCGGAGGCGGCAGCGACGGCGAGTGCCCGTACGCGGGGCTGACCGACGTGGGTGGTGTGCTCTACGGCACGACGGCCAACGGTGGTACAAGCAACGACGGCACGGTCTTTAAGATCACCACCTCCGGCACCGAAAGCGTGCTCTACAGTTTCGCCGGCGACAGCGACGGCGCAAATCCGTATGCGGGGCTGACCGACGTGAATGGTGTGCTCTACGGCACGACGGTCAACGGTGGTGCACCCGACAACGAGGGCACCGTCTTTAGGATCACGACCGCCGGCAGCGAAAGCGTACTTCACAACTTCGGTAGCGGAAACGACGGCGTAGCGCCGTTTGACGGCCTGACCCAACTGGGCGCCGCGCTCTACGGCACGACCACGTACGGTGGTGCAAGCGGCAACGGTACCGTCTTTAAGGTGAAGATCGCGACCGGCCACGTAAGCCGGATCTACACCTTCGCCGGCGGAAGCGACGGGGCACATCCGCATGGCGGCCTGACCAAGGTTAGCAGCACGCTCTACGGCACGACCTACGACGGTGGCATGAGCGGCAACGGGACGGTTTACTCGCTGACGGGACTCTGAACAACGCTCAAGGCGTTAGTTTCTTGACCATCCCGTGACCGTAATCGGCGACATAAAGATTGCCCAGCCCATCGACGGCGACGCCAAGCGGATGCCGGAAACCGGAACCCACGATGGTTGTTTTCCCATCGCGAATTCTAAAAACGACGTTCTTTTGGTAGTCGGTAACGTAGACGTTTGAGGCGGCGTCGACCGCAACGCCCGTCGGATATTCCAATCCGGAACCAAGTTGGCGCACGCGTCCGTCCTTCAAGAATTCGACCACCCGCGTGCAGTAGTAGCAGGCGACATACAGATTCCCCTCCGCGTCGACGGCAATGCCGAAAGCCCTGACGTCCGACCAGGATTGTATCTCGACGCCTTGCGGTGAAAACTCTTCGATTCGGTCATATGCCGTATCGCTGACGTAGACGTTATTCGCCCTATCGGTGGCGACGGCCGAGGGATAGTCTATCTCGGGCCCAAAGGGCTCCGGCGAGCCGTTTGGCGGTATCTTGTAGAGATGTTCATTTTCAACGGCGTAGACGTTGCCGTTCGAGTCGACGGCAACGCCGGACGGCGGAATCCATCCCGATGGCAACGCCTCGATTTGCGCTACCTTCCCGGTGTTGCTAACTTTATACAGGTCCACCGCCGCCACGTAGGCATTGCCGCTCTTGTCCGCGGCCACCGCCTCGGGCGGCCCACGTCCCAAGATGCCCGAAGTGCCGTCAATATCGATCTTGTAGAGTGCGCGATTCCCGAGCACGTACACGCTATCATCGGCTCCCACGGCGATGCCCGCTACGAAATGGGGGAATTGCCAGAGCGTGCTCGCGGATCGATGGACGATCTTCAGTGCAGTACGATACTCGTTATCCGCAACGTAAAGGCTGCCGCTGGAGTCGACCGCCACACCGACGGGTTCGATATACCGCAGGTAGCCGCGAAGGCGGATTTTAAAGATGCTTCCGTCAGGTTTGAGTTCTTTCACCGACATCGCGCCGGCATCGCCGGCATAAACGTCGCCGGCCGAATCGACGGTTACGCAGTTCGGGCTTCCAAAGTGTTTGTGTCCGAGAAATGTAACGGTTCCGTCGGGAGCGACTTTCTTGATATCCGGCCGGCCGTCGGCAACGTACAGGTTTCCGAATCCGTCGAGCGCTAGTCCGATCGTGAGTGCCGCGTCCGAGAAGAAGGGCGTGAGCGTTCCGCTCGGCGTGACTTCGAAAATCTTGTGCCGGCCGGTGTCGGCGACATACGCCAGTCCCTGCGCGGTAACGGCCACACCGCTTACGGCCCGAAAGGCGTTCGAAACCACCGAGATCGTGCCGTCGCTCGCGACCTTCTCTAGGGCATGATTACTCCGGTCGGTCACGTAGGCATTACTGCCGCCGACTGCAACCGCCGCAGGATTGGAGAAACCCGAAAAGATGGTCGTCTGCGTTGCGGCGACCCTCTTGTGAGCCGTCGCCGGGCGCGAGCCGATGTCGCTCGACGACGATGCCGGAACCACCGGCACCACCGGCCCGCCGCGGCACGCGCTGAGCCCCGTCATCGCGACGACCAGAGCCCCACGACCGGCGAACTGAAACGCCCCGCGAAGGGTCATCAAGGTGGGCTCCTCTCCGAACTCGATAAACCTATCGAGGCGTAACCTTCGTTCTGCGTCTGGCCCCTACCCCGTCGAAGCGCGATCGGTCAACTCGAAGTGATCGCCTCAATTCGAAATGAGCTCCAATTCATCCGAACGTCGAGTTCGAGCGTTATCGGTATGCCGAACGCTCGGCGTTTAGCGCAATTGCATTACTCCTAGGAGAAAACCATGAAGATTGTTCCAGTGGGGCTGCTTCTAGGCATGGGCATGTTCGTCTTGAGCATGCAACCAAGCCTGGCTCAAAGCAGCATGTCTACTTCAGCTCCCATGATGACGATGCCGAAATGTGCATCGGGCGATCAGGTTGTCGGCGTCAACATGACGACTAAGATGTACATGACCCAGAGCCAAATGAAGACGAAGATGGCCGGGATGTCGTCTGCTCAAAAGCAAGCGATGATGAAGAAGAATAACGTGAAAATGATGTGCAAGTCGCAAGCTGATTCAATGGGCGCAAAAATGATGACTACTCCGCCGATGTAGGTCGGCGGCTACTGCGACTTGAAGCGAAAGGGAACCTCGGCCTGAGCCGAGGTTCCTTTTCATGCTACCCTTGTGCGGCCGCTACGCCTTGGTACAGCTGTCCTGACCGCCCACAACGGTGCCTTTACCGTTCGTGTAGCTGTACGTTCCGGTATACTTGGCGTCGCTCACTTTCTTCATCGTGTAGTTGCTGACGGCAGACGTCTCTTTCGTGGGAAAGAACGAGCGCGCCGTCCACACCGCCGTACCGCCCTTCCAGCCGGGCGTCGTGTAGAGACCATAGCCGCCGACATTGTCGGAGTATGCGTAGATCCAGAGTTTTGCATCCGAGTCATAGGTGATTCGCGATTGACTCTTGGTGTCGTACGGAAACCATTTGACCGGGGGATTGTCTCCCGAGGACGTCATCCAATAACCGGTATCGTCCATGGCCCACGTTGCCGTCGACGTCGCCGGTCCGGGACGATTTGCCATCTTGCTGGTGCACGTCCAGTTGCCGATGAAGAAGGAGAAGGGGGCGAAATCGGGTTTCTTGGGACGCGGCGCGGGCGTCGACTCGACCGCCGGCGAGGCCTGGGCAGCGACAATGGACAGCGCGAACAGCACGCCGAGCATAGCGGTGAAACGAATCTTCACGAGTGAGCTCCTTTCTCGAGTACCCGCCGGATAGACGGCCCCTTTCGCCGATGGTTACGCGTTTCCGCCAGCCAGGCCCCGACGATCCAGGCCGCTCCGACCGCCGCGAGGTTATACGCGTTCCCTCCCCATGCCGAATGATCGTGCGAAAACGTGAAGAGTTGAGATATCCAAACTACGGCCGAGAAGATCGCCAGCATCAGGGTGAGCAATCGTGCGCCCAGAACGTCGAGAAACCCGGTGAGTATGGCGATGCCGGCAAGCACGAATCCGATCCCGGTGACGATCGCCCAAAACGCTCCGCTGGGATAGACCCATGCCGGCACGAGCGCCGCGACGGTCGGCAAACTGGTAAAGTGCGCAACTCCAAAGACGACCGTGCTCAGTGCGAACGCCACCCGCGCAGCAGTCGCCATCCGGCGCGTTCCGACGGAATCGCGCGTTGCCAACGATGCATACGCAATAATTCCTGCGGCGACCAAGACGAGCTGCTGACCGAACCCGTCCGCGATGCCCATGACGATCGAAAGCTTGAACGCCATCAAATAGTACGCGTAATAGAAACGCGGCAGCCAGAAGATGCCGAAAATAGCGTAGACGACCGCCAGTGCCACGGCGCCGCCTCGGGCCGTGCGGCGCCAGAGCATCGCCGCACCTCCCGCGAGCAGCCACAAGGCGGTAATGTAGGCGTAGATCTCGCGACCGGGAACGTGATCGCCGAAGGCTTGGATCGGCTGCCAGTCGGTTGCAAAATCGCCCCACACCAAATTGATGATGCCCGCCGCGACCGCGGCCACGGCGTAGATATAAATTCCAACCTTCATCGCGCTACGTAAGCCCCACGTTGGTCAGGTTCTGGTCGCGTCGGCAGTGGCAGCGGCGAACGCCGTGCGCAGCGTGGCCAGCGCCGCATCGCCGCCCTCGGCGGCGAGCGTCGACTTCAGCGAGGGCAACACGTCCGATTGGGAACCGCCGAGGCCGTAAAGCAGCGTACGCGCCCACGACGTCGCCGCCGGCTGGTAGAAGGCATTTTCCGCGGCGCGCAATTGGGCGTAGGTTGCGGCGGCAGCCGCGGTATCGCCGCGCTGCAGTGCGGTGTCGGCGCGAACGTCGAGTGCGGCCGCGGCGTTCACGAACGCATCGGCGTCGGGTTGCAGTGCGGCCGCGACCGCCGCGCGGCGAGCATCGTCGCCCTTTTCTTTGGCGAACGCCGCGATGCCGTCGCGCAACGACGTCGCCAACGTGGACAAGCGCAAATCCGGATAGAGCGCGCTCGACAGGCGAAGCACCACGAGCGAGGTGAAGCGCGCGGCGGCGGCGGCTTCGTGCATCCCGGGGTCAAGGAGCGACAGCGAAGCCGGGTCGTCGTACGCGGAATGGTAGGTTCCGAACGGTCCGCCGAAGGCGCCGGCCGCCGCCGGAATGTTTTGCCGATACACGAACGGCTCGTGATCGCTGCCGCTGCCGATTGCGGAAACCTCGCGCTGCGGGTCTTGCTTTTGCCAATACTCCGCGAGCGCCTCGCGATTGCCGGGAGCGGCGACCGCGGTGGAGGCATCGCGTAACATTCCGATCAAGTCCGGCGTCGCGGCGGCGAAAAACTTCGGACCGAATGCGACCTCGTCGGTATTGACGTAGGCGACGCAACCCGCCCGCAACTCGGCTTGGTGTTGGTCGACCCACTCGTCGCTGCCGAACAGGTTGAGTTCCTCGCCGTCCCACGATCCGATGATCACCGTGCGCTGCGGCTGCCATCCGGCCGCCTTAAGTTTCCCGAAAGCGCGCGCCAGCTGCAACAAATCGACCGTGCCGCTGATCGGATCGACCGCGCCGTAGGTCCACGCGTCGCGATGCCCGCCGACGACCACCATTTGATTCTTGGAAACTCCGGGCAGGGTGCCGATCACGTCCCAAATCGGACCGAAGAATCGGCGGCTTTTGAGCACGAAGTGTGCTCGCACGTCGCCTCCGAGATGCAACGGAAACGCAAATCCCGGATGCCATTCCGAGGGACCGACGGGCCCGCCCATTGCGGCGAGCAGTTCGCGCGCGACCAAACCGGTAATCGGCGCTTCCGGAATCGACGGAAGCTTCATCGCCGAAAGCGGTTTGTGGGGTGCGCCCGGAACCGGGACGCCGATTGCGGTCGGGTCGCCCGGGTCGTTGGTGAACGTCATCGTGTTGCGCGTGGCCGCTCCCAACGGGCGCCACGGACCTTTCGGATAGGTCTCGCCCATGAAGTATCCGCTCGTCAGCGGGTCGTTAAAAACCAGCACCGCTTTGGCGCCGTGCTTCGCGGCCTCAAACGCTTTGGCGGTGAGCGCCCCGCCGCCGCCGCGGGCGATCACGATCGCACCGCGGACGTCGACGCCGGTCTCCGCCAGCGCCTTGAAGTCGTCGGCGGTTGCGTGATTGGCGTAAACCAGCGCACCGGTCACGTCGCCGTCGACGCTGTAGCCGGAATACGGAATTCCGATGGCGGCGTGATTGCGCGAAAATGGATCGCCCGCAACCTCGGGTTCGTAGAGGCTGATCGCGTGCGGCTGCGCGCCTAACAGCGTCAGGCGCTGTTCGGTCGGCCATGCAACCGGGACGACGTAGGTGACGATCTCCGAATCCCACCCGGCTTTTGCCAGCTCGGCCTGCACGTATCGCGCCGTACGCAAATCGCCGGGCGTTCCCATGCGATGCACGTAGCCGGCCAAGGCGATTTCGTCGCGCCGGGCTTGCGACTCGGAGGGCGACGCGGCGACGACCGTTTCGTTACGCGCCTCGCTTGCGAGTTGATCCGGCGCGAAGCCGCGCGCGGTTATGCCGGTGGTACAGAACAGTGCCATTGAGGCCGCGGCCAAAGAACGGAAGGAAAACATGCAAGGCTCTACTTGCAGCGGCTTCCTCGGCCCTGCACCCCGCGTGTTCCGTCAACGAAACCGATCTCAATCGTGCGGGGTAGTGGGCTGTATGCGACAGACCAATCTCACCAACGAATCCGAGAAATACCTCGCGCGACGGGAAGAACTAAGGCTCGCTGAAATCGAGGAGATGCGCCTCCGCGAACGGGTCGCCGAGCTACGCCGCAATTTACCGCAGGGCGCGGCGATCGAAGACTACGTGTTCTACGAGGGACCGGCAGATCTTCATGCCGGCGACGAGCCGGTTCGCAGCGTTCGCATGAGCGAGCTTTTTAGCGGCGCCTCCCGCCCACTGGTCATCTATCAGTTCATGTACGGCAAGAAACAGACGACCGCGTGCCCGATGTGCACCATGTGGATCGACGGATACAATGGCGTGGCGCAGCACTTGGCGCAAAACGTCGATTTCGCGATCGCGGCAGCGGCCGATCCGGGCACGCTGCGTGAGTACGCGCGTTCGCGCGGCTGGACCAACCTGCGGCTGCTTAGCTGCGGGAATAGCTCGTTCAAATACGACCTTGCCAGCGAAGACGCCGACGGCAGCCAAGACTCGACCATGTCGGTATTCACCCGCGACTCCGATGGAACGATCCGGCATTTTTACACGGCGCATCCTCACATGGCCGACGATATCAACGAGCGCGGCATCGATCTCCTCACGCCGGTGTACAACATGCTCGATCTCACGCCCGCCGGGCGCGGCGACTGGTATGCGGAGCTTTCGTATCCGCCGCGTGTCACCGCGTGACGACCGGCACGCTTCGGGAAATCTAGGGAAGGCCTCCGGGAAAGGGCGTGCTGGTTAGGTGGGAAAAGCGCGCTTGCGTCCCGTTTTGCGCGCACTGCCGTGCGATGGCGGCCTTCTGACTCGGGAGCGACGCCGCGAGTTTACCCAGCCCGGCATTGAGTTCCGCATTTTCCTGCGGCCACAGCTTCTTGTCCGTAAACGCGATTCGGGGGTAGATGAGCGCAAGGTTCGCTACGGCTCCATTCTCTTTTTGCACGCGGCGAATGATTTCGACCAATGAATCGATGTCGCCGAAGGCATACCCGTTGACGTCAGGCCCGACCAGCTGAAAAAACGCGTCTTGGGCATGGTACAGCTCGAAGGCCGGATCGCCGATGCCTCCGAGGCGCTTGCGATCGACGAGCAGCGCGAACTGGCGCCCCTTGTATTGCGCCGAGTAAAACCAGTAGACGGCTTCGTTGCGGTAGCCGAGGTCATAGAGGCGAATCGCGCCGACGTACAACTCGAGAAAATCGAGCCGGCTCCATTGGCGCTTCATCGCGCGAATCGTGGCGACGAACGTTCCTTGATTCTTGGAAGCCAGGCCGGCACTGTATTGTCCGATGCGAACGACCGGCCCGGACGAATCGTAGTATGGGGTAACGTAGGCGTCGATGCGGCTCGGATCGTCTCCGAGCGCGGGCGACGCAAACCCAAACGCGCCCGCGATGAGAAGAAGAACGCAAACGAGCCGCATTGTCGGCGGTAGGATGCCGTGCGCCCTATCGGCTAACGGCTGCGCCTTGTGCAGAGCACTCGCAGCGCAGGATGAGGGTTGGCGAGTTCGACCCGGGCTCGATTTCGGTGACGGTGGATTCGCCGCTGGCCTCGTAGACCGCGCCCTGCGGCGTCACGCCCATGAGCCCGTAGCTCGAGACCGGCGAAATCGTGCGCGACGGTTCCGTTTGCCCCGGCGCAAAGACCGCGACCGTCGCGTTCTGACTGCCGGCGACGTACACGTTGCCGGCCCGGTCGATCCCGATGCCGGTTCCGTCGATGCCGTTGCCGTCCAAATCCAGATTGAGCGGCGTTACTTTGAACGATCGGTGTGCGATCTTGACGATGTGCAACTTTAGCTCGGCCTGTTCGGCGGCGATGAGATTGCCTTGGGGATCGAAGGCCAGGTTGCCCGGTGTGAAAGCATAGCCGCCGATACCGGTATCGATGGTGCGTTCGGCGGTGGCGCTTCCCGGCGCGAACTCCTGCACGTAGCCCTCGTCCTCGTACGATTCGTTGACGAAGACATTGTGCTTCGCGTCGACCGCAACGCTTTCGGGATACCCCTTGAAGCTCGTGATGGTAAAGAACGGCGATGAAGCGCCCGGCTGAAATTCGGTGACGCTCGACGGATATTTGTTGGGATAGTTGGCAACGTACAAAACGTTCTTCGAATCGACCCAGAGCCCGAACGGCCTTCCGGTGCCGGTCGTGATCGTCCGAATCAGCTGCGGGTTGTTCATGGTGGCGTCGTAGACCAGGATTTGGCCGACGCCGGGTTGTCCGTCGATATCGGCGATATAGAGAACGTGCTTGGCAGAGCCCTTGGCGGGCATCGTTTTGACGAAGGATTGCGTGTGATTCGCTGCGGTACCCGGCGTAAACGACGAGGGCGCCGGATTCGCGCACGCGGCGAGCAAACCGGCCGCGGCAAGCGCGACCGTCGTTCGGCGAAGAATGGCCATGATGGACCCCCTTTCATACGTTCTTTAAGAACATTTGCGATGACTGAGGGGGTCGCCTGGCATTCGCCCGGGCGGCGCTGACGGAGGCTGACCACGGGCTAAGAATGTCGCTGCCTGGAATTCTGCATCAAAATCGTCTTCCGGATTTCGAAGTGGCGGTGACGTTTCTCGATGCGGAACACGGCGGCCGATCGCTGCCGGCGCATCAGGGCGACCGCCCGGACATGACCTTCGGCCAGTCCGGCGAGACCTGGACGATTTGGCCCGAGTTCCTTCGCGACGACGGCTCGTCGTATCCGGTCAGCGATCCGGTGCCGCAATCGGTTCGGGCCAACATGTACGTCTGCTCCGGCGAGATTAGGCCGCTGGTGCGAGACAGCGTGCACGTAGGCCAGCGCGTCCAAATGTTGGACGGTTCGCGGCCGGTCGCGACCGGCGAAGTGATTGCGATCAAGAACCTGCCCAACGGTTTGGGCGACGACGCGGATGCGGCAATCGCGTTTCTGCTGCGCGCCAAAGCGTATTTCCAGTGGATCAACCGGACCGCCGCCGATGACACCAAGGTCGCCAATCTGCGTGAGTTGCACGAGATTCTCGCCCACCTGCAGGCCGCCGCCGCGGTCATCCCCGCGGTGGAACCGGCCGGAGAAGTTGCGCCGAAATTCAATCAGAAGATCGGCGCCGACCTCGCTTCGCGGATCGGCCCGAAGCTGCCGGCCAACTCGTACCGCGCCGTCTTCGACCCGCTCGACGTCAGCGAGCACGATGCGGTGCTGACGTCGATTGAGGACGACTTGCAAGACATGTATGCCGATCTTACCCAAGGCCGACGCCTCTACGACGCCGGGAAATACCGCGACGCCCTATGGCATTGGCATTTTTCCTATTACACGCATTGGGGACGGCATCTCAACCACGCGCAGTCGGCGATCTGGCAGTACTTGTCGAGCGCTACTCAGCCTGGAGAACCCCAAAGCCGTAGCGCCATCCGGTAAGCGGCGACTTTCGATACAGCACCGACCGCGTTCGCCCGCGGAACTGGTAGGTGACGGCGCCCTCGTCGTGAGCCAGCATTGTGGTCATGACGCGCATCAAATCCGGCGACAGCTTATGTGGTTCGACGAAGATTTCGTTGGGATCGCTGTGAAGGGCGATGACGCCGCGTGAGTCGATCGCCCAAAAGATCGTATTCGGCCCGATGCCCATCTCGCGCTTGATCCGCGCGCTGAGCGCATCGAGATAAATCCCCGCACCCAGCGCTCCCGCGACCGCGCCATTGGCGCCTCGAATCGGAACCGCGACCATCGCGACCGGCTTGCCCGTCGAACGGCTGGTCACCAAATCGCCGATTACGGTTTCGCCCGCGAGCAATTTCGAAAAGTACGGGCGATCCGCGAGCGACGTCTTTTGACGGCCTCCTTGAAGCGTCCAATACGAACCATCGCGTTGGGCGAACAAGAGCACCGCGTCGACGTTGGTTGCGGCGGCACGCCGCAGCGGCGGCGCAATTCGCGTCCACTGCCCCGAGCGCGCATCGTCGGTCGCGGCCAACGTTTGGAGCGTGTCGGCCATCGCTTGAAGATGCCCGTCGCCCAGGGCAACGAGCGACGACAAACCGACGTTGCCGTCGATGGTAAACGTCGCCGGTGCGGCCCGAACGGCGCTTAAAGAGACCAGCGTCGCCGCAAAGAAAAAGAGCGTGAATCGTTTCATGCGCATTACTCCTCGCCGCTTTCATTCGCCAACGCGGATACGGCGTCCGCCGAGGCAGGCCCATCGGGAGCGCGTAGAGGAAGAAGTTGAAGATGCAGCGGATCTCCGTCGTTCTGATCGCCGCGCTCCTCACGGCGTGCAGTGCACGATACTCTCAATCGGGCGTCATCCCGGCGCCGGCGACGGCGTCGCACAATCACGCGACGACGTATCCCATCACCCACATCGTCATCATCATGCAAGAGAACCGCAGTTTCGACAACTTCTTTCGCGGCTTTCCCAAGGCCAATTCGGCGACGTTCGGCTACGGTCATGGCGTTAAGTACACTCTGCAGCCGCTGCATTTAGCGTTCTTGCACGACATCAACCACTACCGTTGGCAGTTCTTGGAAGACTACGACGGCGGCAAGAACGACGGCTTCGACCAGCAGATCAGGATGTTGAACCAACCGCCGCCCAACGGCACCTGTAAGTACTCCGATCCGTGGAACCATCCGGCGTGCTGGCTCTTCTGGACGGGCAAGTCGTATATGCAAATGCCGTTTTCTTACGTCATCAAGTCGGAGATCCAATCCTACTGGACGATGGCCTCGCAATACACGTTGGGCGATCATAACTTCGCTTCCACCGACGGTCCGAGTTTCGGGCCGCACCAGATGCTGATCGCCGGGCAAGACGGCCACGCCGACGAGGTTCCCAGCACCATGCCGTGGGGCTGCGATGCACCCAAGGAGACCGAGAACTATCTGGTTTACGGCCAGGCCAAACCGCCGGAGTTTCCCGCGAAGTTCGGGCACGACGTCCTCGGCTCGGATCCGTGTTTCACCTACGACACGGCCGCGAATCTCCTCGACAAGGCGAAGGTCTCGTGGCGCTGGTACGTGCAGCCGAGATACCTCAACGGGCAAATTCAAGATTCGTACTGGCTCGACGCGTTCGACGCGATTAAGGCGGTGCGTTACGGACCCGATTTCGCCAACGTCGTGACGCCCGACACGCAAGTATTGAACGACATTGCCGATGGCAAGCTGGCAGCGGTGTCGTGGGTTATGCCGCACGGCGGCGCGTCGGATCACGCCGGCGGCGGCTCCGGTGCCTGCGGCCCGGCATGGGTGACGTCGATCGTTAACGCGATCGGCCAAAGCAGCTACTGGAAAAGCACCGCGATCGTCATCACCTGGGATGAATGGGGCGGCTGGTTCGACCACGTCGTTCCGCCGCAGTACGCCGACCCGGTGACCGGCGCTTACGAGGGCCTCGGCTATCGCACGCCACTGATCGTTGTGTCGCCATACGCTAAGAATCACTACGTTTCCAAGGCGCAGCACGAAACCGCCAGCGCGCTGCACTTCGTCGAAAAGATATTCGGTCTGCCATCGCTCGGCCTGGCCGACAAACGCGCCGACGCCTACGACGACATCTTCGACTTTTCGAAGCACCCGACGACGTTCAAGAAGATTCCGTCGAACGGCGGTACTCAATGTTCGGGCGACCAGTCACACGCCCCGCCCGAGACCGACTACTGAGTTGGCGCGGTATGCGAATCTTCTCGGCGCGAGCCTTGCGAGCTGCTAAATTGGCTAAGCGCCTAACGCGATGCGGCCTCGCGAGCGCGGCGGTACCGATCGGTGCGTGGTCGGCGCGGTGGGCGTGCCAACCGGAGACTAGCGCCCTCTAGTGAAGAAGCGTAGGGGAGAACGGCTCCTGAACTCCCGTTTTTGGTCCGGTGATATCCGCAACCGGGCTTGCGTTACCGTGAGCTTGGGACCCAAAGACTAGGATGGACCCGTAACCACTGTGAGGAGGGACCGTCGTCGCATAAATGCGACCTTGGTAATCGCCCCCGACCGTTGTAACGCCGATCAGCTTGGTCCTACTTCCGCTGATGATCACCGCAGGCCGCACGTTGCCGTTCGAACCGGCAGCAAAGATCCGTACTGAATTAGGACTTATCAAGCCCCCAGTAGTAATGATGCGGTCGGTCGGATCGACGTGTACGTTCGGTGGTTCTGATAAACCGGTGCGGCTTCCCCCAATCGCCGTTATCGGGGCAACGTCGCCGTTCGCTCCCTTTGCGAACTCGAGGATGGAACTACTGCGGCTCCAGTAGTCCGCGCCATCAGTCGCGACCCACAGGTTTCCGTGCGAATCACACGCCATGCCATAAGGCCCGTGGAGGAGCGTATTGGACCCCGAGATCGTGCGAATCGGGCTAACATTGCCGATGGCATCCTTCTTCCAGACGTAGATCTCGTCGGTCAAAGCATCCGAGACGTAAATCTGGCCAAAAGCGTCAACGGCAACGCCTCCGGCTCGGTGTATTGTCGATCCGCCGAGTTCCTCGCCCGGCTCGCTGCCGTGCCCGCCGGCCGGGTAGACCTGCACCGGCCCGTACGAACCGTTCGCGACGTAGATCTTTCCGCTTGGGGCGATGGCAAGGAATTGCGGATCATCCAGCCCGGTGCTGGTGATCGTTACGACCGGCTTGGCGTTGCCTGTTGAACCAAGCTTGAACCCTAAAATCTTTGGTGGATATGTTGGAGACGTGACGTAGATTATCTTGGTCGTATCGGGCATCGTCCGCGCCGCAGCCACGGAGCCCGCGTAGGTCACATCGCCGCTAGTTTTCGGCCTTGACGATACCGCGCGCCCCGCTCGCTGCGAGACTTCGCGGCTCTGCGGCACAGCACCGGGCGCCGCGATCGGCGACTGCGATCCGCCACAACCAGCAAGTAATGCAGTGGCAACGCTTGTGCTAAGCGCACCGATGAGACCTCGATTCATGAATGCCGCCTCCGCGTAGGTTTGGTCCGACGACTCAACGTTCGACGTGGCCCGATGGTTCCCCCGGAAACTGAAGTCAGCATTACGCCAAGAGGTAGCCCTCGATCAGCGCGAGCAAGAGCTCCTAGTGCCGCGGGTGCGGGACGCGAGCCCCAGCCCGAATGCGCGAGCAAGCGGCGCGGATCGTTGCCTGCTGCTGCCTGTACCGCGAGCGCTTCGCTCTGCCATCGCTCGGCCTCGCCGACAAGCGCGCCGACGCTTACGACGACATCTTCGACTTTTCGAAACACCCGACGACGTTCAAGAAGATTCCGTCGAACGGCGGTACCCAATGTTCGGGCGACCAGTCGCACGCCCCGCCCGAAACCGACTACTAAGTTGCTGCGCTATGCGAATCTGCTCGGCGCGAGCCTGATGATGCTCGCCGGTAGCAACGGTGACGGATCACGACCGCCAATGGTGGCGTTGAGCACGATTTCGCGCCCTGCTTGAGCGCGACACATTTAGCCTTAAATAAACATGGCGCTTCGGCAATAAATTCAAGAACGCCACGGAACCGCGGGTCTATGGGACTTCGACACGTTTCCCCGCTTGCGGACCTATGAGGGGCGCTTAGCTCATAGGGGCCGGCGAATGGGCATTTGGCCAAGCATGGAGCACGCCTGCGGCGTCAACCGGAGCAGTTGCATAGCGACGAGGGAACGCCGATCGGCAAGGTCGACTCTGCGTCCCCGCGCTTCATCGTAGCCTTAATCATATCACGTTTTGCACGTAGTTGAGCTGTTGGCGTCTAACAGGCATTGACAAAGCCAGCTAGAAGGCCCACTTTAGCTGAAGGGGTTGCATGCGTCGTGCTTTGGCTTGTCACATTTTACCTCTTCTGGGCAGCGGCAGGTCCTTTCGCGTCAGTCTTGTGATCTTTTGCACTGGCTTCGGAATGATGTTGCGCACTTCCAAAAGATACGTCGCAGGCATATCTTCCATCTCGGAGCGGCGGAATGACTTCGGGAAGATAGGACTCTCAATGAAACAACCAAACAATCTCATCGGCGCCTGTCTTAGCGCGTCGCTTCTCGCCGCATGTGGCGGGGGCAACAACGGCTTGCCAACGTCAACAATACTCGCGCCCTCGCAGCAGATGCAGCGCGCGTTGGCGCCATCCGCATCACACCAAGTAGGCAAGAACGCGGTGATCGAAAGGGTGCTCTACAGCTTCTGCCAGATCGCGTCCTGTGTCGACGGGGCAAACCCATCCGCGGGCCTTACCAACGTGAACGGTACGCTCTACGGCACGACCCGTTACGGTGGTGATGCATTTGACGGCACGGTCTTTAGCATCACGGCTTCGGGCAAGGAAACCGTGCTCCATTCCTTTGGCAGCGGCAGCGACGGCGCGAACCCGTACGCCGGCCTGCTCAACGTGAACGGCACGCTCTACGGCACGACCGAGAATGGTAGTATCTCCGGGTGCGGAGGCTTAGGTTGCGGCACTGTCTTTAGTATCACGACTGCCGGCACGGAAAAGGTGCTGTACAGCTTCGCAGGAAGCCCCGACGGCGGGAACCCGTTGGCCGGACTTGCCAACGTGCGCGGCACGCTCTATGGCGTCACCCGCGCCGGCGGTGCGAACAGCTTCGGTACGATCTTCAGCATCACGAAGTCCGGCACGTATACCCGGCTCTACAGCTTCGCTAAAGGCAGGGACGGCTGCCCATTTGCCGGCCTGATTAATGTGAGAGGCGTGCTGTACGGCACGACCTATGGCTGTAATCAAATAAATGGGCACGGTACGGTCTTCAAAATCACGACCTCCGGCACCGAAACCTTACTCTACAGCTTCGTGGGCGGTAGCGACGGCGCTCACCCGTCTGCCGGCTTGACCGACGTCGGCGGTGTACTGTACGGCACAACCGATTATGGAGGCACAGGGTCCTGTTTGGATTCCTACCGCCAACTCGGATGCGGCACAGTCTTTAAAATTACAACCGCGGGCACGGAAACGGTGCTGTACAGTTTCAAAGGTGGGACCGACGGTGCGAATCCGGAAGCACGATTGATCGCTGTGAACGGGAGGCTTTACGGCACTACTTCTTACGGCGGCGCGGGGTGCAAGGCTAAAGG
>JBAUZB010000292.1:0-1568 GCA_049585095.1 Candidatus Tumulicola sp.
GTTAAGGACGTATTTGCGGCCGCGCGGGCTGCGGCCTAAGCCTTCCCACGGGCTGCGAAGCGGCTACCAACAGTATGGTGCGTGCCATGAGTATCAAGAAATATAGCGCATTGATCGCCTCTCTCAGCGCCGTTGCGCTGATGCTTGCCACCAGCGAAGTGTCAGCAAGGGCGACAGGCGGCCGCGGCGGAATGAGCGCGCCGCATGCGATCGGCCATCGTCCGTTCTTTCACACGTTCCGGCACCGCGGCCAGTTCGGTCCCGTCGTCTGGCCGGGCGACAGCGGCTACGACGAAGCCTATGGTCAGGCGCCGGCAGATGTCGTCGCGCCGTCCGGTGCCAACGACGTGCATTACACCTATTCGTACGACGTTCCCTGGGACTGGGCGCACCGGCTGCCGCCGCAGGTTGCGCCGTCCGACCGCACCTATGTGCCGAGTTGCTCGGTGGAAGGCGTCACGGTGCCCGGCAACAACGGCGAAGCGCACACCGTCAACGTGACGAGCTGCCACTAAGCGGACTCGGTGACGCGTAGCCCGCATGAGCGCAAGCGACATGCGGGGAGACGCACGCGACGCTGCCCGGATATCGCTTCGCTCATCCAGGCTAGAATATCTCGGTATCTTTCAAAGACGCGATCGCCTCCGCCGCGGTCACGATACGCGCGAACTCGCCGTTGAGGTTGGACAGCGTCATGGCGTGAATGGCTTCAGCCGAATGCGGCTCGCCATCGGGGCCGACGCGGTCGAACGTCCAGGTCGCATCGCGAACGAGACGCGTATCGAAGCCGAGATTGCCGGCCATCCGCGTCGTGGTCTCCACGCAGTGATTGGTGGTGGCGCCGCAGATCACGACCGATTTGATGCCGGCATCGTGCAGGCGGCTTTCCAGGTCGGTGCCGATGAAAGCGCTGTTGACGCGCTTGACGATCACGGGCTCGCCACTGCGTTCGCGCGCCTCATCCTTCACGGGAAAGCCCGTGCCGCCCGGCCGAAACGACGAGTTGGGGCGGGTGCCTTCGTGGCGAATATGGAAGATCGGGGCGCGTTGCGTTCGAAACGCGTCGAGCAGATCGGCGATCCGCGCCACCGCGTCCGGATTGTTGCGCCGCTTGCCCGCGGCCTCCCATTCATCAAAGGCGTGCTGCACGTCGACGACGATGAGGGCGGTCGTGGATTCTCGATTGGTCATTGCTCGCGTCCCGGGATTGCCAGCACTATGCCGCGAGTGTGTAGGCTTCGAAGCGGCCTTTTTGCCTCGTTTTACGGCGCCGCGAATTACGCTCTTTTCCGCCACCACACGCCGAATGCGATCACGACCGCGAAAGCGAGCGTGAACCAGGTAAGGGCGTATTGCATGTGCTCGTCGCGCAGTTGCACCTGCAGCGGGCCCGGCTTGGGACCGCCGCTCGGGGGCACCGGCGTTTCCAGATCGATGTAGAACGGCGCGACCTTGTTCCAGCCGAACGCCTCTGCCATCGCAATGTGATCGCGGGTGAACCAGAGCCGCTTCGATTGCTCGACATTAGGCGTGAGGACACCGGCCGCCTCGGGAAAACGGATGTAGCC
>JBAUZB010000293.1:0-4762 GCA_049585095.1 Candidatus Tumulicola sp.
GTGATGGTCCCGGGCGCGGGCTGAAAGTTTCGCGCGGGATCCTCGGCGTTGATCCGGCCCTCGATCGCAAAACCTTCGAATGTGACGTCGTCTTGCGAAAAACCGAGCAGCTCGCCGGATGCAACCCGAATTTGTTCGCGAATCAGGTCGAGTCCCGAAATCATCTCGGTAACCGTGTGCTCGACTTGAATCCGAGTGTTCATTTCGAGGAAATAAAACGCATCCCCCGAGACGAGGCACTCGATCGTGCCGACCGAATCGTAGGCAATCGCGGCAGCGGCGCGGATCGCGGCGGCGCGCATCTCGCGACGCAGTTCCGAAGGAAGTGCGACCGGCGCTTCTTCCCAAAGTTTCTGGTGCCGGCGCTGCAGCGAGCAGTCGCGTTCGCCCACGTGCACCACGGCGCCGTGCTTGTCGGCGAGGATTTGCAACTCGACGTGTTTGGGATTCTCGAGATATCGTTCGGCGTAAATGGTGCCGTTCTTAAAGTAGGTCTCGGCTTCGAGCCGGGCGGTAGCGAATGCGGACTCCACTTCGTCGAGCGTGCGCGCGATCTTTAAGCCTTTTCCGCCGCCGCCGCCCGACGCCTTGAGCGCCAACGGAAGACCGTATTGCTCGGCCGCAAGCCGCGCCTCGGATGCGTCGGCGATGGCGTCGGTGCCGCCGGGAACGACGGGAATGCCGGCTTCGCGCATCGCCAGCCGGGCACGCAGCTTATCACCCATGGCTTCGATGGCATCGGCGTGCGGGCCGATCCACCCCAGGCCGGCCGCGACCACGTCGCGCGCGAAGCCGGCATTCTCGGCCAAGAATCCATAACCCGGATGCACCGCGTGCGCCTTCGCGCGCAGCGCGATCTCGACCAGCTTGCCGGCATCGAGATAGCTGAGCGACGGCGCCGCCGGTCCGATGAAATACGCCTCGTCGGCCATGCGCACGTGCAGTGCGTCGCGGTCCGGTTCGGAGTACACCGCTACCGTTGCAATGCCCATCTCGCGCGCCGTGCGGATGATTCGCACCGCAATCTCGCCGCGATTGGCGATCAGAATCTTGTCGAACACGCGTTTCGAAGGGCGAGCAGTTCGTCGAATTCGAGCTCCGGCCGGAGCGCCGCCAGCATCCAGGCCGACGCCGGCCGCGCGGGTTCGTTCGCCGCGTTGGAGTCGCGCGCAACCGCCGCCAGTGCCGCTATGACGGCGGCTAACTCGGCATCGCGCGGCGCGCTCGAGTTCACGTTGAGAAGTCCGGCGGATACAGGCCCATCATATGGTATCCGGCGTCGACGAAATGAACGTCGGCGGTAATCGCCGTCGAAAGGTCCGACGCCAGGAAGACCGCGAGGTTGCCCACGTCTTCGGCGCTGACGTTGCGCCGCAGCGGGGCAACTTTTGGCACGACGTCGAGAATTCGCGAAAACCCGCCGACCTGCCGAGAACTGGCGGTCTTGATCGGTCCGGCCGAAATCGCGTTCACGCGGATGCCGCGTTCGCCGAGATCGAAGGCCAAATAGCGGACCACGGCTTCGAGCGCGGCCTTCGAAATGCCCATGAGATTGTAGTTCGGAACGATTTGCGTGGCGCCGAGATAGGTGAGCGCCATGACCGACGCGCCGTCGTTGAGATCGTCGCGCAACGCCTGCACCAGCGCGATCAACGAGTACGACGAAACGTCGAGGGCGAGCGAGAATCCGGCGCGCGACGTTTGAAAGACTTTTCCGGCGAGGTCTTCCTTGTTGGCGAAAGCGATCGAGTGCACCAACACGTCGATCGTTCCGAAATTGGCGGCCAGAACTTCGCGCATCGCTTGCAGCGACGTATCGCTGGAGACGTCGCACTCGACCACCGTAGCGCCGCCCAGCTCCTTTGCGAGTTTTTCGACTTCGTCTCGCACGCGCTCGCCTTGATACGTTAACGCGAGCTGCGCCCCGTTCTCGTGGAGTTTACGGGCGATGCCGGTCGCGATCGACCAGCGATTCGCGACGCCGGTAACCAGCGCGCGTTTTCCTTCGACGAGTTTCACATGGCCTAAATACCAGCGTCGGGCGCCCCGCCCCTTCGCTCGGCGAAGCTCCGCCGTCAGAGAGACGTTTGCAGCAGCGTGTATTTGCGCTCTTGGATCGCGAGCACGGCCCAAACCCCGGCGGGCACCAGCGATGCGTTGGGTACCAGGTGCGCGGCGAGGTCGTGGTATACGGTGAGGGATTTTTTCTTGAATCGCGTGGCCAAGAACTCGGCGAATCCCTTGGTGGCGTTGTTGCAAACGAAAAAGTGAGCGCCCGCATCGGCAATCAGTGACTCGATCGAGATGTCTTCGTGGCCACCTTTCTTGTGCAGGCACGGGTTCCCATGGGTCTTGGCATCGTAGATCGAGTCGAAGTCCTTGGCGAACTCGGCGTTCTTCATCGGTTTGGCATGGAGCGGAATGAAGTACTCCTTCCACATGGCATCGTCGAATGCCAGCATCACCGAGGCGCCGTGATACAGCACGGCCACCGGAAACACGTCGTGCAACGCAATGCCCACGTCGGCGTACGCGTTGAGCGTGTTGCGCATCGCCCCCAGAACGATTCCGCCGTCGACTTTGGTCGAAGCGAAGACGTGCCGGTGCGCCGCCGCTACATTCAGCGTGGCGTCGAATCCGGCGAGGTCGAAAGCCAGCGGCGGAATCGTCGGTTCGGACGACGGCTTCGGAGAAGGCGATGGCGATGACGAGGGCGAGGGCGAAGTCGCTCCGGCGAGCGCCGGGGTCAGCATTGCGAGCGTTCCCGTCGCCAGGAAATCGGAGCGCGTATGCAACGTCGTAATCCTTTCGGTTCGAACTACAGCGGAATGTTGCCGTGCTTGCGCTTGGGGCGCTCGACGCGTTTGCCCGCGAGCATGTCCAGGGCCGTCGCGATGACGCTGCGCGTTTGGCGCGCCTCGATGACGTCGTCCACGTAGCCGCGTTGCGCGGCGATATACGGGTTGGCAAAGCGCTCGGTGTATTCGTCCACCAACTCGCGCATCTTGGCCGCTTTGTCTTCGGCGGCCGCCAGGTCGCGGCGGAAGATCGTCTTGACCGCGCTCTCGGCGCCCATGACCGCAATTTCCGCCGTCGGCCACGCCACGTTCACGTCGGCGCGAATGTGCTTGCTCGACATCACGTCGTAGGCGCCGCCGTAGGCCTTTCGCGTGATGACCGTGATTTTGGGAACGGTCGCTTCGGCGAACGCGTACAACAGCTTGGCGCCGTGGAGAATGATGCCGCCGTATTCCTGATCGGTTCCGGGTAGAAAGCCCGGGACGTCGACGAACGTCACCAGCGGAATGTTGAACGCGTCGCAAAATCGTACGAAGCGCGCCGCCTTGATCGAGGAATGAATGTCGAGAACGCCGGCTAAAACGTTGGGCTGATTGGCGACCACCCCAACGGCGCGTCCGTTCACGCGCCCGAAGCCGCACAGAATGTTCTGGGCGAATGCTGGCGCAATCTCGAAGAATTCTTCGTAGTCGAGAACCGCGGTAACCACCCGGTGCATGTCGTACGGTTTGTTCGGCGAATCGGGAACCACGTCGTCGAGCGCTTCGACCGAGCGGTGCGGATCGTCGTCGCAGGCAAAACGCGGCGAGTCTTCGAGATTGTTTTGCGGAAGATACGACAGCAGGGCGCGAGTGAGAACGCCGAGATCGTCTTCGTCGGAAGCGACCAGGTGCGCGACCCCGCTGCGGCGCGCGTGAGTCGTCGCTCCTCCGAGTTCTTCGAAGGTCACGTCCTCGCCGGTGACCGTCTTGATGATCTCGGGCCCGGTGATGAACATTTGCGAAATCTTGTCGGTCATGATGATGAAATCGGTGATCGCCGGGGAGTACACGGCGCCCCCGGCGCACGGACCCGCGATCAGGCTGATCTGTGGGATGACGCCGCTGGCCGCGACGTTGCGCCAAAAAATCTCGGCGTAGCCGCCGAGCGAAACGACGCCTTCCTGTATGCGCGCGCCGCCGGAATCGTTGATGCCGATCATCGGCGAGCCGGTGCGCAACGCCAAGTCCATCACCTTGCAGATCTTCTCGGCGAACGCCTCGCCGAGCGAACCGCCTAGCACCGTAAAGTCTTGCGAGAAGAGGAAGACTTGCCGCCCGTCGATGGTTGCGCGGCCGGTGACCACGCCGTCGCCCAGAAACTCTTTTTCGTCGAGGCCGAACGCGTTGGTCCGATGCACCACGAACCGGTCGAACTCGGTGAAGGATCCGGGATCGACCAGCGCCGCGACGCGTTCGGACGCGGTGCGTTTGCCGCGCGCGTGCTGCCGTTCGACGGCTTCCGCGCCTGCCGGCATTTCCGCCGATTGCCGCTTGCGCCCGAGTTCGGCATATTTCTCGCGATGCGTCTTCACGAATCTGCGTTTGCACGGCGCTCGTGAAGCGCCCTCCCCTGGGAGGTTCGCGCCGTTTCGCCGAAAGGGCGCAGGCGCAAAACGCGCTTGCACGTGAGGAGGCCTTTCGATGTCGCGTTCGATCGCCGTGCCCTTGACCTTGGCGTTGGCTCTTGCCGCCGCCGGCGGTCTCGCCCGCGGAGCGTCGACGTTTCCCTTGCCGCCGCCGGTTCCATCGCCGCAGCCGGTGACCGAAGACTTCTTCGGAACGCAGGTCACCGATCCGTACCGCTATTTCGAAAACACGAAAGATCCGGTGGTCGCCGCCTTCTTCAAAGACCAGAACGCCTACGCGCGCGCCGTACTCGATCGGCTCGGCACGCCGCGTCAACGCCTCTTCGATCGCATCAA
>JBAUZB010000294.1:0-1822 GCA_049585095.1 Candidatus Tumulicola sp.
GGGCAGCTTTCACAAGCACAGGCGGAAAGCCAGCGTCGACTCTCCCTCATCTTTGCGCAAGAGGATAATGTCAAGGTGCTTAAGTCGTGTCTCACGGGTGTTGCTGCCGACGACACATATTTTCGTAAGGGAACAGATGCGTTCTTCGCCTGGGTCGACAGTAGAAGCGACGATGACTACGACGCAGCCGTTAACAACATTAGAGCGGGTAGAGAAGCGTTAGATTCCGTCTCTGCCGATTGCGGCAAGGCGGCTGACCTGATCCAGTAAGCGGGAACAACCGCTGGCTCGACGCGACGATCGGTCGGATGAGCCTTAGCCTTACACCCCTGCCCGGCGAGGGGGCTCGTTTTGAAAGGCCTTAGCTCGATCGCCTCTTGCCACCCCGCTGCGCCGGGATCGGGGGCGCAAAGTTGCGCATGATATTCCCCATCCCTGCCTGGCTGCTAGCGCTCTAGGCGGGTGACGCATCACTTCGACTTCGTACCGCGATAGCGCACGTTTGAGATATGTATCTTACGATCTAGCGGATGGCACACGGTAATTACGGAAGCCTTAACGCAAACATGTTGCAGATTGAGCAGCCGCCGCGGACGGATCAATCCTTTCCATTTCAGGATGCTCCCTCAAGAAATCCCACAAGCGAGCCTCCGCTGCGCTCTGCATTTGAAGCGCAAGTTCGTACCTCCGCTGTAGCTCGCGCCAATGCCCTATGATCTCGCGATCGGTGTCATCGAACTGAAGCAATTCCGGCCAGTCGGACGATGGTGCCTCGAGCGCAGTCATCTGAGGCCGCGTGCGGTTACTCTCGAACCACTGCGAATATAGCACCCAACGGTGTCCTATGCCCCATGTATTGGCGGCCACTCGAGCCTCCTGCCAACGAATAACGCTCACATCTTTCTCCCCCGTGTCGAGCTCGAGCTTCACTTTAGATACCTCTGCACCACTGGCGATGTGTTCAGTGTTAAGTTTCGCATAGGTAGCTAATGCGGTCAGGACTGATTCGCCACGCGAGCGACGCAACTCATCCACACGCTCTGACTCAACCTGCGCGAGCCTCTCGGTGCTTCCCGCCCACGGATTTATTTCGGCTCCGATCCCCTCAAGGGCTTGCTCTGAATATGCCCGCGGTATTAGAAACTCGATAGTTTCGTCAAGTGTCATTGGTCTATCTGCAATCAATTCCGTGCTCCTTTCAGAGCGGTATCTTCGTTGTGTTGGCGTGCGAACGCGTGCTTTATTCGAGCGATTTCATGCGTCTCGTGACTTCTTCGGCGCAGGGTTGTTTCGAGAGCCGAAAACTCGTCGTCGCTCAATCGCGCCGCGTCAAGTGCGCGGAAGTCCTCAAGGTGCCTTGACGTGGTGAGCTTTCGCGTGTCTTCGCGGAGCGCCGCTTCACGACGAGCAAAATCCTCGTCTGCGATGTCATCCCACCCGCGGAACCATTGTGGCCGCTTCTGTCTCATCTTACTAACAGCCTCAGAGATACCGACGACGCCGCCGTCCTGCTCTCTTACATCTGCTACGAAATCAGCAAAGCACGACGCGTTAACCAATTCTGGGTCAACAATCGCGGCGCGCTCAAGAGATTCGCGTAATGCCGTCTCAACGCTTGGGGTCATGTCTGGCTCCTTTGGCAATATGTTGTATGGTGTGCGAAGCACCGTGGTGGCACGTTCCATGACGGCCGCCAGTGACCTGAGGTGGGGAAATAGCCTAAGTTGAAATTGTGAGTCCCGGCCTTTGGCCAAGGAGACTCACGTGAAAAGGACCCGCTTTACCGAAGCGCAGATCGTCGGGATCCTCAAGGAACTCGATG
>JBAUZB010000295.1:0-4120 GCA_049585095.1 Candidatus Tumulicola sp.
GGTTCCACGCGGTAGCGCGCCGCGCGCGGTACGCAGGGCTCTGCCGGCGTCGAAGGGCTCCGCGCGCTGAGTTCCGATCGTCGCCAGCACCGCGCGGGCGTTACGCTGCAGCGCCGGCGGCGTAATCGAGTCGGCGCCTACGCGCAAACAGCGGTCGTCGGCGACCGCCGCCCCGAACCAAGCGCCGAGCGCTTCGCTCGCCGCGGTAAAAAGCGGTCGCCGCCGGCCAACGTGCATCGACGCCGAGGCGTCCACCATGACCGCGAGCGTTAAGGCGACGTCTTCGAGAATCACGCGCGTCTGCAAATCGCCGGAACGTGCGGTCGCCGCCCAATCGATGCGCCGCACGTCGTCGCCTGGAAGATACGCGCGCAACTCCACGAATTCGTAGCCGTCACCCCGATAGACCGTCGGCGAACCGGCTCCGAGATTGCGCGGCCGGCGCTTGCCGCGAAGCAGCGCCTCGCGAATCGTCACGGAGCCGGAACGGCGGCGATGAGCGCCTCGATTGCCGCGTCGGCAGTGATGCCTTCGGTAGCGAGCCGGTAGTTGAAGCCGATGCGATGCCGCAGCGCGTGCGGCGCGATCGCGCGGACGTCGTCGGGCAGCGCGAAATCGCGGTTGTCGAGCAGCGCTCGCGCCCGAGCCAAATACGCCAGCGCCAGGGTTGCGCGCGGGCTCGCGCCGTAGTCGATCACGTCGCCGGCCGAAAGCGTTGCGCCGCTCTCTCGCGGAATCTTCACGCCTTGGGCCTCGCGGGTCACCGCGATCAGCTCGACGATGTAGCGTTTGAGTTTTTCGTCGAGGTGCACCGCGTGGGCTTGCGCGCGCCAGGCGCGCACGTCGTCGAGCGTGGCGACGTCGCGCAGCGGCTGCGTGTCGGCGATGGCGAAGCGGTCGAGAATCTGCGATTCCTGCGCGCGCGTCGGATAACCGACGTTCACCTTCATCAGGAAACGATCCATCTGCGCCACCGGCAGCGCGTAGGTTCCTTCGGAATCGAGCGGATTCATGGTGGCCATCACGACGAACGGATCGGGCAGCGCATGAGTTTGCGGGCCGATCGTCACTTGCCGTTCCTGCATCGCTTCGAGCAATGCGGACTGCACTTTGGCGGGGGCGCGGTTGATTTCGTCGGCGAGCACGACGTTAGCGAAAATCGGTCCGAGCACCGTCGAAAAGACGCTCTCGTGCTGGTTGAAAATCCGCGTGCCGACGATGTCGCTGGGCAGTAGATCGGGAGTGAACTGAATCCGTTTGAATTCGCCGTCGAGTGCCGCGGCCAGCGACCGGCACGCCAGCGTTTTCGCCAAGCCGGGGGGACCTTCTAGCAAAATGTGGCCGTTGGAGAGCAATGCCAGCAGCAGCGCTTCGACGACGCCGTGTTGCCCCACGATCGTCTCTGAAAGCGCCGCGGTTAGATCGGCCGGCCGTTTCACCCGAGATACCGCTCCAACGTGGCGCAGGCATCGTCGATGGCGGGCGTCAGATCGTCGTCGTAGGTGAAGGCCGCGCGCTCGAGCGCGCGCAGCAGTTCGCGCATCGGCGGGCTCGTCGCTTCAGGTCGCTGCAACACGTCGGCCAGCGTTTCGCCCTCGGACGCGCCGACCATGCGCCACACCAGCGCGCGAACGCGTACCGCCGTCGTCCGGGTGCGTTCGGCTCGCAACACCACGAGTGCGTCGCGCAGTTCGTCGCGAGGCGAACGCTGCACCACCGGTACCGGTGCGGGCACCACCGGCGCGGGAACGGCCGGCATCGGGGCGGCCGGCCGCCGCCGGAAGATGAACGCGATGACCACGACGGCACACAGGGCGCCGCCGATCCACAGCATCACCCGGAGTACCAATAGCGCAAATCCGGCGACGGCGTCGCCGCTCGGCGCCACCGGCGCGGCGTTTCCACTCACGTGGAGCGTGACTCGGTTGGTGAAATACTGCTTCGGTCGACGGTCGCGCGCGTCGATCGCTTGCAAAACCGCAGGACCGATCGCGATCGTTCCGGCTTGGCGGGCGACGACGGTGATCGATTCGCGATAGAGCGTTCCGCCCGGTCCACTCTGCAGGCGCCGTTCGTCGCCGAGCAGATCCAGATCGGCGAGCAGCGGCAATTCGAGGTTGTCGATTTGGGTGACGTGCTCGCGCACGCGCAGCGTCACGACCAGATGGAACGGCGTGCCGGCTTGCGGGTTTGCGGTGTCGGCTCCGAGCGTAAACGCTTGCACCGTCAACCGCTGCAACGCTTGCGCCGGGACGCGCGCGGCGTGCCCGGCCAGTGCGGTGGCGAGCGACGCGAACGCGACTAGCGCCGTGGCAAGCCGGCGGATTCGAACCACTCTGCGAAGAGCTTGCGCGCGTCAAACGGTCCCGGCGAAGCTTCCGGATGAAACTGCACCGCAGCGATCGGGCGGGTGCGATGCCGAAAGCCTTCGTTGGTGCCGTCGTTGAGGTTGGTCATCGTCGCTTCCAATTCGCCGGGAAGCGATTGCGCATCCACCGCGTAGCCATGGTTGTGGGCGGTCACGATGACGTCGTCGGCGATCAGATCCTTCACCGGCTGATTTCCGCCGCGGTGTCCGTAGGGCAGCTTGTAGGTGCGCGCACCGTGCGCCAGTGCCAGCAGCTGATGTCCCAAGCAGACGCCGAAAATGGCGGTGCTCTGCGCAACGGCGCGCAGGGTTGCAACCGTCTGCGGCAGGTCGGTCGGATCGCCGGGTCCCGGCGAAACGACCACTGCGTCGGGATTTCCGCTCAACACTTCTTCCGCCGTCGCATCGTAGGGCAACACGGTTATTTCAGCGCCGAGAGCTTGGAGTTCGCGGAGAACGGCCCGCTTGACGCCGCAGTCGAGCAGCGCGATGCGGGCTCCGCCGGGTGCCCCGGCCAGCAGCGTGCGCCGCGTGGTCGCGACGCTGGGGACCAGACCTTTGGTCGTGGCGGTGCGCACGAACTCCGCCAAGCGGCGCTCCGCACCGTCGAGCGCTTTCTCGCCGACGGCCAGCGCGGCCCAAATCGTGCCGTGTTCGCGCAGGGCAATCGTAATCGCGCGAGTGTCGGCCCCGACGAGCGTGGGAATCTTTTGCGCCTCGAGCCACGAGGGCAAGTCGCCTTGTGCGAGATGGTGCGACGGATGGTAGGCGATTTGTTTCATCACCGTGCCGGCGACGCACGCGCGTGAATATTGCGCCGCCGACCCGGACACGCCGTAGTTGCCGATCATGGGATAAGTGAACGTCAGAATCTGGCCGGCATACGACGGATCGGTCAACGCTTCTTCATAGCCGGTCATACCCGTAAAAAACACCGCTTCGCCGAACGCGGTGCCCTCGAATTCCAAACCTCGGCCGTCGAAGCGGCTGCCGTCGGCAAGAAACAGCGCCGCCGCCGGCGTCATGCCGGCGCCTCGTAGGCGACGGTGCCGGAAATGATGGTCGCGATCGCGCGGTACGGAAGCGTGCGTCCCGAAAACGGCGTGGAGCGGCCTTTTGAAGCGAAGCGCGATGGATCGACCACCCACGAACGTTGCGCAAATACGGTGACGTTGCCGGGCGATCCGATCGCAAGCGTGCCTCCGGCGACGCCGAGAATTCGCGCCGGATTGGTTGACAGTAACTCGACGAAACGGAGCAGCGGCAAATCCGGCACCGCGGCAGCGTAGGCGCCGACCGCTACTTCGAGACCGCTGAATCCGGGCGCCGCGTGCGCGAGATCGGCATCTTTTTCGGCGCGCGTGTGGGGCGCGTGATCCGAAGCGAGCACGTCGACGCTACCGTCGCGCACGCCGTCGCGTAGCGCGCTCACGTCGTCGGGGGTGCGCAGCGGCGGGTTGACTTTTCCAGCGCCGCCGAGTTCGCGCACGGCTTCGTCGGTAAAGGTCAGATGGTGCGGCGTCACCTCGCAGGTCGCGTGCCCGCCATGCGCGCGGAAATGGCGTACCAGGTCGAGCGCGCCGCGCGTCGTGAGATGCGCGACGTGCCACGCTTTCCCGGTATCGCGAGCGATCAGCAGGTCGCGCGCGACGATCGTTTCCTCGGCGATCGCCGGGCTGCCGGCAACGCCCATCGATTCCGACACTTCGCCTTCGTGCATCACCCCGGGCCCGGTCAACGCCTCATCTTCAC
>JBAUZB010000296.1:0-4176 GCA_049585095.1 Candidatus Tumulicola sp.
GCGCGGCCTCCAGCCCAACGTCGGCGGTTACGGCCCGTCGGACTTGCAATCGGCCTACAATCTGCCCTCGGCGACCAACGGCAACGGCCAGACCGTGGGCATCGTCGACGCCTACGACGATCCCAACGCCGAAAGCGACCTCGCGGTGTATCGCGCGAACTTCAGCTTGCCGCCATGCACGTCGGAAAACGGCTGCTTCAAGAAAGTCGGGCAGAGCGGCTCGACCAAGAAGTTGCCCAAGCCCAACTCCGGATGGGCCGGAGAGATCTCGCTCGACCTCGATATGGCGTCGGCGATCTGCCCCAACTGCAAAATCTTGCTGGTCGAAGCTAGTTCCAATCGCCTCAGGAGTCTTGCAAAATCGGTCGATCGTGCGGTGCTGATGGGCGCCACCGTCGTGAGCAACTCCTACGGCGGCGGCGGCGGCGGCCCGTCGAACCCGGGCTACGATCATCCGGGCACCATTATCACCGCCAGCGCCGGCGACGGCGGCTACGGCGCGTCATCCCCGTGTGATTATCAGACCGTCGTGTGCATCGGCGGAACGTCGCTGCACAAAGGCGGCGGCACGCGCGGCTGGACCGAATCGGCTTGGAGCGGCTCCGGAAGCGGCTGCGCGCACTTGGTCGCCAAGCCGTCGTGGCAAACCGATCACGGTTGCACGCATCGCTCGGAATCCGACGTGTCGGCGGTGGCCGATCCGAACACCGGCGTTGCCTTTTACGACTCGTATCCGCGCGGCGGATGGGGCGTCGTCGGCGGCACCAGCGTGTCGTCGCCGATCATCGCATCGGTGTTTGCGCTCGCGGGAAATGCCGCGTCGCTGAATTACGCCGCGGGCATTTGGGCGGCCGGCGGTTCGTCGTCGCTCAACGACGTGACGACGGGCAGCAACGGTTCGTGCGGGCAGAAGATCGCCTACATCTGCCACGCCGGTCCCGGCTTTGACGGGCCGACGGGTTGGGACACACCCAACGGCGTGGGCGCGTTCTAACCCAACCCCGATTCGATCGCTTCCCCGATTATGCGAAGCGCGGCAACGTTGCCGCGCTTCGCTGGTTTCGGACGCGAAACGCTACGAGAAGCAGTAGGAGTCCGACGACGCGTCGCCGCCCTGGAGACGAACCTGGTGCGCGCGGTGTTCGGCGGGGAACTCGAGGAAGAACTTCGGATCGAAGCCGATAGCGCCGTCGGCGCCGACGTCGAGCTTGACCATCCAGCTCTTGATGCCGTCGGGATAGAACTGATCGTCCCACGAACGGTAGAGTGAGTTCGTGAAATAGACGCGGCGACCGTCGCGGCTGATCTCGACCATCTGCGGACCACCGTTGAGCGCTTGGTCCGCCTTCGCGGGATGCGGCGTGCGTTTCGCGATGCCGCCGATGCGCACCGAACCGACGAGTTTGGGATTGAACGGATCGCTGACGTCGTACTGCCGCATTTCGCCGGTTCCCCAACAGGACGCGTACAAGTATTTGTCGTCGAGCGAGAGATCGATGTCGCTCAGTAACGGTGGCACGGCGCTAAAGCCTTTCAGCAAATCCGGCAACTGCGCGGGGTCGGCCGGCTCGGCGGGGATTTCGATCACTTTGGTAACCTCCCACGTGCCGTTGGTGCGATGCCAAAGCCAAATCGAGCTGGACAAATCCTTGAGCGATATGACGACGCCGACGAAGCCGTAGGTTTTGTTGGGATCGTGCGACGGGCGTAGCTCCAGAACGGCCTGCTGTTCGGCACCGAGATCGACGGCTTGCACGTGACGGCGGCTGCGCAGATCCCAGAAGTGCACGTGATGTCCGTACTTGCCGGCGAGCAGTAAAGTCGGATCGAGCCCGTTTTCGATCATGTTGGGCGTGCCCCACTCGCTGGTCACCATGACGTCGTGCCCGAGGTGCCACCAGAAATCGTAGGCAAAGTATTGCGGGCCGCGATCGACTTCCCACTGACCGAGAACGTCGAAGGTGTCGCAATCGAGCATGAAAATTCCGCCGGGACCGTCGCCGTCGGCATTTCCCAACGCGCTTACATAGATGGCATCGGGACCGCAGTGGATGGTGTGCGGACGCGTGTAGCCGGTGCGTGCGACGAGTTCGCTCGGCTCGATGACGCGCACGATACGCGGCTTGGCGCCGTCGGGTTTGGTGTCGACGATGTGGATCCGCGAAGAGCGAAGGCCGGGCACGATGAGATACCGCCGTTCGACGTGCGGCTTCGGTGCGTTCGGGCAGAGCGCGCTGCTGCAGGCGTTCCAGCCGAAATGGTGCAGTTCGTCGCCGGTGTTCGGAAACTCCACGCTTCCGACTTGAGAGGCGTAGGTGCTCGACGACGGATCGGTGTCGATCACGGCGAGCGCGTCGGGCTTGCCGTTTCCGCCGGCGCTCAGGAGCGCGACATAGGCGAACGCCTCCGCCGGCGCTTTCATGGCATCTTTGGCCGACGCGTAGAAGGTTGGGTCGGGTTTCAGAAGCATGTCGTGACCTCTCTCCGGCCGGCGCCGGACATTTGCTTCGGAGGGGACGTGGCATTTACGTGAGTAGTGCCGCGACTCCCGCAACGATCAGCGCGACGGCCCACACTAGATCGACGTTAAACCACGCGCGGCGCAAGAAGCTTACGCCGAACTTCGCATAGACGACCAGCGCGATCGCGGTGGTCGTGAGCACGTAGCCGAGCGTATGGACGCCCACGATGAGCAGCGCGGCGAGCCATTGCGCCTCGGCAGGATGGGCCGCCGGCATGAACATCGGCATCGACATGGCGGCCGGCGTGAATGCCGGCGACGCGGTTACGAACGGCACCAGCATTAATCCCGCGCCGTGCGCGCTGGCCATGAGGAATCCCCAAAACGCAAGTCCCCAAAAACCGACCCGCATGCCGACCCATCGCGGATGGCGCGCCCGCACCAGGCGGTAGATGCCGAACGAGAGCAGAATGGCCGCGGCGGCACCATGCACGACCGCGTGCGGGAGCGATAGTGCGGCGAATATTGCAAGCACGACGACGGCGGCGACTGAAATGACGTGCCCGAGCGCGATCGGGACGACGGCGCGGAGAACCGCTCGCATCGAGCGTTCTTGCAGGCCCAGCGCGACGGCGAAGAGCCATCCCATGCCCGGGTTCAATCCATGATAGCAACCGAGCAGAAACAGCGCGAGCCAAACGTAGTGGTCGCTCACAGTCGCCGACCTTCGGCCGCCTCGCCCGCGTCACCCCGAGCGAAGCGTTACCGGCCGCTAGGGATTCAGGCTGATCGTCACACCGACCGGTTCGCTCAGCGACTTGCTAATCGTCTGAACCGATTTGCCGCCGCCGGGGTAGTCGAAGTACATGACGGCCGGCAGGCAATCGTTGGCGGCGACCACCCGCTTATTGTGGATCCAAAACTGCAACACGTCGCACGAGTTGGTCATCGGCGTCGTGCCGACGAGCGTTCCCGTGGTTCCGTTGATCGAGAATTCGTTAATCTTCGAAGGGCCGCCGATCGATACTTGATCGCCGACCGCCAAATGCGTGCCGTCCCACTGAATCGCGCCCGGAAGGTTGATGCTTTGGTTCAGGGTGACCGCCTCGAACGTTTGGCTGGCGGCGGGCATTTGCGCGAACTCGAATGCGACGTGCATGTCGGTGCCGTCGACGAAGAGATCGCCCTTGGCGTCGTAGCCGATGAAATAAACGCGGAACACGTTTGGCGTCGTGTATTCCGTGGCTTTGCCTTTGGCATGCTTGTATAGCGAGATGCCGCCGAAGCCGCTCGACGGCGGATCGTGTAAGACTGCGAGATTTCCGGTGGTTGGATCGACCGCGCATCCATGCGTGAATCCGGGTTCGTGGTAAATTTTTATCGGGCTCGTACCGCCGTGCGCGTACTCGTCGAGTTCGTTTTTCCCGCCGTTGGCGATGAACACGTTCCCAGCGGCGTCGACGCACTCGTGGTGCACCGCCGAGAAGCCGGTGAGCACGCCCTTCAGCCTTCCGCCGGGATATGAATACACATTGACGTTTCCGGTGCCCAGATCGGCCACGTAAAGCAGCCCGATGTTCTTGGCGTCGGGCGCCATCCACGAACGCCGTTCGGAAGCCGCCGTTCCCGATCGATGCGTTGCCGCACTCGCCGCGCCGGGAACCGATGCCGATTGGGGCAGAGCCGATCCGTTTCCGCCGCAGCCGGCCAACAGG
>JBAUZB010000297.1:0-4784 GCA_049585095.1 Candidatus Tumulicola sp.
GCCGAGCCGCAGCAACACGCCGAGCTGAACGCCGGCGATCCGATCGAACGCGACCGGCTGCGCGCGGCACTCGCCAATCTGCCTGCGCCGCAACGCCTTCCCCTCGAGCTGGCATATTATGATGGAAAGACCCACGCCGAGATCGCTGCCGAGTTGCAGGAACCGCTCGGAACCGTGAAGGGACGCATCGCGAGCGGGTTGCGCAAGCTTGCCGCCGCCTTGGGGCCGGAGGAGCCGTGAGCGAGCGCCTTCACGTCGGCGACGACGCCGCGCTCTATGCGTTGGGCGCCTTGGACGAGTCCTCGCGACGAGCCGTCGAACGGCACGCTCGCGGGTGCCGTCAATGCAACCGCCTCTTGGGACTCGCCGAGGACGATGTCGCCCGTATGACCTTTGCCGAACCGCAGCGCCTACCGCCGCCCAATTTGCTGCGCCGCGCCGAGGAGCACGTGCCGCGCGTGCGCCCGGGCTGGCCGGTGTGGGGCGGCTTGGCGGCGGCCCTGCTGCTGGCGATCCTGCCGTCGGCGTACTACCTGCAACAGAACCGCGTCATGCACGAAGCGATGTCGGCGCACGCTGATGCGATGAGCCGGCTCGCCGAAACGGCCGTACGCAGCACGGCGTTCGCCGGAATGACCGGCGAAGCCAGCGCCCGGGTCATGTATCCGCCCGACGGCTCCTGGTACGTGATTCTGGTACGAGGTTCTTCGGCGGCACTCGACGTCGCTTGGATGCACGACCATCGCCGCACGATGCTCGGCCGGACGCAACCCTACGGGGACGTTGCGATGCTCTATCTTCCAAAGAGCCACCGCATGGACCAGCTGGCGCTGGTCGACGGTCAACGCGTGGTCGCCGAGGCGCAACTCGCCTACGAGTCTAAATGAGCCGCGTGATGAGACGTTGCGCCTTCGTGTTTCTTGCGCTCGTGGCGTGCGGCTTTCCGCCGGCCGGTCGCGCGGCCATCGCCGACTTTGCCTTTACGCCGCGCATGGCCGCGGCGATCGATCGGATCGCCCAAGACCAGATTCGCGCCGGACTGACACCCGGCATCGCACTCGGCGTGGTCGCGGATGGCCGAATCGTCTATGCGCGCGGCTTTGGAAAAGCCAACCTCAACAAGAATCTTCCGATGCAGGGGGATACGGAGTTCTACGCCGCCGACCTCACCAAGCAGTTCACGGCGGCGGCCGTGCTCATGCTCGCACAAGACGGGAAACTCAAGCTCGACGATAAGGTGACGAAATACGTTCCCGAATTGTCGGCCGTTGCCGCCAACGTCACCGTCGCCGAACTCTTGACGCAGACCTCGGGTCTTCCCGACTACGCGCAGTCGGCCGATCTCACTCGCTCGGTCAAGTCAAACGATCTTCTGCTCGGGATCAACGCGCAGAAACCGGCTGCTCCCCCGGCCGCCGTCTTTGCCGACAATCCAGTCAACTACCTCGTCGCCGGCATCATCGTCGAACGCGCGAGCGGCGAACCGCTATCGGACTTTTTGCAACAGCGAATTTTCTTTCCGTTGGTCATGAGCCGCACGTTTCTAGCAGGCGACACCGGGTTATCGCCGGCGCGCGCCGTCGGATACACCCATGGTTCGGGAAACGGCGGATTCGTCGCCGCGCGGACCTGGGACCCGGCCTGGCTCGGCGGCGACCGCGGACTCGTTACGACCGTGTACGATCTCGCAAAGTGGGACATCGAAATGCCGATCCTTTTGCGGGTCGACGCCGAGCGCACGATGTTCGAGCCTAGCGCATCGATTGGCCCGGCGAAATACGGCATGGGCTGGGTCGTCGACCAGCGCGGCGGAAAGCGCTTCCTATGGTATGCCGGCCAAATCCCGGGCTACCAGTCGATCAATGCGCTGCTTCCGGACGAACACATTGCGGTCATCGTGTCGGTGAACGCCGACTCGCTCCATGGAGGAAAGGTGGCCTCGCCGGCGGCCGTCGCCGCCCGGGTTCTCGACGTCATTGCGCCGCCGTCGACGGCGCATCTCGACAACGCAATCGTCGCACGCGCGCAAGAATGGCTGCAGCGCTTGGCCGACAAGCACATCGATCGTACGCAACTGACGCCGGCCTTCAGCACCTATCTCACCGACGACCTCGTATCGCGCTCAAACTTTGCAGCGCTCGGAAAGCTACAAACGATCGTACCCATATCGAGCACGACCGAAGCCAACGGCGACACGCTCTACGAATTCATCGTGCGCTACCCGCGCGCGCAATACCGTTATAAATTTGCGCTGGCCGGCGACGGAAAAATCGACGAACTCGTTCTCGCAGACTAGCCTGCGATTACGCGCCTAATCGTCGCCTTCGGCGAGGCGGCGGCCCGTAGCTTCCACAACCTTGCCGAGCATCGTCACCGCTTCGGCGCGCGTGGCATTACTGAACATGTATCGCAGCCGTTCGTCGGCGTCTTCCACAATAAGTACGGCACGGCGTCCGGCGCGAACCGAGTCGATGAGCGAGTTTAAATACGCTTCGTCTTCCGGGGCCAGTATCGAATTTGCGCCATCCTCCCGAGGGTCGAGCAATCGTTTGAGCACGGCATCGATATCGCTAGGTATTTCCATGACGTCCTCCATGGCCGAAGCCGCCGCGTCGGTAGCGAAACGACGCGGGCGTAGCGCACCATTACTCTATTCTAGGGGCCGACTCCGCTTCGGACTTCCCTCTCGGCCGGACTGCATCCAAAGCAGGGCCAGCACGGTTTTGCAGTCGCCGACGACACCATCGGCGAGCAACCCCCAGGCCGCGTCGAAGGTCACCGTGCGAACTTCGATACGCTCGTCGTCATCGAGCGCTTGTTCGCCTGCTTCGAGATCGTCGGCATGGAAAAAGTGCATGATCTCGTCGCAAAAACCAGGCGTCGTAAAGAGCGAGGTCAGCCGGCGCATTCGACCGGCCCGGTAACCGGTTTCTTCCCGCAATTCACGAGCCGCTCCGGCGCGCGCGTCCTCGCCCGGTTCGGATCTTCCGGCGGGCAGTTCCCACAGCGACGCACCGGCGGCATGGCGATACTGCCGTACCAGCACGAGCTCGCCCGGCGACGGCGTGGCCAGAATCGCAAACGATGCCCCGTGTTCGACGACGTCGATGCGGTGCGCCGAGCCGTCGTCGTAGCGGAGCTCGTCGATTCGCACGTCAAAGACGCGCCCTTCGAAGGCGCGGACTGAAGAAACCAAACGGGGCACGTCGGTCATCGAGACGGGGTTGGCGGAAACGCACCTTTGAGCCTCGTATCTTGAAACGGTGCCGCGCCCGCGCTCGTCGATCGGCGGTGAATTCGGTTGGCTCGCCTACTTCATCGCGATCTTCGTCATCATGGTATATCTGTTCGTCGGTCTGCTCGTACCGCACCGTTTCAACGATAAGATTGCCATTGCATTGGCAGCGGTCTTCGCCGGACTGATTATGATTGCGACGCGGGCCTGGATGATGTCGCGCACGCGCGCGCGGTAACGCTTGGCCACCCAACTCGGCCGGCACTCGGAACGATTAACCGAGATTCGCGCCTTGAAAACCGCCAAGGGCCGGCGCGCTCGGCGCCGCTTCACCTTCGAGGGTCCGACCCTTCTGGCCGAAGCACTTCGCAGCGGCGCGCGCATCGAGGAGCTTTACGTGACGCAAGCCGCCTACGATGCGAGCGTGACGCTACGCGACCTGGACGCCGCCGGCATCCCGACGTTCGTGCTGGACGAGCGGACCGCTGCCGGTATCTCCGAGGTCGAAACGCCGAGCGGTATCCTGGCAGTCTCGCCGGTACGATTGCGATCGTCGCGGGAGGTCATGAGCGGTGAAGGCATCGTGCTGGTGCTCGCCGATCTCAACGACCCGGGAAATGCCGGCGCGCTTTTGCGGTCGGCGGAGGCCTTCGGCGCCCGCGGGGTGCTCTTTGGGCTCCGCGGCGTCGAGCCGTATCATCCGAAGCTCGTGCGGGCGGCCATGGGATCGCATTTCCGGCTCGATCTGGGGCTGAGCGATCCCGAC
This sequence comes from Candidatus Tumulicola sp., assembly GCA_049585095.1. Taxonomy (GTDB): domain Bacteria; phylum Vulcanimicrobiota; class Vulcanimicrobiia; order Vulcanimicrobiales; family Vulcanimicrobiaceae; genus Tumulicola. The sequence continues at coordinate 4,002 of JBAUZB010000297.1, forward strand.
GACCTCAAAGCCGCCGCCACGGCCGGCGGCTTTTCCGTCGTGGGATTGACCATCGGCGGCACGCCGCTGGACGAGATGGCGTGGCCAACCGCCTGCGCCTTGGTGGTGGGTCACGAGCGCCACGGCTTGGGGGCCTGGGCATACGCATGCGACCGCAAGGCGGAGATTTCGATGGCGGGGCCGAGCGAAAGCCTCAATGCAGCAATCGCCGGCTCGATCGCTCTTTACGAGGGGTCCCGGAGCGGCCGGCGAGTGGGCAGCGAGCCATCTTGTCAAGAGAGTGTTTGAGACCGAAAAAGTCAAGACTACCGGCCTAAAAAGTCGCGTGCTATACTCACGGCATTCCGCGAGACCGGCCGCCCAGGAGCCGACGGCTAGAAGGAGACCGAGCGCACTATGACCGCCACTTTCTTCTGGAAGCTCTTCGCCCAAACGGGTTCGATCGACGCATACCTGGCCTACCGACATCTCCATCCGGCGTCCAGCCCGACCTAGAAGCGCCGTTGGAAGGGCCGCCCCACCCGGCGGCGTGTTGCGGAGCCCGGAGAAGTCCGAGCCATTTTGTGGAAACGCCCGGTATAGTATAAGCACCGGGCGTTTTTCAATTGAGAACCCGAGGAACGACGGTGACGGAAGGTCGGACGTACAGATATTTTGAGTGATTTGGATTCGGCGCTCGCAGATCTTCGGCAGCGCTTTCGCGCGGCGCTAGACGCCGCGCCCGAGGAGCGCGCGTTGGAGGCGGCTCGCATCGCGTATCTCGGTCGAAGCGGCGAAGTAACG
>JBAUZB010000298.1:0-7433 GCA_049585095.1 Candidatus Tumulicola sp.
CGCTCGACCCGCACCGGCTGCGGAACGAGATGCAGCGGAAGCGGCTCCGCCCAAGCGCGCGGCGCCGTGACGATGGCGACCGCCGCGACGATACACGCTCGTCCCAGAAACTTCACCGAATCTGCGCCTTAGTCGCCCTGGAACCGCCTTCCCGCAAGCTCGTGGAGGTGCGGTGGACGAGAGGCGTACAGGCGCTCGGCGCGCGAGCGCTTAACAAATGTTGATGAATATCCGCCGCGTTCTCATGCCCGCTGCTATCGCCATTATGGCGTTGTCCGTCGGGGCCCCGTCGCTGGCCGGCGACGACAAGCAGCTGCAAAGCCAAAAGGGCGACGTGTCGTATCAGGTACCCAACGGCAAACCGGTGCCGTTGGGGATCAACGCCACCATCGGCATCGCCGACCACGACTACGCGATTACCGGCGGATCCTCGCTGGCACAGGTTCTGCTTCCCGACAGTTCGCGCGTGCTGGTCGGCTCCGACACCAAAGTGCAACTGGCATTCTTCAACCAAGCTCAAATCGCCACCGCGAAATTCGTGGTCTACGAAGGGCGCGTGCGCTTTGCGGTGCGGCATCCGCAAGGCGCGAAAGCCAGTTACACGTTTCAGACGGCGACCGGCAGCGTCGGCGTGCGCGGAACGCAGGGCGATATCGAATACGACACCAACGGCGCCCTTCGCGTCAACGTATACGAACTCTGCGACCCTAACTTGCCGGTGGAGGTGACGACCAGGGGCGGCAAAGTGTTTGCCGTCGCCGCGGGACAGTCGCTGCTGGCGCGAGTGGTGAACGGCATCGTGCAAACCGAGCTTCAGCAATTGACGCAGCAGCTCATCGGACAGTTCGCACCCGATTTCGGGGTTCCGACGAGTTGGGACGCCGCCAAGGGTGAAGTCGTCGGTTACGCCGGCAACGCCGTCAACAACGCCACCGGAGGTTACGGCAGCGCAGTCGTTTCAAGCATCGGCTCGCTGTTCAAGAAAAAAGCCACGCCGAGCCCAGCACCGACGATGTCGACTTGCCACTAGCCGGCATTCGCTGCCGTTCTTTCATCTAATACGATTAGTACGGCGTCGCGGCGATCGAGTGCCGCGCTTACCTCATCGAGATATGCCGGCAGTTGCACGGCATCGATCGACGCAGCGCGATCGGCGGCTTCGACGGCACCCGCGTCGGCCGCGCTCATAGCATCGGAGTCAAACCGTGCGCGCATCCCGGCTTCGTACGTCCGGTACGCCGCCGGATTCGCAAAGCCGACCCGAACGAGCATGTCGCCGACGCGCTCGTCGAGCGCCGCATCGAGCGGCTGCAGCCGGTTCTGCAAATCGGCCACGGCCTCGCCGGCGTAGGACCGCACGAGTTCGTCGGACCGCCAACGCGAAATATCATCGGCGTAGCCGGGAAAATCCGAAATCTTGCTCTTCAAGAACTCCAATGGTTGCTCCATGGCGCCTGCCATACGACGCGCGTCCCGGCGTCGCCTGGCCGGCTCACGTCCCGGCCCGGAGTGCCGCGGCAATGTGAGGCAGCTCTCGAGCGGCGGTTCCGCGCACGACGCAATCGACGCCGCCGCTGATCGGCGTCTCCTCGGGATTAATTTCGGCTACGTAGGCGCGGCGGTTGCACGTTGCCAGCGCCGCCGCCGGATACACCAGCGCGCTGGTGCCGATCACGAGGATCACCTCGGCGCGGGAAGCGGCCTGCTCGGCTCGCGACCACGCGGCGCGCGGCAGCGATTCGCCGAACCACACGACGTCGGGGCGCATTCGGCCGCCGCACCCGTGTTCGATCTCTTCGAGCGGCAGGCCGAAACCGTCGAGCGCGCGCCGCAGCCCGCAACCGGTGCATCGAGCTTCCCGAAGACTGCCGTGCAGCTCGATCACGTTCCGCGAGCCGGCGCGCAAGTGCAGCGAATCGACGTTCTGTGTCGCCAGCGTAAAGTCGGAGTAGTGCGTTTCAAGCTGCGCGAGCGCGTCGTGGCCGGCATTCGGGCGGGCGCGGCGGTGCGCGGCGAGCCGCTGGTTATACCAGTTCCAAACCAAGATTGGGTCGCGGTCGAAACCTTCCGGGGAAGCGAGCTCTTCGACGCGGTGGTTACGCCACAGCCCTCCCACACCGCGAAAAGTCGGCAGGCCGCTTTCCGCCGATATTCCCGATCCGGTCAATGCAAGAACCGAACGAGCGCCGCGCAACCTCGCAACGAGATCCTCCACCGCGGTACCGTTCGCGGTGCCGACCGCGGGAATCCGCCATGGCTCGGCAGCCGTTAGGGGAGGGAACGGCCGAGGGCACGGCCCCGGCGAAGCGAAGCGTATGGAGGTGACCGACGACGCGGACGTGTTGATGGCGCGAGTCCGAGATCGGGACGCGAATGCTTTCGAATCGCTGTACGACGCGCATCACCGGCTCGTCTACGGCATCGCATTGCGCATCCTGGGCGACGCCGGTGCGGCCGAAGACGTTACGCAGACGGTTTTTCTCAAAGTGTGGAACTCTCCAAATCTCTTCCGCGGCGGAAATTTCGCCGCCTGGATCGTCCGCGTGACGCGCAATCGTGCGCTGGACGTGCTGCGCGGGCGCGCGACGCGTAACGAAACCGACCTCCCCGAAGCGCTGCCGGAGAACGAAGCTATGGAAGACGCCGCGTTCGCGCGGATCGATGCGGAGCGAGTGCGCAAAGCTCTGGCGGCGCTTCCGCCGGAGCAGCGCGAACCCATCGAGTTAGGCTTCTTCGGCGGAATCACGCATGAAGAGATCGCGCGCCGTTCGCACACGCCGCTCGGAACGATCAAAACCCGGATACGCTCGGGTCTGCGGAAACTTCGCGGCGCGCTCGACGAGGCGGTGACCGCATGAACGAGCGCCGGGACCCGCCCCACGACATGCTCGACGACGTGGCAGTCTACGCCTTGGGGGCCTTGCCCCCCGACGCCGCGCGCCGCGTGCGCGAGCATTTGGCGACGTGCGCCACCTGTGCCCGCGAATACGCGCAGCTGAAATCGGCGGCGACGATGATCGGCCTATCGGCCGAAACGGCAGACGACGCGCGCGACCGTCCCAGCACTCTGCTCAAGCCCCGCATCATGGCCAAAGTGCGTTCCCAAAGCGTTCCCGGCAAGGGTACGCCGGTGCCGGGGCAGGCTGCGAAGAGGATCGCCGTATGGCCGGCATATCTGGTCGCGGCGGCATGCGTCGCCATCGCCTTGCTCTCCTCGATGTGGAACGTGGTGTTAAGCGGTCAACTCAAACAGGTGCAGCAAGAGTTGGCTCGCGCATCCCGGCGCTCGACGGCGCTAGCACAGACGCTTGCCGCCGAACGCATCGCGATGTCGGATCTGCTCGGCACCGGCGCCAGGCACTACGTCGCCGGCAACGGCGAGGTGGTGACGCGCGGAAGCCACGCCTACATCGCGATGCACGATCTGCCTCAGCCGCCGCGCGGAAGAGTGTATCAAGCCTGGACGCTCGCCAAAGGTTCGAGCAAAATGTCGCCCTCGTTGACCTTCGTACCGGACGCCCACGGCGTGGCGGTGATCGCGCTTCCTCCCGATGCCCGCGTGACCGCCGCCGTTGCGGTGAGCGTCGAACCCGAAGGCGGCAGCAAGCAGCCGACGACTAAACCGATTCTCGTCGTCCCGCTGACGTAGAGTTTTCCATCAGCCGCATACGCATTGCGCGGTTGTCGCCGGCCAACGAAGGGGCCGTGCTCGAGTATCTTTCGCGCGCACCCTATGACAACGTCTTCATCACGCATCTGGTGCTCTTCGAACGCGCGCCGGCGACACGAAACGGCATCTTCGTGGCGCTCGACGAGGGGCGCGTCGTCGGCGCCGCATATTTTGGGCGCCAGCTCGTATTGGCCTGCGATCCGCAAGCACTCGAAGCTTTTGCCGAGCACGCGACGCGGCACCGCGGAGAACGCATGATCGTCGGACCGCGATCGACGGTGAGCGCGTTCTGGAATCTCCAACGGGCACGGCATCGCCGGCCCCGCTTAGTTCGCGATCGCCAGCTGGTGATGACGATCGATCGACAGCGCCTCCGGCCGTTTGCGCCGATCGCGACGGTGCGGCTCGCACGCCCCGGCGAATGGGCGGAGGTTGTCGAAAGTTCCGCACAAATGATCGAACACGAACTCGCCTACGATCCGCGGCGCGCGTCGCGGGATTTCGTCGCGACGGTGCGCGAAATGATCGAGCGCGAGCGCTGGTGGGTCGGCGAGGCGGAAGGCCGCCTCTGCTTCTTTTGCAGCGTCGGTCCCTGGTGCAATCACACCGCGCAATTGCAAGGAGTATGGACGCCTCCGGACCTGCGCGGCCGCGGCTTCGCCGGTGCCTCGCTCGGAGCTATCTGCGATCGCTTATTGACGGCTTCGCCGACGCTCTCGCTTCACGTGAACGACTTCAACGAGCGCGCGATCGCACTCTATCGACGCATCGGATTCGAGCACGTCTCCGACTATCAAACGATTTTGTTTTAGGGCCTACAACTTCGTTTTGATCGATTCGACGCCGGATTCGACGTCGGCGGCTCCGCGACGCAACAGACCCGCGATCCACGCAAACGTCGCGTACACGCCGATCAACGCGAAGATTACGAGAACGACGAAAATCCAAGCGGCGGTGGCGGCGAGGTGAACGAGCATATGTTCCATAGCGACGAGTTGGCCGCGCCCGGCCCCGCACCCTGGAGCTAGATGCCGGCTTGAGGGGATAGTTGCAGAAAATCGATGCCGCTATGCCTCGATGCGCGCGGACGGTCGCCGCGGTCGGGTTGCGCCGCAACCTCGGTAGCGGTATACTCGCTGTGCGTAACAAACTGCGCGTAGGAGGCTTGGTAATGCGTAAGGCATTGTCGTTTGGTATCCTTCTTCTCGCACTGGTTCCGGCAGCGTGCAGCGACGGTTCTCGCGGCAATACGCCATCCGTTGTGCCCGCGGCGCTACGCAGCGTCGTTCCAGACGGAACGCCTGCGCCATTGCTCTACATCGCCAACCGCGACACTTCAGCAGTTCTTGAGTTCACGCAAAACGCTTCGGGGAACGTGCGTCCTCATTTCTCGATCTCTGGCGGGCTCACCGGTCTGGATTCCCCCCTTGCGATTGCCGTCGATGCGACGCAACGAGTCTTCGTCGCGAACGACTCGGCGACGGAGGTGTTGAGGTTTGCGGCCGGCGCGCACGGCAATGTTGCGCCGACCGCCACGATTAGCGGATCCAAGACGAACTTCGGGCTTATCCAAGGCCTCGCGATTGATGCCGCCGGCCACGTTTGGGTTTCGACGTACTACCCGGTCCAAATCCTCGAGTTCAAAGCGAATGCAAACGGCAACGTTGCACCGATACACACGATTGCCGGGACGAATACCAAACTCGTAATCCCCACAGGGATGGCGTTCGATTCCGCCGGGAAATTGTATGTCGCCGACTCCAGCGCCAATGCGGTGCACGTCTTTGCGTCAGGCGCAACCGGTAACGTTGCGCCTGTTGCCGAGATCTCGGGATCGAATACGCAGTTGGACCATCCTTTCGCCGTCTCGATCGGTCACTCGGGAAAAATCGCCGTCGCGAATAGCTATGGGTCGAGCATCACCGGATACGCCGGGAGCGCCAACGGCAACGTCGCACCCATATGGGAGATCAAAGGCGCTGCGACCGGTTTGGACTATCCGGGTGGCGTCACATTTGACGCCGCCGACGACATCTTCGTAGCCGATGCTGATGCCAAGGCAATCTTTAAGTTCGCCAAAAACGCCAACGGTAACGTCGCTCCGGTTTCGACCATCAAGGGCAGCAAATCCAAGTTGAACGCCCCCTTTGGTCCTGCGCAGCTCTAGCCGGCGCCGGCACTCCGTCAAATAGAAATTCGAGCGATCTCCGCCTACTCAACGGCAACGCCCTGAGCCCTACAAGCTCTGAAAGAGACTTCGCGACGACAAGTTCGTCACGCGGGGCCGCTTTGCTGCGTAGCGAAACCCGGCGGCATGGAAGCGCAACCGCTGCCGGATCGAACGCGGGGAAACTGGATCGTTGCCGCGACGGTCCTCGGATCCAGCCTCGTCTTTATCGACGGAACGATCGTTGCGATCGCGCTTCCGGTCATTCAGACCACTTTCAGGGCGACGGCCTTCGATGCGCAGTGGGTCGTCGAAGCCTACACGCTGGTGCTCGGAGCGCTCATGCTGCTCTCCGGTGCCCTCGGCGATCGGTACGGGCGCAAGCGGCTTTTCGTCATGGGCGTCGTGGTCTTTGCCGCCGGGTCGATTCTTTGCGGCCTTGCACCGACGATGGGCGCGCTGATCGCGGCTCGCGTGCTGCAAGGAGCGGGCGGTACGATGCTGGCGCCGGCGAGCCTGGCACTTATCGGCGCCTCCTTCACCGGCGAAGCGCGCGGCCGCGCGATCGGTACGTGGTCGGGTCTCACCGCGGTCGCCGGCGCCATCGGCCCGGTTGCCGGCGGCACGATCGTCGATCATTTGGGCTGGCGCTGGGTGTTCTTCATCAACGTTCCGGTCGTGGCGGCGGTGCTGGCGATCGCTCTGCGACATGTGCGGGAGAGCCGCGATGAATCGGCGAGCGGATCGCTCGATTGGGCGGGATCGGCGTTGATAACGCTCGGACTCGGCGCCGTAGTGTATGCGTTCGTCGTCAGCGGTTTACAAGGCTGGGACCTGCAAACTGCCGGCGCGCTCGCAGCCGGCGCGTTGACCCTTGGTGTTTTCGTGGCCTTCGAGCGACGGATCCCAAACCCGATTTTGCCTTTGGAGATGTTCGCCGATCGCGCGTTCGCCGGCATCAACGCGATGACGTTTTTGCTCTACGGAGCACTCGGCGGTTTATTCTTCTTCTTGCCGTTCGTCATGATCTTGGTCGACGGGTACAGCGCAACGTTCACCGGATTGGCAATGCTCCCGTTTCTCGCGCTGATCGTCATTTTGTCGCGATACGCCGGCGCGCTCGTTTACCGGCTGGGCCGGCGGACCATGCTGGTTGCCGGACCCTCGATCGCGGCCCTCGGTTTCGTCGCTTTTACACTGCTGCCGAACCTGCACTACTGGAGCGGGGTCTTTCCGAGCATCCTGCTGGTCGGCGTCGGTATGGGTCTCACCGTGGCGCCGCTGGTCGCAACCCTGATCGATTCGGTTGCCGAACAGCACGTTGGACTGGCTTCGGGAATCAACAACGCGGTGTCGCGAATCGCCGGGCTCCTGGCCATTGCCGTGCTCGGTGCCATCCTCGCGGCGGCGTTCAACGCGAGGCTGGACTCGCGCATGCACGTCGCCGGTCTCTCACCCGAGCAGGAACGCGCAATCGACGCTCAACGCGGTTCGATGGCGGGTGCGCGCCTGAACGACGCGCGCGAAATCACGGTCGTGCAGGGCGCCTACATCGACGGCTTTCGCGTGGCGGCTGCGGCTTGCGCCCTGTTGGCA